>CAMTDY010000136.1 GCA_947070915.1 uncultured Roseburia sp.
AAAGACAGGCTGTGGATACTTTTTTATCTTTTTGATTCTGTGAATAACTATATTTTTCTCATATTTGTTTCTAAACAACGAAAAACTGTAGTTTTTAAGATTTTTTTCTACATGAATAGTATGTCCAATTAATAGTTATCCACACTATACACATTATCCACAGCTTTTGTTCTACTGAAAAGGTACATTTTTTTGCCTATTTACAGATTTAAAAAATTAGGGTATTATCAAGAGTGCAAAGCAGGCATACGGCAGGGCATCATCCATAACCTGCAGTTAACTTCATAGCTGGTCTGTAGTTCATTATGATGGTTTGTCTGCAGACAGCTCACATTTCAGGAGGCAGTACAGAGCATGGGGTTTCTATTAACAAATTATTTTCCAGAATACAGCACACAGGTTCCGAATCGGTTTATCGATGAATATATGCCCCACGCAAACGGCAGTTTCGTTAAAGTGTATCTCTATCTGCTAAGGCAGATGGGCTCCGCCACAACCGCACTGACCATTGAAGGCATGGCGGACATGCTCTCCAATACGGAGGCAGATATCCTGAGGGCATTACATTATTGGGAAAAGCAGGGTCTCCTGTCCATTTCTGAAAAAGACGGACAGCCAGAAGGCATCTGCCTTCTTCCCTTTCCAGAGAAAAACAGTTCTGACAGACAGGCTGTCAGTTCTTCTGCTCTTCTGTATACACCCCCTGGCGGCGAGCCGGAAACAACAGCGGAACAGGAGACAGCTGCCGCGGAAAATACATATCCGGAACGAATTTCCAAGTCAGACTTTCCATACACTTCCAAACCAGAACTTCAAAACAACTCCGGGACAGAACTTCCCAAACGCCATACATACTCCCCTCTTCAGGCAGAAGCATTAAAAAAAGACGAAGAGATCGATTCCTGCCTGAGTATGGTAGAAGCCCTGTTGGGCACTACCATGGGAGATTCCCATATGCAGCTGGTTCTCTATCTTATGTCAGACCTTGGTTTTTCTTCTGAACTCGTGATCACATTGTACGAGACCGCACTGTCGCGGGGAAAGAATAAGACAGCTTACCTCGAGGCCATCGCCCTGGACTGGGCAAAAAAGGGAATCCATACAGCAAAGGAGGCACTGGAAGAAGCTTCTTCCTTCAACGGTACATATAAGCTTGTGTCAAGTGCCCTGGGAATCCGGCGCGCCCTGGCTCCCGCCGAAAAACGTATTATTGACAAATGGGAAGATTATCATTTTGCAGATCCTGTTATCGAAGAAGCGTGCAGCCGCACCGTTCTTCAGTCAGGAGACACAAATCTGAACTATACTTCTAAAATACTGGAAGACTGGCACAAAAAAGGTGTTACCTGCTTAAAAGATATTGATGACTGCGATAAATCATATTTTCGGCAGAAAACAGTTTCAGCTCAAAACAATAACCGGAATTCCGCGTCAGCAAAGAATAAATTCCAGAATTTTCCGCAAAGAGATTATTCCCAGAAGGAATTTGCCGATCTTGAAAAGCAGTTGCTGCACCAGTAGTACCCGCAATAAAATCATCGGTTCACGCCGGCACAACTACAGCTTTTTTGCCGGCAGCAACATAAATCCTGTGTGATTGGAGAAAAATAAGCTATGCAGCTATTAAATGAACAATTTAATTCTATTTATTCGGAATATAACAAAACCCAGTTACGGAACAACCGTCTTCTTCTGGAACGGCAGAAAGAGATTCATGCCAGGATTCCGGAAATTGCAGAACTTGACCGTCAGATTTCTGAACTTTCCCTCAATGCCGTAAAGCTGGCACTGGATGGATCTGGAACAGGTTCATCCAACCTGGATCAAGACATTAAAACAATTTCCCGGAAAAAAGCTGTACTTCTCTCACAAAATGGCTATCCGGAAAATTACCTGCAGCCAGTTTATAACTGTCCGGACTGCCGGGATACCGGTTATATTGGCGATGAAAAATGCCACTGTTTCCGCAGACGCATCGTCTCGTATCTCTATGAACAATCTAATCTTCAAGACGTTTTTAAGACCGAGAATTTTTCTAACTTTAATGAAGAATACTATCCAGATGACTATGTTGAGGATTCCACCGGAATGACACCCAGGGATAACATTCGCAGGATACACGAAACTGCGTTGTTTTTCAGCCGGAATTTTGATCAGACCCACGACAACCTGCTGTTATATGGAAACACCGGTGTGGGAAAAACTTTCCTGACGCACTGCATTGCAGGGGAAGCTCTCGAACACTCTCATACCGTTGTCTACTTGACTTCTCTCGGTCTATTTGATATTTTAGAAAAGAACAAGTTTAACAAAGATCTGAGTTCTGTGGAGAAAAGCGCCACGGTGTCCTATATTCTTGACTGCGATCTTCTGATCATTGACGACCTCGGTACGGAGCTGAATAACGGTTTTACCTCTTCACAGCTCTATCAGGTGATCGATACCCGGCTGATCCATAAGAAATCTACAATCATCTCCACAAATTTATCCTTCGATGATCTCAGGGAACAATACAGCGAACGGATCTTCTCAAGGATAACCAGCAGCTACACCCTGCTAAAACTGACTGGAGACGATATCCGTCTCAAAAAGGCGATTACCGCCAGGCATTCATAAACCTTCTATTGCCTGCAAAGGCATTAGTACATAAATAATACAATACATTTGGAGGAGACATTCATGAATTCGAACAAGTTTGCAGACATCATCCCCTATGGAGATCTGGGAATCATCGCATTGGAGAGCAGCAAAGAGATAGGCAGGAAAGTGGACAGTTACATTTCTTCCTGGCGCACCATTAGCGAAAATAACGAAGAATCCATTCACTTTGCCAGCTACAAAAAAGATTCCTACCTGCTGGATGCTTCCTGCCCCCGTTTTGGTTCCGGGGAGGCAAAGGGCATTCTCAATGAATCCGTCAGGGGCAAGGACTTATACATCCTGGTGGATGTATGCAACTACAGCCTCACTTACAAGCTATGCGGTCAGATCAACCGGATGTCGCCGGACGATCACTACCAGGATCTCAAACGAATGATTGCGGCAGTCAGCGGCAAAGCAAGACGTATCACGGTCATCATGCCATTTATGTATGAGAGCCGCCAGCATAAAAGAAGCTCCAGAGAATCTTTGGACTGCGCCCTGGCGCTCCAGGAACTTGTAAATATGGGTGTGGACAGCATTATTACCTTTGATGCCCACGATCCCCGGGTTCAGAATGCAATTCCTCTGAATACATTTGAGACAGTACAGCCTACGTATCAATTTATCAAGGCAATGTTGAAAAATGTTCCCGATCTTAAAATGAATCCTAAAAATATGATGATCATCAGTCCGGACGAGGGCGCCACAGGCCGGGCGATCTACTTTGCCGGTGTCGCCGGCGTGGACATGGGTATGTTCTATAAACGCCGGGATTATACAAAGATCGTAGAGGGAAGAAATCCCATTGTCGCCCATGAATTCCTCGGTTCCGATGTGGAGGGAAAAGATGTGGTTGTCATTGACGATATGATCTCCTCTGGTGAGAGCATGATTGATGTGGCGACAGAGTTAAAACGCCGCAAGGCAAACCGCATCTTTGTCGCTTCAACCTTTGGTCTTTTCACGAATGGTCTTGAGAAATTTGACAAAGCCTTTCGCAGCGGCTTGATCTACCGTCTTATGACCACCAACCTGGTATATCAGCCGGAAGAACTATTGAAAAAAGAGTATTACATCAACGTGGATATGAGTAAATATATCGCCCTTCTCATCAATACACTGAATCATGACGCTTCCATCGCAGGTCTTCTGGATCCATCAGAACGGATACAGCGGATCCTAAAGAATTACGAAATGAATCGATAAGATAATTCCATGGTGTATTTTCACCTTATCTTTGCGCCCATACTGGGCGCACTAAAAAAACGGCACCTTTGCGGAATACATCGGCAGAGGCGCTGTTTTTTATAAATCATAAATTATTATGGCTGTACATTACCATCTTCATCCTTAAACGTAGTATCATCCGGAGAATAGTTCGTATCATCATTCGATGAATTTCCCGTATTGCTTCCAGGATCCACACCGGGATCTGCTCCCTGATTTCCATTATCTGGTGTTCCTCCCCCACCATTGGGGTCGCTCACAGGCGGCTGGGGCTCCTCCTCATCCGGCAGCGGAATGTCGTCATCTTCTTCCGGAGCTTTTGTAGTTTTCGGTTTTTTTGTCTTTTTCGGCTTTGGTTTAGTATCCTCCTCATCGTCCTCATCCTGCTTTTTGTCATTGGAATACGTCCGATAGTCCGGCTTCTTATCCGACGATGACTTGTCTTTCCAGTCATCTCTGTCCTCATATGCAAAATTTTTGGGTTCCAGCTCTTTGTGGATCTCATTCATATACGCCTTCCACGTACGCCCTGGATAGGTTGCACCATACAGGTCCGGGATCGGGACAGGATTGTCACAGCCCACCCATATCGCCGTAGTAAAATAAGGTGTAAAGCCACAAAACCAGCCGTCCTTCTTATCGTTGGTAGTTCCGGTTTTGCCGGCGGCGGTCATTCCATTATCCAGCGACAGTGCCGAACCGGTACCTCTCACAAGAACGCCTTTTAATATATCTACCATTGTATTCGCCGCATGGGCGTCATAGATGTATTTTTCATCCACATCATCATCCAGAATGGTATTTCCATCAGAATCCAGTATCTTTACAATACAGGTAGGTTCCCGGTATTTCCCATCATTCTCTATGGTTGCATAGGCCGATGCCATCTCCAGCGGACTGCACCCATAGGTCAGGCCGCCCAGGGAGGAGGCGCTGAAATAATCATTCTTATCAATCTTTGAAAAGTTCATTTTCAGCAGATATTCAAGCCCTTTTTCCGGGGTCAGCTCCTCAAAAAGCTGCCAGGCAATGGTATTCAATGACTGTTCCACCGCATACCGCAGGGTAACACGTCCGTGATACTTTCCATTGGAGTTGGAAGGACCATCTTCAAATTTGTGGTCATTCACAATGGAATCCGGTGTGTAATCTCTCTCCAGGGAAGGAGTATACACGAGCACAGGCTTGATACTGCTCCCTGGCTGCCGGTACGACTGATAGGCACGGTTCAGGGTATAACCACTGGTCTTCTGGCTTCTTCCACCCACTACCGCCACTACTCTTCCGGTCTTGTTATCGATACAGACACCGGCGCCCTGCATCTTATAAATACCATTTGTCCCCTTCTCAGTAAATCCTGCCAGGTTCGTATTGATCGCCTGCTGCAAAGCCTTCTGCTTTTTCAGGTCAATGGATGTATAGATCCGGTATCCGTTGTTCAAAAGCTGTTTTTGCGCCGCCGCATAGGCATCGTTGTATTCTTCTTTGTATGCACTTGCTTCTTTATCAGAATCAAATTGGTTGCGGAACTTAAATCCATTTAGCTCCATCAGTTTTCTTGTAGCGCAATAAGTCACAAAAGTCTGTATAAAATTCCGTTTTACCGGCTCAGTGATATTAAGTTTGATCTTTTCCTCTACCGCCAGATCATATTCTTGCCGGGTAATCGCTTTGTCTTCCAGCATCTGCTTCAGGATCCGGTCGCGTCTTTTCAGTGTGTTTTCCATGCGCTCCACCGGATCATAAAGAGTCGGGTTGTTCGGGATCGCACAGAGGAAACAGAGCTGGGACAAACTTAAATCTTTGCAGCTGGCACTGAAATATCCCTTTGCCGCCGCTTCAATACCATAATACCCATTGGAAAAATAAATACTGTTCAGATAGAACTCAAAGATCTGACGCTTGTTGTACTTCTTTTCCAGTTCCAGTGCGATAAATATTTCCTTGATCTTCCTCTCATAAGTCTTATCCGTATTCAGGAATATCCCCCTCGCCAGCTGCTGGGTGATCGTACTGGCTCCCTGACTGATCTCACCCTTATTCTGGATCTGAACCCACACAGCACGAATAATTCCTTCGGCATCGATTCCATTGTGGGAGTAAAACTTCTTATCCTCTGTCACAACAAAGGCATCCTGCACATACTCCGGAATCTCATCAATGGGAAGATAATAAGAATCTTTATCTCCCTTAAGCACGGCGATCTGCTTTCCCTTGGAATTGTAGGCAATGGATGTTTCAGAGCTACGGAATGTTTCCGGCGTGGAGTTTTTCACCAGCTGAATCGCCTGATCCTGTGCAGCAAAAATATCCCGCCCGTATTTTACATAAAATACAATTCCCGCTACAAGCAGCGCGACCAGGAACACCAAAATAAAAATCTTAAAGCCAAACCAGAATTTTGGATGCTTTCTCTGCTTTTTCTTTTTTACTTTATTTTTAGCCATAAAAGCCTCCCATCAAATACTAAGTTTAAACATACAAATTATTTTAACACAGTTCAGGGTATCTTGCAAAGTATTTCTGAGTGTAGAAACCGTGCCCTGTGTGCCCATGTATGCCCTCTGTTCGCCATACGGTACCCCTGCGCCACCAGATATTCCCACTTCTCTTTGTCCGAGAGAATCTGCTCTGCTTTCTCTGGAAGCTCTTCCAGTTTTGCCAGATCATACCGGACAAAATGCTTTCCATCCTCCAGGATCTCATCCATATACCGCGAACTGTCGCTGAGGCTGACTGCCCCATTCAGCATGGAATTAAATACCCGGTCATGGGCTCCGTCTTTAAACCAGGGCATAACGTTTAGGGATAGGCGGCCACGGCTGATCTGCTGGAGACAGCCCAGGGAATCCAGCACATTCCCGTTCACAATATTTTCAGGATGACGGCAGTCCAGCTGATCCCAGCCTGCCCCAAAGCAGTGTACCCGGAAACCATTGTCTACCAGGGTCTTTACCACCTCGCCACGGAAATAGTGACGCACGTACAGATCGATAAAGATCATGTTCGGCATGGTCTCTTTCAGACCCTTTTCATCAATGCCCTCTACATCCCGGTTCAGATGTTCCATGATTGTGGCATCCATGGACTTCCAGGGATGACGGATCAGATCGTGGATGATATCATAATAAAACTCGGCATATTCATCACCATGGCGGTGAATCGCCTCATGAAAGATCGTCGGAGGATTGTAGTTTCCCGCAAACACAATGTCATATTTTCTGTCATCGAATCCCGGAAACTTCCCATTTTCCCACAGACTTGTTCCTCCCAGCGGCATAAAAGGCCCCCGGTGCATCTCCGGAAAAAAACGTTGGAGATAAGCCTCGTGCTCTCTGTCAATAGAGATCTGTATATATTTTTTAGGCAGATAGGGAAGAAACTTGTGGTAATAAAATGGATGATCCACCACAATATTGATAAACAGTACATCCCTGGCATCAAAAAAAGATATGCCCTCGGAATCAATAAAATACTCCTCCCCGGCACAGCCGTCAAAATTAAAACTTACCGCAGCCGTCACCCCAGGCTCACAGAACCAGATCAGGTTGCTCAGGCTCCGGTACTCCTTGCAC
>CAMTDY010000137.1 GCA_947070915.1 uncultured Roseburia sp.
TCCGGGCCATCGTGGGTGATTCGGCGCCAATTCTTATCATGACGGCGTATGACTGGGCAAATATAGAAGATGAGGCGAGAGCGGCAGGGGTCAATGCTTTTTGCAGTAAACCGATGTTTATGTCGGATCTCCAGGCGACGTTGTCAAAAGCGATCGGACAGCAGGTGAAGATTCCGGAGGAGGCAGAAGCGCCGGCAGAAACTGCTGATTTTACAGGCAAGAGAGTTCTTCTTGTGGAGGACAATGAATTGAACCGTGAGATTGCCAATGAAATTCTGTCTCAGGCCGGATTTAAGGTAGAGACTGCCGAAGATGGTTCCATTGCGGTGGAAATGGTTGAAAAATCAGAGCCTGGATATTATGATCTGATCCTTATGGATATCCAGATGCCGATCATGAACGGTTATGAGGCGACAAGAGCCATCCGTTCCCTGGGAAATAAAGAGCTGGCCTCGGTGGTGATCATTGCCATGACGGCGAATGCCTTTGAGGAGGATAAAAAGGCGGCGCTGGATGCCGGAATGAATGATCATATAGCCAAACCTATCGATGTTGAAGTATTGTTTGAGGTGCTGGGGAAAGTATGTAATGACTAATGTATATGAAACAGAGATGTTTTAGAAAATGATCAGGGGCAGCCCTGCGGGTATGATTGTTACCCGTGGGGCTGCCCCCTTTGTCAGGCATGCTCCTGCATCAGCGCCCGAAGCAGCATAATATGATATTCTTCATCCTTTATGATCCGGGCAAGAACAGCATTGACAGAACGGTCCTGGATCATATTGATATGTATTTTGTACTGGTTGATGGCAGACTTTTCTGCTTCGATATCCGCCAGCAGCATCTTTCCGGTGATCTCTGGGAGAACGAGGTATTCCGGCGTCCACATGGATTGTCTTCCGTTCTGGTGCCTTGCTGTGAAATCTACCGTTCCGCCTAAGAGTTGGATCAGTTCACCGAGCTTCTGCAAGTGCATCATTTCCGCCATGGCGATTCCCAGGAGGGATTTTGCCAGAGTACATTTCTCACCGGAAATCCGGTTTTCATTGTTGATGTACTGGGTGATGGCGGACATCTCTGACACGGACCCACAGTAGTCGATACTCAGTAGGTTGGCATAGACTGGGTTCTTTTGTTCAGCCTGTATGGGAGGATAAGGTAAATCAACCATAATCGGTCTTATACCGGCAAAGCTGCAGTTATTGACGAGTTGGGTTGCGTTTTCTTCCATTTTAAAAACTCTCCATTTTTTTTATATAACAATATATTTGAAAATTTAGATAATATGCGTCTCTGGGGCTTGGCTTTACTTTCATATCAAAATAAAAAATATTTTTTTACTTGACTTGGAGCCCACTCCAGGTTGTATGATATTATTACAGTCATTTTTATACAGAAGGTTAAAACCGGAAAGGAGGCTGTGATGACGATAAAAGAAGTGAGTGAGAAATTTCAGATTACTCAGGATACCCTGCGTTATTATGAACGGGTGGGGATGATTCCGCCGGTGACAAGAACTGCTGGCGGCATACGGGATTATCAGGAAACGGATCTGGCCTGGGTAGAGCTGGCGGTATGCATGAGGAGTGCAGGTCTGCCGGTGGAGGCAATGATCGAGTATGTAAAGCTGTATCAGGAAGGAGACTCTACGATCCCGGCAAGACACCAGCTGCTGGCAGCCCAGCGGGAGGTGCTGCTGGAGCAGAGAGCGCAGATCGATGATACATTAAAACGTCTTGATTATAAGATAAGCAGATATGAAGAGGCATTAAAAACAGGAAAACTGACATGGGAATAGAAAAGGAGAGGAAGATCATGTATTTAGAAACCATAAATGGACCCGATGATGTAAAGAAACTGGATACCAGGCAGATGGAAGAGCTTGCCGGGGAGATGCGGGGGGCGCTTCTGAATCGCCTGAGCATCCATGGAGGGCATTTTGGCCCCAATTTTGGAATGGTGGAGGCAACCATTGCTCTTCACTATGTGTTTGATTCCCCCAGGGATAAATTTGTTTTTGACGTATCCCATCAGAGCTACTGCCACAAGATGCTCACCGGAAGAAAGGAGGCATATCTGGAGGAGAAGCATTTTGATGATGTATCCGGATATTCCGATCCTTCAGAGAGCCAGCATGATTTTTTCAATATCGGCCATACTTCCACCTCTGTGAGTCTCGCCAGTGGTCTTGCCAAGGCCAGGGATCTGAAAGGAAATAAGGAAAATATCATAGCCATCATCGGCGATGGATCTCTCAGCGGCGGGGAAGCGCTGGAAGGTATCGATTTTGCATCGGAGCTGGAAAGCAATTTTATCATTCTGGTGAATGACAATGACATGTCCATCGCGGAGAACCATGGGGGACTGTACAAAAATCTCAGGGCGCTGCGGGAGAGTGGCGGCACCTGCGAGTGCAATCTGTTCCGCGCCATGGGGCTGGACTATGTTTATCTTGGGGAGGGCAATGATATCGGAAAACTGATTGCGTTGTTCCAGAGTGTGAAGGATATTGATCACCCTATTGTCGTCCATATCAACACGATAAAGGGTAAGGGATATGCTCCTGCCGAGAAAAATAAAGAAGACTGGCATTGGTGTATGCCCTTTGATGTAAATACAGGGGTTCCCACGGGGGCTTCCGAGGGAGAGGATTATGCGGAACTGACCTGTGAGTTCTTGATGGAGAAGATGAAAAGGGATCCTTTGGTAACTACGGTTGTGGCAGCAGTCCCTACGAATATTGGTTTTACAGAAGAAAAAAGAAGGGAAGCAGGCCGGCAGTTTGTGGATGTAGGGATTGCCGAGGAGCACGGAATCGCGTTTTGCTCCGGTATCGCTAAAAATGGCGGCAAGCCGGTATTTGCCACCCACTCCAGTTTTATGCAGAGAACTTATGACCAGCTCTCACAGGATCTGTGCGTCAACGGCAACCCGGCGACGGTCCTCGTCAATACCGCTTCGGTTTACGGCATGAACGACATTACCCATCTGGGACTATACGATATCGCTATGATGTCGAATATTCCGAATCTGGTCTATCTGGCCCCAACAAACAGTGAGGAATACTTTGCCATGCTGGACTGGAGCATCGAGCAGACAAAACATCCGGTAGCGATCCGCATACCCTGCAATGGTGTGATCCATGCAAAGGAGGCCGTGGATACCGATTATAGTGTACTGAACCGCTATCAGGTAATGCAGAAGGGAAGCGGGACTGCAGTTGTGGCGCTTGGGGATTTCTTCCAGTTAGGAGAAGAGGTGGCTGCAGCTATTGGGGAAAAAACGGGTATTGCTCCTACCCTGATCAATCCCCGCTATATCACCGGGCTGGATGAAGAACTGCTGCAGCAGCTGACAGAAGACCATGCTTTTGTAGTTACTCTGGAGGATGGGATATTAAATGGCGGTTTTGGAGAAAAGATTGCCAGATTTTACGGTCCCACCAATATGAAAGTATTTAATTATGGATTGAAAAAAGAATTTCTCGACCGCTATGCAGTGGAAGATGTGATGCGGGACAATCATCTTACCCCGGAACTGATCCTGCAGGATCTCGGATTTTAATTCAGGGAGGTGCTGCTGGTACTGTAATGAACCAGACTTTATTTCTGATTGTATCCCGTCTGCTGTGGCGGCAGGTATAAGATCAGCTGCTGGCAACGCCGGCAGCTTTTCTGATTTCCTGCATATGCTTGCTCTCATCCTCCTGGGTGGTGATTATATTTTCGGCAAGACGGCGGACTTCGTCGTTGTCCGTGCTGTCCAAGATGGCACGGGACATGTCTATTGCCATCTGGTGATGGGGGATCATTCCGTCGATGAATGCCTGCTCCACATTTTGGGCAGTTGTAGCAGTCTGGTGCGTGGTTTTATGCTGGGACAGCAGCTCCCCATATTTTGTCAGGAAGTCCTGTTCTTTTTTGGTATCTTTTTTTCCGGAATCATCTATTTCATCTTTCAGGCGTTCCATCAGCTGAATCTCTTCTTTCTGTGTTTTATAGATCGTCTCAGCCAGTAGTTTCAATTCTTCGTTGGCGCTTAGTCGGAGATATTCTTTTGCCATATCCAACGCGGCTTCATGGTGGGGGATCATACCCTCAAGGTAATCCTCGGAAGCATTTCCTTCCGGATCATTGTAATCTTCCTCCATTTCCTCCATCATATCCTCCATGATATCATCCTGTTCCCGCAGAAACTGATTCAGGTATTTATCCTTATCTGCTGGAGAAGAGGTTGCCTGAACGGAATCTCCGGTTGTGGCATTTGCATCGGCCCGTTCGGGGGCAGAGTCATGATCAGTGCCTACGCCGCTGGCAAATCCCCACACGAACAAAATGATCAGCACAACGACGATGATCAGACCGATCAGCCCGTATTTTTTTCGATTATTCATCTTGCACTCTCCTTTATTGTTATTTTTTTCTTATTATTTGTGTTTGGGACAGAGGTTATACATAAAATCTTTTCCGTTGTAAAGAATAGAGAGTGCAGAAATCCAGAGTACTTAAAAAATGGAGATGATAATATGCTGATAATCAATGGCAGAATACTTACCATGACGGGAACGGATTACGAACATGGATATTTATATTGTCAGGGGAAAATAATAAAAAAGGTGGGGAAGATGAAAGAATTCCCGGAATCCATAAGAGAAAAATGCCAAAAAGAACAGGACCAGGTGCTGGATGTTCAAGGCGCCTGGGTGATGCCAGGGCTGATCGATGCCCACTGCCATGTAGGAATTGCCGAGGAAAAATGGGGAGCCATCGGAGATGACTGCAATGAGATGACGACACCGGTAACACCTCAGATCCGTGCTCTGGATGGTATCAATCCCATGGATCCGGCGTTTCACGATGCCATTCAGGCAGGTATCACATCACTGATGACGGGACCTGGCAGCTCGAATGTGGTAGGCGGACAGTCTGTGTTTATGAAAGTGCAGGGGCGGTGCCTGGACGAAATGGTGGTAAAGGCGCCTGCCGCCATGAAAATAGCCTTTGGGGAAAATCCGAAAGTAAATTATGGAGATAAAGATAAAATGCCGGGAAGCCGGATGGCGATCGCGGGAATGCTCCGGGAAGAATTGTATCGGGCGTGTCAGTATGGGGAGCAGAAAAGAAAAGGAAATATTGAGCCAGGAGAAGAAGACTTCCGAATGGAGTGCTGGCTGCCGGTGCTTCGCAGGGAAATCCCTTTAAAGGCCCATGTCCACAGGGCAGATGATATTCTGACTGCAGTCCGTATTGCAAAAGAATTTAATCTTGATATGACATTGGATCACTGTACGGAAGGGCATCTTATTGCAGAAGAAATTGCAGAATCCGGATTTCCGGCCATCGTAGGGCCGGATCTTACCTCCCGGTCAAAGATCGAGGTAAAAAACATGAGTTTTAAAACCGCAGGGGTATTGGAGCGGGCAGGAGTGAAAACGGCGATCATGACGGACCATCCGGTGTCTCTGATCCAGTATCTTCCACTCTGCGCTGGTCTCAGTGTGAAACAGGGCCTCTCCATGGAGGGTGGTCTGCGGGCAGTCACCCTCCATGCGGCAGAGATCTGCGGAACCGCAGACCGCGTTGGTTCACTGGAACCGGAAAAGGATGCAGATATTGCAGTATTTTCCGGCAACCCGATGGAACTATTTACCAGGACCCTTTATACGATTATTGACGGTAACATTACATTTCAAAATGCTTCGTATTCTCAGCAAGCTGGACAGCAAGTCTTGTGAGCTCGCCGATGGCTTCATGGCATTCAGTGACAATATCGTTGAGTTCCATCATGGAAGCAGAGGTTTCCTCTGTGCTCGCAGCATTTTCTTCTGCGATGGAAGCAAGATTATCCACGATGCCGGTAACAGTCTGTTTATGCGAGTTCAGTGCTGTTGTCTGCTCGCTGATCTGGGTAATGGCATCGGTTACTTCATGGATCTCCGTATTCAGTGATTTAAACATCTGCTCCGTCTCGCAGAGTTTGTCATTCTGAACCTTAATATTATCTGTCACTTCATTCATGGTTTTAACGCTGGTATCCGAATTCTCAAGGAGATCATTGACGATCTCTACAATGCGCTCTGCAGACTGGCGTGACTGCTCCGAAAGATTCCGGATCTGATCCGCTACCACAGCAAAGCCCCTGCCGTTTTCTCCTGCCCTTGCAGCCTCAATGCTGGCGTTCAGGGAAAGAAGATTGGTCTGGGCAGCAATATCTGTGATCAGTTCCGTTGCTTCCCGGATCTGCTGGGCGGATTGATTGGTAAGGTTGGTTTGTTTCTGCACCTCTTTGACAGAATCTTTTGTCTTCTCACTGATCTCTGTCAGTTCTTCCAGATTTCTGCCGGCCGTCTTATTGTATTCCTTCATTTTTTCCGAGCTGCTGTTCAATGTCTCTACATTCAGGGAGGTTTCTTCCAGCGCCTGTCCCATTTCGTTTACCCTCTGATTGGCGGACATCGTCTCGTGAGCCTGGCTGGTAGCGCCGCCGGCGATCTCATCTACAGCTATATTGACATTGCTGATAGAGGTTGAGATCAATTTAAAGGAAGAGGCAAACTTTTCGGAAAATTCCTCCAGTGCCTTGGAAGAATCGGTGATACTGGTGATGATTTCATGCAGAGAATTGATCAGGCTCTGTATGGCCCTTGCGATATCCCCCACTTCATCTCCGCGGTCCAGAAGCTGAGGTCTCATTTCAAAATTCAGCACACCCCTGGCGACATTCCCAAGATTACGGACAGCGCCATCCAGACTCTTCACAATGCGGATCACCATAAAGAGAACGATGATAAAGGTTACAATAAACATGCCAAACATTGCCAAAGACATTGAAAGGACTGTGCTTCTCATTCCCTTAATGACCTGATCCCGGCTCCGGCCGCAGAAGATGCTGCCAATGACATCTTTCGTGCCTGGCTGGTACAGAGGTACATAATAACCGGAATAAGGTTTGCCAAAAAGCTTGATATCAGTGGAGAAATAGTCCTCGCCTTTCTGAAGCTTTTCATAAATTTCAGCGGAGATCTTAGTGTTGATCTCCCGTTTTCCAGTCTCATCCGTAAGGGTGGTGAGGATACGGGTATCTCCATAAAAGAGCGATAATTCTACATCCTGCTCCTCCTTTATGCGATCGATCAGGTCGTAATCCCCACTCAGTGTCTTTGTGCCTTTGGTAAGGGTATCGCCGTTCATGGCAAATTCACCACCGTCGCCCAGTTCCGAGTAGGTCTGGCGGATGCTTCTTGCGATTCCGCTGACTTCCCGTTCCACCAGGTTGTCCGACAGGTCATTTTGCTTTACGGCACCGAGCACAATACCGATGACCGTGATAAGCAGGATCGGTATCGCTACAGTCAGGCTGAGTTCTGTCTCTTATACACATCTGACGCTGCCGACGATAAGGCTCGTGGGGG
>CAMTDY010000138.1 GCA_947070915.1 uncultured Roseburia sp.
TTTCAGAGGGATCGTCTCCTTTTTTATACAGGGAAAAACGGTCGCTGTCCTCATTTGTCTCGTTGTACCAGCGGTCCTTTCCAAGATAGATCTCCTTCAGCGGCGGCATGACAAGCACGTCCTGCACCTCATAATTCTTCCCAATGGTTGTGGCAAAAAGGTTGAGATAATCATAGATCCGGACTTTTTCCACCTGGATCGACACGTTGCCGCAGTGATGGACCACCACCGGTATTCTTCGCCCGCGCCGCTTTCCTGTGTCGACAGAAAACCGCACTTTCATATTTCCCTTTTCCCCGGAGAAAAAGTTTTCATAGCGAACCCAGGCGATCCCCTTGGAAATGGGCAGAAACTTTCCATTATTTTCCACCGACAGGGCAATCGTCGCCCGCGCCGGTTTTTCCATAGAGTCTTTCTCTGCCAGAGGATTTTTGCACTCTATCTCCACGGTCGTATGGTAACGCATAACAATAAGAAATGCCAGCATAAATACAGGCACGATAATCAGTGCTCCCATCACTGCCACTGTGCCGTATTGCAGGCATACCACCGAAATAAGAAGACCTGTCAGCAATATGAAAAAATAAATCAGAGTACCAAATGTCATCCCGGCACCTCCCATCTGTAAGTTCTGTAATACTCCTGCTCATATCCACCAGCTGGCTCGGTAACGCCGGTCCGGTGGTCCCTGTAGCAGTTACTACATTGTACCTGGGTTACAGTTTCGGTGCCTGGGTTTTTTCTACAATCTCACCTACGATATCTTCCGCTGTCACATGGCTCATACGAGCCTTTCCGTTTAACAGGAGACGATGGGCAAGAACTGCCTTTGCCACCTTTTTTACATCTTCCGGCAGCACATAATCCCGCCCGCTCATAAAGGCATGTCCCTTTGACATGTCCACAAAAGCGAGGGTCCCTCTGGGGCTGATTCCCAGAGACAGCATGGAATGATTCCTTGTGGCAACCACGATCTTGGACAGATACTTCAGTACCTTATCATCTACAAATACCGAACGCACCTGTTCCTGCATCTCCAAAAGTTCCTGCTTGGTAATGATCTCCTGTATGTAATCAATGGGGTTGATTTCCTGGCGCTCTTTGATCAGGCGCATCTCCTCTTCCATCTCCGGATATCCCATGGAAATACGGATCATAAAACGATCCAGCTGGGATTCCGGAAGCATCTGGGTACCGGCAGATCCCACCGGATTCTGGGTAGCCACGACAACAAAAGGATTGGGCAGCTGTCTCGTCACGCCGTCTACCGTCACCTGTCCTTCTTCCATTACCTCCAGAAGCGCCGACTGCGTCTTGGTGGAAGTACGGTTGATCTCATCTGCGAGAAGCAGGTTGCAGAGGATCGCCCCCGGCTTGTACTGCATCTCCCCGTCAGCATCCAGCATATTAAATCCCACCACATCACTGGGAAGAACATCCGGGGTAAACTGCAGACGCCTCTCCGTCAGCTCCATGGCACGGGAAAAGGCCACCGCCAGTGTTGTTTTTCCCACTCCCGGTATGTCTTCGATCAAAATATGTCCTTTGGCAAGAATCGCTGTCAGTACAAGACGGATCGCCTCATCCTTGCCACGGATCACCTTTCCCACCTCATCCAGTATCTGCTGTACTTTTCCTTGCATTTTTTCTCCTCCTTTTGTGCCCCTTCAAAACCATAACTGCAAATTTGAATGTATCCTCCCAGCTGCCAGACCACATGATAATATAGAACGCCCACTCATAGAATGGACGTTTTTACAGTCTGGAATCCACTTATGGCAGCTGCGCCGGAAATCCGGCTTATCCCATATCAGCCTACCTTGAGTTTAAATTTTGTTACCGCTCTCTCATCTTCGGCGTCAAATTTTTCAATAACTCCTCCCAGACCTCTCAGTTTCTGTTCAAAATCTTCGTATCCCCGCTCTATATACTGAATCTGCTCTACGGTCGTAAATCCATCCGCCACCAGCCCGGCGATCACCAGCGCCGCACCGGCCCGCAGATCCGGAGCACTCACTACAGCACCCGTAAATCCTTCCACGCCGGTAATAATCGCAGCATTTCCCTCTACATTGATGTTGGCTCCCATTCTCCGGAGCTCACTGATGTATTTGAACCGGGTTTCAAATATCGTCTCCGTCACAATGCTCACTCCCATGGAAAGGGCAAGCAAAGTCACCATCTGGGGCTGCATATCGGTAGGAAAACCAGGATATGGCATGGTTTTGACGTTGGCATACCCCAGTCTGTGGTCTGAATATACCCTCACACAGTCATCGTACTCCTCGACTCTGGCGCCGATCTCAATCAGCTTGGCAGTAATAGCCTCCAGATGCTTTGGAATTACATTTCGGATATAGACATCTCCTCCGGTAGCTGCTGCCGCCATCATATAGGTCCCTGCCTCGATCTGGTCCGGGATTATGGAATATTCACTGCCGTGAAGGCTCTCCAC
The DNA here is from genome assembly GCA_947070915.1 of uncultured Roseburia sp. GTDB lineage: Bacteria > Bacillota > Clostridia > Lachnospirales > Lachnospiraceae > Eubacterium_F. Next base: position 2,456 of record CAMTDY010000138.1, read on the forward strand.
ACCACGGATACGGATAGTATCCGTACCGGCGCCTTTTATATTGGCGCCCATACTGTTCAGAAAGTTGGCTACATCTACGATATGCGGCTCCTTGGCGGGATTTTCGATAATGGTCTTTCCCTCCGCCATGCAGGCCGCCATCATAATATTTATGGTAGCTCCCACACTGGGACAATCCAGATATATATGACTGCCCGTCAGTCTCTCTGCACAGGCATCGATCTTTCCATTGTGAATCGTAACTCTTGCCCCCAGCTGTTCAAATCCCTTTAAGTGCTGGTCAATGGGACGGCTGCCAATCTGACATCCTCCCGGCAGTGCCACCACCGCTTTGCGGTATTTCCCTAACAATGCTCCTACCAGATAGTAGGATCCCCTGATCTTTCTTATATAATCATCGTCAACATTGACATCATTAATGAGCGCACCATTAATACGAACAGTGTGTGCGTCAAACCGCTCTACGATCGCTCCAATTCCCTCTACGGCATCCAGCAGCACCCTAACATCATCTACATCCGGAAGATTTTCGATGGTCACCGGCTCATTTGCCATAATGGCCGCTACAATGATCCCCAGCGCGGCATTTTTTGCGCCGCCAATCAACACTTCTCCCCGTAATGGCTGTCCGCCCTTTATAATATATTGTTTCATATATAAATCTCCATCCATTAAAAACAATTCTGCAACACTAATATAGTATATCACAGATCTTGATTTTGTAAAATGTCAATTTCTTTACTTTTATTAAGAAAATATTATCATTTCTTTACAGAATAACCAAATTTCCCAATTTTTTCCCCTAAAACAAAATATTCTCCGTGGGAATAGGCCACAAGATCCGTATGGTTCAGCCAAAACTTTCCATTTTCATCCAGATATTTTTCACTGACCTGCACCCCGGCAACCTCGGCGATAAACATGTGATGCGATCCCAGTTCTTTTATTTCCTTCACTTTGCACTCAAGATTTACCGGACTCTCCACAATGATCGGCGCAAACTCAAGATGACGCGCCAGGCCTGGTGTCAGAGACATTTCCCGGAATTTATCCACATCCCGTCCGGATTTTACCCCGCACCAGTCCGCAGCCCGGGTCAGTTCTCTCGTGGTAAGATTGATCACGAATTCTCCCGTCTTCTTAATCATATCATAGGAATAGCGCTCCGGTCTGACAGAGATCGATACCATAACCGGATCAGAGCATATGGTCCCCGTCCATGCTACGGTAATTATATTTGGTATTTCTTTTTCATCGCAGCAGCTCACCATAACTGCCGGTACCGGGTACAACATATTTCCCGGTTTCCACTCCTGTTTATCCATCATAATCCCCCCATTTCAGGCTTTCCCTGCCATGCACTGCCAGGATCCGCGATCCTCTTACAGCCTTACTTTATAAGTTATCTTTTTTTCAAACTCTTTGTGATAGTTCAAAAAACTATCCATCTCGTCATAACTGCCCTCCAGCAGAATGACAATCTGCTTTTCATAGCGGTCCATAAGACCGGTCAGATTTTTGACGCTTGTATCCGAGAGGGAAGGCGCATCCTGTATATACATACAGCCCCCGATAAATTTTTCGGCCCACTCCTCCAGATCTACTTCATCCAGCTTATCCGCCTCGATCTTACCAATATTTTTTGCCTCAAAATACTGATATTTTTTCAGCTCTTTACACAATCTCTTCGCCACTGCCAGAGACATGCCTTCGGCTCCTCCGGTCAGGGCAAAGTGAATGATCCCGCTGTCCATGCGCAGACGGTACATCGCTCCCTTGAGTGTCAGATAGCCGATGCCATTTCTGGAAATATCCTCATGAATCTCCTCTGTCGAAGAATTTCCGAGGGGGTGGCTCTTGATCACCCGCTGATTTTGTTTCATCGTTTCTTCCAGAGGGATGACCTGCTTCTGTTCCTCAACTTCCTGAAGCCGGTCCTCCAGCGATTCCACCGGAATTTTCTTCGTCTTTTCTACATCCAGCACTTCCCGCTCCGGTACATGCGGCGGCTGTTCCAGGACATTGTCGACTCCCTCGGCAAGAACCGCTTTTACGTTGATCTCAGCAGTAGACTGCTGTTTATAGGTATCCAGTTCCTCCGGAAAATCTTCCTCTTCTTCGATAAAAGTATCCAGATCTATCTTGAAATAATTTACGATCTTGTGAAATAACCCTTCTTTTGATCTGTCTTCCAGCTCCTCTGCTGATTCTGGTTCTGGCTCCGGTTCTGTCTTCTCAGGAGGCACGTCTTCCTTTACAGTCTGAGGTTCTGGTACCTCCTCTTCCTGATCCAGAGGGATATCCTGCTTCGGGATAATATCTTCCACGGCAACCGGTGCTTGTGCATAAGAAACCGGTTCCGGCTCTTCCTTTTCCAGCTCCGGAATATCCGTCTGACGGGGTCTCACCCAGGAGGGACTCTGGCATTTTTTCTTTAGCGCTTTCGCTTTCTCCACGATGGAGCCCGCGCCAAACCAGCGCTCCAGATCCTCACATTCCCGGATGCAATCCTGTTTGCGCCCTTCTAACTCGTAGAGCCTGGCAAGCTGAAATCCCCACTCCTCGGTATACTCTTCTTCTTTGAGCTGCTCCAGGATCTCGATCAGGCGGCTCCCTGGCTCGCCTTCTGCTTTTGCCAGACGATACTGCAGCTCATAGGTATCAAGGGTCATTCCCGCAACAATCTTATAGGCAAGATACAGCTCCTTTGCCTCTTCCATATCCCCCATCTGGATCACCAGCATCAGCAGGCGGTACAGTGCCGGGCGGGAAGCTGTACGGCGGTAAACAGTATAATAAAGTTCCTTCGCCATGTCCAGTTTCTCTGCCTTAAGAAAAATGTCTGCAAATAAATAAATGTCTGCAATGGAAGGAATCTTTTCAAAATCCAGCTCTTCAATCTCTTCCATTGCTTCCAAATAGTGATTTTCTTCAATTAATTCTCTTATCTGCGCACATCGTACTGCTGAGTTATATTTACCCATAACAACCTCACTCTGCTCCGTATCAGACTGAACTCAACCTTTCAAAAATTCGGATGTTTTCTGTACTTCCTCCGGAATCTCGATTCCTTCCTTTTCAAACTTGTGGATTAGCATATCTAAATTCTTCCTCGCTGCCCGGTTCTCCCTAATATACTTTTTCGCCGCTTCAGCATACACCGTCTGCCCTTCTAAGTTCTTATATATCCTGGAGGAAAGCGGGCAGTAAGTAAACAGGATATTTCTCGCCACCCGGCTGAGTTTCATCGCTCCTCTGGCTTCCCTCAGAACCCAGTCCATATAATCTTTTACAAATACCTCTTTGTGTTTGTTGTTGCACTGCTGCAGCTGCGCCCGGATCTTTGTCTTTCTCTCCTGGGTCAGCTCGCTGTTTTTCCGGTAAAACTGTAAATAATCCGTGTACTCGCTGGTAAGGGATGGATACCGGAAATCGTTCCACCGGTTCCCCATGTCGGTCCGGCATTTCTCCCATCGAAAAGCGGCAAGGGCTCTGACCAGCTCCATCTCCAGATCCTTTTCAAACAGGATCGGGATCAGAATACGTCCCTTGGAGCTTCTTCGCTTTCCGGTAATGTCCTGCCACATAATGCAGTTCTTCCCATATACCGGGAATGTAATGACATCCGGCGGAATACGGTCGATCACCGTCGCCTTCATAACATCGATCTCCTCATATGCCGCCAGGCGGTCACGGTAAAAAATGGAATAATCCACTTCCTCAAGTTTTTCTACTGCTGCGTTAACCTTTGCCTCTGTGACATAGGAGTTGCTTATATTTCCAAATATGCCGTCGGAACAGAGTACCGGAACAAAGGCGCTGATATTTCCGCTGACAACACGGTCTGCGTAACGGAAAAGGTTCTGGCACTCAAAATGCATTCTCTTTTCCTTATTCGCCAGTTCATCCGGGACATCCTTTTTCTCCAGTCTTTTCTCTTTCACCATCTGACGGAGGGTCTCTTCATAATCCATGTCATACTCGTTTTTAGAAGCTTCCTTTACGCCGTCATAAACAGCTTTCAGCCACTTCCGCATCGTATAAACACGGCAGCCATTCTCTTTTTTATATTTTTCCCGCCGCAGCGACAAAAGGGTCTGAAGTTCCTCTTCAGTTAAAAGTTTTTCACTGACAAACCCATAGTCCAAAAACAGTTTGACCGCCAGTGGAATATCCCTGTCCCCGAAACTCCGGAGCACCACTGCTTCATATACTTCAAAAAAGCCGGAGGTGATTTGTTTTCTGAGGGCAGTCGTCTCTGGTGTCTTCTCAAACTTATCTTTTAATTTAATAAACTTCTCTATATTTTCCTTAAATTCACTTTTCACTTTAAGGTGAACCGTTGCATACTCCGTGATCTGCTCCAGGGAATCATACAAAAACTCAACTCCCGGCGTTTCGAAATCTTCACTCTCTTCTCCCCCGGTCGCATCTCCGGATAACAGGGCAAAATAAAGTTTCTCCATCCGCTCTCTGTCGAGTTCGATTTCCAGTCCCGCTTTTTCTATCAGATAGGTCTCTGTTTCATTGATCTTCTCCACGACCTCATCCACAGCACGATCCAGCAGCGAATTTTTTGCTCCTTTTTTCAACATGGCCAGGGCAAGTCTGCCCATGGTATTAAACACACTGTCCTCATCCATGATCAGGCTGCGGAAATATTTGAAGAGGTTATTTCCATGAAATGAGCAGGCCTTTACCAAAGACCGGATCACCAGACACTGCTCCTGGAAATGAAATAACGCAATGTAGTCACTTCCGCTGAAATATTTTTTCTGAACCTCGATGGGAAGCTTTCCACAATGAAGGTAATATTCCGTCCTGTCATTCAGTGCAATTTCTTCCCCAGAGTATCTTTCCAGCTTTTCCCTGGGATTTCCTGTCTCTACATCGACGTCATTACCTTTTCCAACTTCTTCGCACAACTCATAAT
>CAMTDY010000139.1 GCA_947070915.1 uncultured Roseburia sp.
ATATTATGCTATCCAAATCTGCAAAGCATTTTTCCGATAAACGAAGATTTTTACAGCTGTATTCCCCAGTCCCTGCTTCATTTTAAAACTCAGTCATCTCTATAAATACCACCCTTTCGCCATCTGCAATTCCACCATATATCATATCCGTTTTACATCCCACTTCCAGATAGTGCTGTATCACATATTTTGACGTAAATGGCATTTCCAGAGATGATAATTCAGCGAAATCAAACCATCTGCTGATACCTTCATTGGAGGAAAACTCCCTGTCAACATCCTCCTTCAGATCAGCAAAGAAATAATAATTCTGGCGTATCTCTCCTTTATTTCTTCGTAGTGTCACGTACCGCAGACATAAGTTTTTTATTTCATTTTCTGTTATGCCCAGTTCCTCCTGCAATTCGCGTAACACACAGGCTCTGGCATCATTTAATTCAAATTCCTCAAAATGCCCACCCGCAGAGCCAACCCAGACATCATTGACCACTTTGCTCCCCTGCCGGTAGAGCAACAACATTTTATTTCCTTTGGATATGTATATCGATGTCATATTTCTTAATGTTCCGTCCATAAAATCCACCAACTTTCAAAAAGTCACTGCTTATCCTGCCCTCTTAACTCAATGGCAATTCACTACCTCCTGTTCCAGTTTGCACCCCTGCTCCAGCATATAGGCCAGGGTATCCCGGTAATCTTCCACAGCTGTCCCCTCTGCCACCTGCCTCGTCAGTTCATCATATAGTGCCTGGAGCCGCCTGCGGTCATTTGCCGTCAAGGGCAGGGTGCTTTCCCGATATTCCTCCAGGACTTTTCTATCCATCAGCAGGGACATGAAGGAGATGCCTGTCTTTCTCTTTAGATGTTCCAATATGTAAAAACCACCGGCATCAATGTCGCCAAAATGGCGGTATTCTTTCTGTGAATTCTGCTTATAAAGAAACAGGAGAAACTCCCGTTTTACCTTGTTGTGGAAGCCTCCCAGATAGACCACAAAGTCACTGCCAGAAGGGAACTCATGAAAGGTGGTCAGATTCTCGATCGTTACAACCCGTTCTCCCAGTACCTCTACCTGCTGCAGTTCTTTTAGGGAACTGGTGGAAAGCGCCAGATCTCCTTCTAATTGAGACAGGTCTATCCTCTGCGCCCCGAGATGGAGCCGGGCATTTCCCTTCATCATGACATAGGTCGGCGTCTGGACGATGCCACATTCTTCTAACACAGAATCCTTGTCCCCATACTCGCCATAGCGGAATAACAAAGCTTTCAAGCGGGGTGCCAGCTGTTCAAGACGTTTTGAATCCGCAAACAATTGTATGGAAAGGGTGCGGATAAACGTTTCCTGTTCATTGGAGAGCGCAGCCACAGCCAGTTTTAACAGATCCCTGTAATCCTCCAGATCCTGCTCATAATATTCGACGTTCTTATTGCCTGCCATCCGTCCTTTCTGCGCTTCGATGTAATCCCACAATGGCTGCAGTCTGCCATCCCTCTCCTGATATTCCGGGCACAGTTCATCCCAGAGCTCCGTGATACGTGCCTGCTCTTCTTTCCTCGGGGTGCGCCCCAGAGCTTTGTAACATTCATCCAGCTTGTCCTGATTCAAAAGCGCCTTTTTCAGAGTACCATTTTTTTCTCTTTCCAGAAAAACATAGGAAAGGCTTTCTAATTCCTCCAGAGATTCATTGACACGGCAGAAGAGATCATACTCCGAGTCGTCCTTATACCGAGGAAACAGTCTGCCCACCGGGACGCTGAAACTCTGGCTGACCTTATTGATCGCTAAAAATGTCTTGCTTTTTTCGTATAAATCCAACAGGTGCTGCAACACCTTTACCTGTATCTGGTTCACAGATCATATTCCTCCACAATGCTGTTTTGTCCCATCCGGATCGCAGTCAGGATTGTACCCACCTGCTCACCGATGATCTCGATCTTGGCCGGCGGGGTTGCCAGGATCACCTGAAGTCCCAGGCCATTGAAAAAGTCCATCATGGACTGGATGCGCTCGTCGTCCATCTTGTCAAATGCCTCATCCAGAAGCATAAGACGCACGCTATTGCCATAGTGGTAAAGTTGATAAAAGGAAGCCGCAATCGCCACATAATAGGGAACCTGTGTCTCGCTCCCGCTCTTCTCACCGTAAATATCGGAAAACCGCTGTACGGAGCCGTCCTTTTTGTGGATCTCGATATCGTAGTCCAGATAGGAACGGTAATCCGTATATTCCTCCACAATTTTATTTCCATTGTCATCACGGGTCATCAGTTTATCAAAGAGGTCGGACATCTCTTCCTTGTACTCGGCCTCAAAGGCATTGGTCCAGAGATTGACGCCTTCGTGATTGTTTTCCGATGTGATCATCCGGTAAAGTCCCTCTTTGTTTTTGTCAAAGCTGATCTTGAAATGATAGTTATCGTCTCCGTAATAGATATTGCTCAATGCCTTGTTCAGACTGCGGAATTCATTTCTCGCCGCCTCGATATGCTCTTTCATCCGGGACAAAAAGTCGCTGCGGAAAATTTCCTCACAGTCCTCTTTCGCGGATTTTAGTTTCTCCTCGTACCGGATAATATCCACGGACTGCAGTTTCTGCCTGGCCTCCCGGTATTCTGCCATCCCCTCTGTGCCCGTCATAAAATCCAGGGTGTAGTCCTGGTTAAACTGCATCTGCAAGGCCCGAAGGCCGTGGTTTCCATTCAGCAGTTCCTCCCTCTCATTCACAAACTGGGAGTGCTGGGGGGCAAAATTTTCCGCGATCTTCCGCGCCGATTTTGTCTTACGGTTCTGCTGGTATTTCTCCTGTGCTTCCTTGTAGAGAAGCCCCTCTGTATCCGATTGCTCCTGCAGCTGCCGTAAAAGAGATTCGGATTCATTTCCCTTTCGGACGGCTTGCTCTTCCCACTGTTCAATCTGGTTATCCAGCCGCATATTCTCCCTGCTAAGCCGGTCCCTCTCATCCCGCAATTCCTTTATCTCTTTCTGTTTTCCTTCCAGGCGCATCATGAGTTGGATCAGCGTAGGATCATTGGAGGCCGCCTTCAGCTCTGCCTCTGCCTTGGCAAGCTGTCCCTGCATATCCTGGAGATTTTCCGGAGCATACAGATACAATTTGATCAGTTCCAGTTTTACTTCCCCGGCACTTTTCCTGACCTCCGAGTACTGGGCTACCTTCTCCCGGAGCACGCTCCGCTGCCCGGTCATATCCTCAATCTCTTTCTTTACATTCTCGATCTGTACACGATATGCATTCTGGCCGATAAAGGGGTTCTTATAGTGTGCCGGATTAATGTGCCGCACCACATAGCCCTGATAGAGCATACACTCCGGTGTGATGGACACTGTATAATTCCCCAGCTCTTCCACTCTGTCACAGCGCATAACACGTCCCAGTATATAGTTTGCATAGGCTCTGGCATAACGGTTTTCACTTTTAACCACATAGGCCAGTGACTGCTGTTCCACTTCACCATCCAGCGGAAGTTTCTTACTGTTGATAATACCAGCGGTATGGATCCGGCTGCGTTTTTTATCGTATACCTCCAGTGCCACATCGTAATACTCCGGTTCTACCACCAGATAAAACTTCTGGGTGTGAAGATAACCTTCCACCGCATTGCTCCATTTTATATCGGTGATCTCCAGCAGTTCAGAAAGAAAATAGACCTTCGAGGGGATACCCCGTCTGGCAAATTCCTTTTCCACTTCATACTTTAATCTTCCGGCATACTCCGGGTAGGGAAGGATCTGTTTGTTCAATTGCCGCAGACGTTCCTGGCAGGCGTCAATTCCATCTGAAATCACACGCATCTCCTCAGAGTACCTCGCCCATTCCAGCTCCAGTTCCTTTTGTTCCTTCTGTAAAAATGCCTCCAGTTTCTCCAGGATGGCATTCTTTTCCTCTTTCTCTCCCGCATCCTTCAAACACTCCCACTGCCTCTTGCTGACCGGTTCATACCCCAGGCGGGATACATTCCGAAGATATTCCATGAGCCGCTGCAGCTGCTCCCCCAGCTGCTTCTTTTCCTTTTCTTTTTCTGCGATGGACAACTGCAGGGAAGCAATCCGTTTTTCTGCCTCCGCCCGCTGCCGGTTGGATGTGTTTGTCTCCTTATCCACGTTAATGGCAACGATCTGCTCCTCTACATTTCCTATGTTCCGCTTCAGAAGATCCAGCGCCTCATTGTTAGACTGCATCGTCTGCTTTTTCAGACGGATCTGTCTTATGAGTTCCTCCCGTTCTTCCTGAAGGGCAGAACAGTCGGCAATCTGAAGAAGAATTTCATTCACCCGGATCGAATATTCTTTTGCCTCGATCTCATCATGCTTCGCTATGATCTGTTCCAATCCCGCAAGCTGCCGCCTTGAACGGTCCAGAATCCCTTCCAGTTCGCTTAATGTCTCTATATTCTCCCGCAGCGCCGCCACATCGATCTGCTTCTCCGATAGTACAAACTTATTGATAAATTCTTTTACATTGTCCATAGGCTTAAATGCCAGTGACTTGGGAATGATATCAAAAAATTTATCGTCCAGGTTTCCCAGGCGCCGCTTAAAACGCTCCCTTGCCGCCTGCTTCTGGTCAATATAACGGATCTTCCGGCCGTTCACACGAAATTCTGCTGCCAGCGCCGGCCGCTGTCCCACGGTAAAGGATAATGCTTCCAGACGGCACTCTTCCACATACCATCTGGTTGCCACCGTACTTTCCTCGTCCGGCGAGAGCATATGTACGCCAATGACAAAATACCGGTCGTCTTTTTCCTCATAAAATTCCAAGGCCACGTTAGCTGGTACTGCATTTTTCCTAAGATATGTCTCCCCTACATTTCCCATTTTGCACCGCACATATCCCTTGAGATTCCGGTTTCCCTTTTCGTTTGCCGCTGTATTGAATCTGCGCGTATTGGTTGTCAGCACAAGCTGGACCGCATCCAGTATGGTAGACTTCCCCGCCGTATTTTCTCCGCTGATCAGGGTGGAACCATGAAAAGCGATTCTTTCATTTTCAAAATAGTGCCAGTTAATCAGTTGTACTCTCGTCAGAATCTTCTTCTGGTTCTCCATTTCCCCGTCCTCCAGCATACTCCTTTAATTTTTGCTCCGTCAACGCAAAATACGCATTCACATCCTCTACAGGCACCGCCATAATGATCGACGGATAGATGACAATCCGCGCATCCGTCTGGGTTACGTCACTGTCCAGATTCCGCAGCAGATTATATTTGCGGAACAGGCTGATCATATGCCGCTCCGTCCCCTTATCCAGAACCGGTTTCGCTTTTATTTTCAACATCACATACTTTTCCCGGATCTCTTCCATCAGCACCGTAACTTCTTCCGAAAAAGTGGCAAGTTCTTTTCTTTTTTCTATGTATAACAACCGTAGGATCAACAGAAAAATACTCTCATATTTCCCCAGGGACAGCCGGCCCGTCCCAAACTGGCTGACCAGGCCGATCACGCCTTGTTCCTCATTGATTTTCAAATCGTAGCCCAGCAGATCAAAATACGGAATAAACATCTCCTTATTCTGCCGGACAAAGACATACTCTTTCCGTGTATCTTCTTTTTTCTTCAAGAGAAAACACTGATTTAACAGCTTATTGGCTGCAACACGGAATTTTTCTTTTTGTGCCACAGACTCCTCGAACACCTCAAACATGTCATGTATCCTTTCTGATAATATCAAAATACGGCAGTGAAAAACCAGCAATCTGTGTCCGCTCCCTGGTTCTGCGAATCGTATAATTATTTGACCGGTTTCCTGCATAAATACTAATATAAATGATCCGCAGCAGATCCCTGCGGGACTCAGCCGGTATTTCATTCACAGCCATCTGAGTACGGTCTTTCAGCAGATCCATAACATAGGCATTGATGTTTTTCCTGGAAAACCGGTTACGGTTTTTCATTCGGAGCGCCTCTTTATAGAGCTGACGCTCCTCTGCACTCATACGGTTTTCCTCCGACAGCTCATCCACCCTGCCCAAGGTTTTGGTCACCGGTATGCTCTGCAGAGATTCCGGTGAAATATAATTTTGCGGATATAACGCGACAAGATTCTGAATCCCATTTTCTAACCCATCTTCTATCCCGTCACCATTTAACTGCTCGACATACCAATTTAATATCTGCGATAATTTTCCTTCCAGATTATTTCCGGTTGCCAGGAGAAACTTGGCGCGCATCACTGCATTTCTCATATACCGAGTATGTTTCCGGTCTATTTCATCTATAATATCGTCCAGACGGTAAAAAGAAGACTTCACATCCAGAAGCATCTGCACCAGACTATCATATGCCGCTCCCTCGTCCGTCTCCTCCTCAACCTCCATATATCCAGCCACCGCCCGGTCCATAATATCCGGCGTCTCCAGCATATACTCCAGCCGTTCAATAATCGCACTCCGGAAATACGATATATTCTCACTGGTCTTCATACGCAGATAGGCCTTTGAGCCAATATTTTTATGATACTCAAAGAAATGATCCAGAATCTCGTCCGCCTCCATCTCATTGGTCTGCTTCTCCATATGACGCTTTATGCTGGCATTTAACTTTTTGAGCTCGGACAACAGCCGTTCCGTATTTTCCTGTACCCCCTTAATGATCAGTTCATAAGGCTTACTATAGAGGTCCTGATTCTGCAGGCTGGCATGAATCTGGGAAATGATGCCCTGATACTCTGCCTCCTCTTCCCGGATCACCCGGTTCATGCTCTCGATGATCGGAATCGCATACTCATACAGGACGACATTCAGCTGATGATTCGTCTCCTGCTCGTATTCTATCCATCCGCAGTTTTTTAGCATGGCAACAACACCGTTCGCCTTTTCCCTTGCATCCCGGATGTATGTCTCATCATCAAACGTCATCTCCGAATCATCTGCCTCAAAATAATCTGTCAGAATCCTGACTACAATCTCACGGCTTACCCCATAGGAGATCTCTGACTTAAAAGAATTTAGAAGCAGCATGATACAGTCTGCATACTCCCGGCGGTATTTACTGGTCAACGGTCTGAAAAACTGAGGGGGAAGGATGTCAAATAATTGTTTCACTTTCTTCTCTCCTTTGAAAACTCCACAATCTTTTTTCTCAAATTTACAATCTGATGTGATCCAATAAGTCATAGATCCAGTCTTTCAACACCAAGAACTGAAATCCCATCTTTTCAGCGCGTGTTGCCGGACAATTTTCCCTCTTTATTTCTAAAATCTTAACACTCATATGCGGACACCTCATCTTCACCAAATATATTCTACAATACTAAAGCTTTTTTAGGACAGAAATCTGAACATTTCCCACATCTGATACACTTATCATCGTCTATAACAGGCGCTTCAAAGTCTTTCTGGCTTAACGCTCCAGCCGGGCAAACA
>CAMTDY010000140.1 GCA_947070915.1 uncultured Roseburia sp.
GATTAAAATCATCCGGCAGAACGTGTACTTCGGCAGGACCGTCCCAGGATATTACAGGCAGGATCCAGGCTGGTAAAACCTATAACGTGTCGGCGAAGGTTCAGTACAGACAGGATGAAAGTGATCCAGACAGTGTGAATTATCCGGCTGAGAAAACATTTCTTATGACGCTCCGTTATGGTGACGGAACCTATGTCAACATCGGAAATGCAACAGCCAAAAAAGGTGAGTGGGGAACGATCCAGGGAACCTATACTGTACCAGCCAACGCTGATTTGTCCAATGTAACAGTTTTTATTGAAACCCCATATGTATCAAACCCGGCACCAGCCAATGATCTGATGACTTTTTATGTGGATGATGTTTCCATGAAAGAAATTGTGTCGGTTATTGAAAACGGCGGTTTTGAAAACGGATATGACAAGTGGACAAGCATTGGGAATGCGACGCTGAATCTTGGATATGTTACAAAGTACAGCGGGAACCACTCCATGCAGGCAACGGACCGTAAGGCAACAGCAGCTGGTCCGCTGCAGGATATTACCGGAAAGATTCAAAAGGGACAGAAGTACAAAGTAAGTGCGAGATTTTATTTTACGGAAGGAAGCAGGGCAGAGCAGACTTTTAATATCTGCATCAAAAGCGGAAGCAAGATAAGTATAATGGCAGGTGGAAACGTGTCCAGAGGGAATTGGGGACTTGTAGAAGGAACCTATACCATCCCGGCGGATGCCGATCTGTCCAGTACAAAAGTATTTGTTGAAACTGCCTTCAAGAGCAGTCCGGCTGCCGATGATCTGATTCCATTCTATGTTGATGATATCTCTATGATTGCTGCAGGCTCAGATACAGGCAAAGACGAACCCGTCGATTCAGGCTACTCAAAACCAAAATCATTTATCGATGCAAATTACAATACACCAGCTGATTTCGACCAGAAAAAAGCAGGAGTTACATATGGAGAGATCAAAACCGTTGAATATTATTCCTATGTTGCAGAGATGAACCGGAAAGCTACGGTTATTCTTCCGCCGAAATATAATCCGTCGAAGAAGTATCCGGTATTATACCTTCTTCATGGAATTGGTGGAAGTGAGACTGAGTGGCTGGATGGAAATCCCAATGAGATTGTGAGTAATATGGTAGCAGCGGGAACGGCAAAAGAGATGATCATGGTACTTCCGAACCAGTGTGTAAGGCATAAGAGTGAGGCAAATCCTGCACATCTGTCACTGGAACAGTTTGGGATGTATAATCGAATGCTGGATGACCTGAAGACCAGCCTGATCCCATACATTGAGAAAAACTATCCTGTGAAACCGGGACGTGACAACAGGGCGATTGCAGGATTGTCAATGGGAGGACGTAACGCGATCTACATTGGTGTGAAAATGGTAAATGATTTTGCCTACACAGGTGCCTTCTGTCCGGCAGTCGGAGTGCTGCCATATTGGAGAGAGGGTGGACTCCTCACAACGAAGACACTTACTATACCACAGGAGTATAGAAAAAATACGTTGTATATGATTGTTGCAGGTGATGGAGATACGATTGTCGGCGACAGCCCGCTTCAGTACAGCACAACTTTGAAAAATAATGGTTTTGACCATATTTATTATAACTGGCCTGGAGGTCATTGGTGGGGACCATGGAAAAACGGATTGTATAATTTTGCAAGAAGGATTTTCCAGTAAACGGTGACTCGAACCATCTCTATAAAGTGCTGTAAAAAAGACGGCTCCTGTTGTGTTTAAACAGGAGCTGGTTTTTATAAAAGAAAAAAAGATGTACTCGGAAAGGACTGGATATCAAATCAAAAGCGTGTTATAATAAAATGTATCACTATCTAACTGGGCAAAATGGAATATCTTGTCAATTTTAAGATGATCAATGTTAGGGAGGTACTATGAGAGGAAATTTGTGGAATTATTTGGGATGTGGGATCATTGGAGTGATTTTGGGGATTGTTGTGATGGGATGGCTGCTGTTCAGGGACAAAAAGAGGGCAAAGCAGTGGGGAGAAGAATTCATCAATCAAATTTCAAATAATATAGATATGGTTATGCTCGTTTATTCACCTGCGGAAAAAAAAGTTTTATTTGTGACGGACAGCGTGAGCTGGATGCTGGGAATACGGAAAGAGCATATCTATCAGGATATTAGTTATCTATTTGAAAAACTGATCATTGTATCGGAAGAAAAAAATTTTATGAGGGATTTTTATAACGGAAATATTATTCTTTCAGTCCAGAAAGAGTGTGAGATCATTGATATGCGGAAAAAACAGAACCACTGGGGATATTTTAAGATTGTTCCCCGTGACGACGGCAACTATCTGATGACTCTGACCGACGCTACAGTGGAGCGCGAATTAGCTAATGCATTGCTGGCATCCGTGAATACCCTGGATGATGTTCGGCGGAAAGATCCGGAACTTGTTCTCGCCAGCGTGGAAAAACTAAACCAGGAACAGGAAAATAGATCTGTATTCGAGGAACCTGTGTCTGCTATTCAACAGGAAGAGGCTGGTCAGAGTCAGCTGCCAGAGCAAAGATATGAGAATAAGCGGGTTTTGATCGTGGAAGATAATGCCATCAACATGGAGACGGCATGTCAGATTTTAAAGGGTATGGGAGTGGAGATTGATCAGGCTGTGAACGGAGAAGAGGCAGTCAGAAAATTCCAGAATTCCTGGGAGGATTATTATGATATTGTTTTCATGGATATTCAGATGCCAATTATGGATGGAAATGAAGCGACAAAAAAAATTCGTGCCATGGAAAGAAAAGATGCCAAAGTAATACCTATTGTGGCAATGACGGCATATATATTTACCGAGGATATCCGTGCTTCTATTCAGGCAGGGATGGATATGCATATTGCAAAGCCGTTGAATACGCAGAAAGTATCGGATGTTATGAAAAAATATCTGGCAAATTAGTACTTCGGCGCATTGTGAGGAAAAGGATGGAATCCGGTGCGCCGTTTTGAAATGGAGGGAGCGGGATGAAACTGGATACCCGGACATGCATCCGGACAGGGGTTACGGTCGTTGCGGTCTATTTATTTATCCACTACTGGTCTGTGATCGCAGGGGGGATCGGACTTGCCCTTCATGCGGCATCGCCGCTGATCCTCGGATTTGTGGTGGCCTATGCGGTGAACATACTGATGAGCGTTTTTGAACGTATTTATTTTCCCCGTACCCATAACCGGATTTTAAACAGGAGCAGAACAATAGTGTGCATTCTGCTCTCGTATCTGAGCCTGATCGGGATCATCGCTTTGATCATCGGTCTGATCGTGCCGGAGCTCACCAGTTGTGTTAAGATACTTATCGCTAAGATTCCTCCGCTGATGGAACGGGTATCCGGCATGCTGCAGAATAACCAGGAAATGAGCGGGGTAGTAAAAGAGTTTGGGACTATGACGGCAAATGGAAATATTGACTGGCAGAGCATCGTAACAAAGGCCGCGGACTGGATGGCAGGCAGTCTGGGAGGAGCAATGGGACTGGTGGGGAGTGTGGTCTCAGCAACTTTTTCCACGACGTTTAACATTATAATGAGTCTGATATTTTCTGTATATCTGCTGGCTGGAAAGAAAAAATTATTGTCCCAGATTAAACGGACGGCAAAAGCCTATATAAAAATGGAGATTTATGAAAAGATCCGTTATTTTCTCGGAGTACTCAATGAGAGTTTTCACAGCTTTATCGTTGGACAGTGTCTGGAAGCGGTGATCCTGGGCAGTTTGTGCGCCATTGGCCTGCTGGTGCTCCGCATGCCTTACGCTGGCATGATCGGGGCGTTGATCGGCTTTACTGCATTGATCCCGGTGGCAGGAGCTTATATCGGCGGAGCGGTGGGATTTTTGATGATTGCCACAGAATCTCCTGTTCAGGCGGTTATCTTTGTGATCTTTCTGGTGATTTTGCAGCAGCTGGAAGGACAGCTGATCTATCCCAGAGTAGTAGGAGCCTCCATCGGCTTGCCGGGGATCTGGGTGCTGGCGGCGGTTACGGTAGGAGGAAGTGTGATGGGAGTCAGCGGCATGCTGATCTTTGTACCGCTGGCCTCTGCAGTGTACCGGCTGTTGAAAGAGGATGTGGATAAGAGGACGGGTTAGCCTGGCGGCGCCATTGTCCTTTTTCCTTTTGATTGGGATGAACAATAAATTATTTTTAAAGCTTATGGGTGTGCCCTGGCTTTTATGGTGAAAGGGGAAAATGCGTATGTCTGCTTATACATTGATCACAGGTGCAACCGGCGGTATCGGACTGGAATTTGCGAAGGTTTTTGCAGAGAGAGGAAGTTCTCTGATCCTGGTGGCAAGAAATAGAGAGCGGCTGAAAAAGATCCAGAGAGCTCTGGAGTCCGCTTATAGGGTAGATGTGGAGATCATTTCTGCTGATCTGGCAGAAGATCAGGCACCAGAGAATATATACCGTTTTGTGAAGTCCCAGGGCTGGCGGGTAAAGATCCTTGTCAACAATGTGGGGTTCGGCGATCATAATTGCTTTTTTGATACGGGCTGGCAGCGGCATCAAAATATGATCCATGTCAATATTACAGCATTGATGCATTTAACGTATTTATTTGGAGAGGATATGCGTAAAAGAAGGAACGGGAAGATCTTAAATGTGTCATCGCTGGCCTCTTTTTGTGCCGGGCCTTATATGTCAGTATATTATGCTTCTAAAAGTTTTGTGCGTTCCTTTTCGGAAGCCCTCTCTGAGGAACTCAGGCCCTATCATGTCACAGTGACGGCACTTTGTCCGGGACCGGTAGCCACCGGCTTTGAAAAGAATGCCGGTCTGCAGGATTCCCGGATGTTTAAACTGCTTCACGTCTCGGATGCGGCTTCTGTTGCCCGTGCCGGGTATGTGGGGATGATGAAAGGGAAGGCGCTGGTTTATTATGGATGGCAGACCAAAGCGGCGAGCCTGTTATCCCGGATGTTTCCGAGGATGGTGACCAGGAAAGCTGCCATGTATGTCAATGTGATAAAAGAGAGCAGGAGAGTTTCAGATACTATGTGAAAGAAAGAGAAAACGGAGGGAATGCATATGAAGTACGAGTGGATGGATGAATATTTGCTGGGAAAAAAAGGGGTGACCAAAGATCTTCAGAAGAATTGGAACTGGGTTCGTTATCACATCGGAGGCAAGATGTTTGCTGCGCTGTGTCTGGATGAGGAAGATATTCCATATTATATTACGCTAAAACTGGATCCTGTGGAAGGTGAATTTTTAAGGGAACAGTATGAGGATATACTTCCAGGCTATTATATGAATAAGAAACATTGGAATTCCATCAAACCCGATGGAGAAGTGCCGGATGATCTGGTAAAAGATCTTCTGGACAAATCTTATCAGCTGGTATTGGGCGGCTTGAGTAAGAAAAAGCAGCAGGAGATTCTGGAAATGAGTTAATGACAAACTAGTGTATTGACACAATTATATTCAATTTAATAATTCTTTCATTTTTCACCGTTTCATGATATGAAAAAAGAAACGGCGGTGATTCTTATGGCAAGACCTAAAACATATCATATTATGCTCAGCGACAATGAAGTGGCCGCTCTTTGTAAAGTTATCAAGGACAAAAAAATTATTATCAAATATAATATCAGCCCAAATTCAAGCGCAGCATTACGCAAGGCAGATGGGCGGGTGGAAGCTCATCTAATTCAAATTGCCTGTGGCCCAGCACCTGAAGGGCACTCCGGGTGGACCATCCGGCTTCTGGAAGAGAAAAACCGTATTGAACTGGAAACACCAGTCAGCAGGGAAACTATCCGGAGGGTATTTAAAAATGATCTTAGACCTCACCGCAGTGGCTACTGGTGCATCCCGCCAAAAGAAGATGCAGAATTCATAGCATGTATGGAGGATGTCCTTGACACCTATGAACTTCCATATAATTCTATGCGCCCTGTTGTCTGCATGGACGAAAGCTGCTATAAAAGCAAAAGAATTTAAAAAATTATTTGGTTCTGTTATTTCGGCAAATAAGCAAGAAAAGGTTATAGATGACTTTATCAGACACTATTTTGAAGAGATTATTCGTAGAAGAGCAAGATTGCCTGAGCCAAAACCAGAAGATTTTGTTAAATTTTTTAGAAAGTTTGAAAATGTTGATTCAGAGGGTATTTAATTTGAAATGGTAGTGTTTATGAGAGAAAAACAGGGTGTAAAAATAAAGTACATTAAGTTTGGGGGGTATAAATTATGAGATTTATTATTTCAGTGCTATTATTTTGTGTAGTTGTTTTGTCCGGGTGTTCAGAACAAAATGATAGCAAAAGAAGCGTTAATATGGAAGAGAACGCCAGTTTAAAAGATGTCTATATGTCATTTGATTTGGAAATTCCTTATGATAAGAACACAGTGGAATTGGACTATATCGCAGAGCAGTGTATTGGGATAATTCCCAATAAAGATGGTCAGCTGGAAATGTATACGGTCACCCGCAGCGTAATGGAACCTTTTAGGGAAGAAGCTGAAAATCTGATGAAGCAGAAAGGGCAACTAAGACCAGAAATGTTAGAATGCCGCATATGGAAATTTACTCTGGATGAAGAAAAAAGCTGGCATAGAGAAGCTGTCTGTAAAAGTTCATTTGTAAATGAGGAAGAGATTATAGAATTGAATACAAAAATAGTGAAATTCTCCCCTTCTTATGATCGGGAAGGAAACTTAATTGTGTTTATGCAATATAGTATTCAAACAGAAAATAATAACAGTGCGTATGGTATACGTGCATATAGATTAAAGGATAAAAGTTGGAACATGTTGGGAGAATATACTTATGAAGAGAATGAAGAGGAAATTCAGGAACCGATAAATACTTATATGGATGTGAATGATAATCTGATAGTAGCAAGAATGGATGGCTCAGTTATAAAATATAGTTTTACTTTGAAAGAGTTAATTGACGTGAGTGACGATCTGGGAGGGGATTTATCTCTTAGTACTTTTTCAAATGAACATGGGTTTTGTAAGGATAATAGTAAAAATGAGATTGTTTTGTTTGATACAGATGAGTTTATTGAAGAGAAACGGCTAAGTATACCAGAAACCAATAAATCAGGTCCTGAGGTAATGGGAGTAAATTCCAAGGGTGTATTATATTATGCAAACGCGTTGGGAATATATAGGAAAAATATGGAGGAAACGGGACTTGAAAAAATATTTTCCATGGATGCTGTTTCCGGGGTTGTAGTAGAGAATATGATATTTAATTTTATCGGTGTATCTGACGAAGGTGACATGATCTTACATATGTATGATCCATTGGATAAGGATGTACAG
>CAMTDY010000141.1 GCA_947070915.1 uncultured Roseburia sp.
CCCCACGAGCCTTATCGTCGGCAGCGTCAGATGTGTATAAGAGACAGGCTGTATCGTTATAATACAAGAAGCAATATTTTTACAATGTATTTGACGAATAGATCTAAGAAACAAATTAAAATTTATTCAAGTGAGGCAGTGGCACTTGATGATGATTATGTATCTTTTGATCGAAATGTCAAAATGACAAAAAATAAGAAATTAATTACCATCAAGCCTGGTAAGAGTAAAACAATATATTGGAAAGTTCTTGGCGGTACGACATGGCATGATGTTGATGATTTTGAAATTCATTTTAAATGTAATTATAAAGGAAAAGTAAGCTGGTTGTCTGTACAGGGAGAAGATGTATATATTTGGAGAAAGGGAAAATGGAAAAGAATGAGTTAAAATACATAGAAATAGCTCAAAGAAAAAGGATGGATCAAAAGATAGCATCTGATCTACCCAGAAAGGAAGAGGAGGAAGCCATCACTCCAGAGCTTCCTTCCATTCATCCCATTCGTTCCATTCTTTCCTGGCTTCTTTTGTGTTTACATATTTTGCCTTTTTCAGGACCATGCGATCTGACTTTCGATCGTACTGCAGAAACATGTGCATATTTCCAAGCTGCTCGGAACGGTGGCCTACGCAGATCCCCCGGACCAGTTCAAGCAGTGTGGCATCCGATGATTTTTCCGTTGTAATTTCGGCGTGGTCCAGCGTGTACAGAAAAACGGCATCGTCATCTTCCTGAGCGGTCTCTACTCTATCTTTTTGAAGCTTTCCATTTTTCCAAAAGCCAGCCATGTTGTCATCTGAATCTGCCTGAAGATCCTTTTCTTTAAAATTACCGTCATGAATCATGGAGACTTTTTTTGAATAGTGGATTTCCGGAAATTCCAATACTACCTGATAATCCTCTTTCAACGTTCCGATAAAACCGGAACAATCTTCTTGTTCTGGATCGTCTAAAGTAGAAAAAAGATTGACCAGCCTATGATCTTTTTCCTCACAACGGAAAATACCAATTTCCACGCTCTTATTATAAATATGGGAAGCCATAAGTTCCTGTTTCCCGTCTCCGGTCACATCCACTGCTTTAAGGTCAGTCCAGCTTGAAAAACGATGTAGGAAAAAATTTGTATCTGTTTTATAAAAGGTACCATTGTTATAATCCAACACAACAAAATAATTCTTTCTATTCTCCGTGCCTGGATTTTCGTGTACAAATAATGCCAGACAGTCAGCTTCTGGTGAATCGGGATCTGTCATATTTCCAGTTGTATATGAACTGATGGTCACCTCGTTTTCAAAGCCGGCAAAAGAAAGGTCTGCCATATAACGTTTTGACAGCTCATCTTCGTTATACTCAAAGTCGTCTTCTTTTAATTCTTCCTGTAGCTTTATTTTTACAACACCACCCTGGATCTTTGCGGGATCTGGAATCGTAATTTTGTTGCTGTTGCTTATATCAAGTTCAAGAGAAATTTTTTGAGGAGTTTTTGTCACTTCTACTCCTCTGCCTGAAACTACACTCGTAGAATTTTGCTGGGTCCCTGTAATGAATTCTCCCCCGCAGCCCGTAAGAGTGCTGCAGATAACGGCCAATGCCATACCGGTGTAAATAAAGCCCTTAAAAATCTGTCCTTTTTTCATCTGGTATTCATCCCTTTCATTTAGTATACCCTTTAAGGCAAAGACAAGGGTATCAAAATCACATAACACATTATAACACAATGTGAACGGACTGTGTGAAAGAATTGAAGTGCTTTTTAGATTTTACAGAAAAGGGATTCAAAAACTTTAGAAAAGTATGAGTGGAATGTACGAGGGCTGTATGGTACAATAAGAAGTGAAATTCCAGGATCAGTAGTCTCTGATAGATATGGGTATATACAAGCAGAAAAAGAGAAAGAGACGTTCTGACGAATACAGTGTATGAAGAAAGCAAAGCATACACGGATAATATAAAATGGAGGCATATATGGAACAGATACTGACTTTTTTTAAGGGAAAACTTCCGGCGGTGGCTGATTTTGGCATTCACATTGTCATTTCCCTGGCCGCCTGGTTTATTGGGAAACGCATCATAAAAGCAGTTTTAAAATTCTTGAAAAAATCTTTTGAACGGGGCAAAATGGAGGACGGGGTTGCCGCCTTTCTCCTGTCTATTATTAAGTTTGCCCTGTATTTTGTGCTACTGATTCTGATCTGTCAGTTTCTGGGGCTGGAGACCAGTTCTGTGATCGCACTGCTGGGCTCCGCGGGACTTGCTGTGGGGCTGGCACTGCAGGGAAGCCTGGCGAATTTTGCCGGGGGCGTGCTGATTCTCGTTATGAAACCTTTTATGGTGGGAGATTATATTATCGTAGGGGGCATGGAAGGCACGGTACTCAGTATTGATATCATATATACCAAACTGCAGATGGTAGACAATAAAACTGTTATTATGCCCAATGGAAAGCTGGCGGATTCAGATATTATCAATGTCACCAGGCAGGACAAGCGTCGGATTGATATTGAGGTGGGTGTGGATTATTCCGAAAATATTCAGAAGGTGAAGCATGTTCTGGATTCTATCATTCAGAATCAATCGGAGATTCTTCGGGATGAACCGGTGGATATCGTGGTAGGGCAGTTGGGGAGCAGTTCGGTGGATATGGTTGTTCATGTCTGGGTGAAAAAGGAAGACTACTGGAACGTTCGCTGGGAGCTGCTGGAGAAGATCAAAGAGACCTTTGACCAGGAGGGGATTGTGATCCCCTATAACCAGCTGGATGTGACGTTGAAAAAAAGGTGCGACTGAGAAGCGCGCACCTTTTAAGAATTTTCCTATTCAGATAAAAAATCCGTGAACCAGTGAATTATTTCACACACTGGCCGAATTTTTGTTTCACCTGATCCAGCTTTGTAGAATCCGCTGCGGGAGTTGGGTAATACCCTCTTGAATGCATTTCGTCAAATACATTTTTCTGGATCTCGTGTTCTTCTTCTAGACATTTCAGGATCGCATTTCTGACATGGTCATGGACACACTCGTTGGCAAAGGTGTTATAATGGTCAGTTGCTGTTTTTTCAGATGCAAGAGCATCGGCAAGAATTTCTTTTTCACTATACTGCATGGTCATTCTCCTTTTTACGATTAGTTTAACTGGGAATAAATTGAGTTAAAATGTTTCTGGTGACGCTCTGAGATATTCAGCAGCTTGTTCTTGATCTCCTGGTCCTGGCACTGATCGGAAAGATTTTTAAATTTCTTGATCAGAAGATCTTCTTCGCTGAGAATATCTTGAACTGCGGATAATTCTTTCTCTGATAAGTTTGTCATATCATGATACCTCCATTTGATTTTTTATTATTGTTTCCCAAAAGAAGAAAATAATACAGAAAACCAGCTTGCAAAAACCAGAAAATTAGTGCATACTAGTATATAGTTGGATTTTCGCGGGTGGTGTACCGCAGAACACCTGTGGGAATGCCGGATATGTGAAAAAAGTTGTATTATAGAAATGGAGGAGACTATGAGAGGACCAACAGCACCAAAGGACCCAACCAGGAAAAGAGCTTGTTTATATATCATGCTGGATAAGAATATTGCCGGAATGCCCGGGCAGAATGGTTTGAGCCGGGATACGAACTATATGGAAGGACGTCTTGTAGAGCAGGTAAAAGGGCTCTGTGGAGACGTGGATCCGGAGATTCTTAAGTTATTGGAGAATGTGCAGGGATTCAGAACACTGGTACATAGCATCGGTGTCAGCATAACCGCGGCAGATGACGAGGCAAAAGATCAATCTATAAAATTCACCATGCAGTGTTATGGGAAGACAGATAAATATGCTACGGGAACAAATGTTGTACTTTCTTGTCCGTGTAATGGGGAAGAGGCTGGGATACTGGTTGAAGAGACTGGGATCAATGATGAGGACGATATCATTGGCGCATTTCATTTTGATTTTCCCCAGGGCTGCGGTGCGGCTACGGTCACTTTAAAATTTTATCTCAATGATGGATATACGGTTCCGGAGATTGAAGTGGATCCTCCCATTGATTATGATTCGGAGAAATATGAGAAAATGATCGAGCGTTCTTTGCTTTCCCTTGGAAATACGCTGCGGCTCAAACGGGCGATTGAAAAGGCAAAACGTGGAGAAGAAGTGACCATTGCTTACATCGGCGGTTCGATTACCCAGGGAGCAGGGGCAAAACCCATCGATAAAAAATGCTATGCCTATCTTTCCTATCGCGGCTTTTGTGATCTTTTTACAGAAGATGGCGGAAAACATGTCAAGTATATCAAGGCCGGAGTCGGCGGGACTCCTTCTGAGCTGGGAATGATCCGGTACGAGAAAGAAGTGACGGATTTTGGAAAATGCAAGCCGGATATTGTGATTGTTGAATTTGCGGTAAATGATGAAGGGGATGAAACCGAGGGCGTGTGTTTTGAGAGTCTTGTGCGAAAGATCGCCAAGGCAGATAATGAGCCGGCTGTGATATTGAATTTTGCCGTATTTATGAATGACTGGAATCTAGAAGACAGATTGGTTCCGGTGGGGGCCAATTATGATCTTCCGATGGCAAGTGTCAGGGCGGCGGTTGTTCCCCAGTATAAGAAGGATACTGTGATCTCCAAACGTCAGTACTTTTATGATATTTATCATCCGACAAATGATGGACACCGGGTGATGGCGGACTGTCTGCTTCACCTGTTCCGCGAGGTGGATGCGGCAGAGTGCCCGGCAGAAGACAGTGATTTTTCAAAACCGCCGGTAAAGGGATGTGAGTTTGAAGATATTTTCCTGATGGACGCCACAAATATTGATAAATATGCGAAAGATCTTGTAAATCGGGGCTTTGATGAAAAGGATCCATCCATTCAGTTTGTGGAGCGGAATATGGATCTGACAGCCAGCCCGGTGCTGGAAAATGGCTGGGCGAAGGCAGACGGTACAAAGGATGCCGAGTTTGCCATGACTCTGAACTGCCGGAATATCATCCTGGTTTCCAAAGATTCCGGAAGTCCTGCCTTTGGGAAGGCAGATGTCTATGTGGATGACAAGCTGGTGCTGACTCCAGACCCGCTGGTGAACGGCTGGGATCATACCAATCCCCAGATCATTCTTAATGAGGAGAAGAGTGGGGAACACCGGGTGCGGATCGTGATGCATCCAGGTGAAGAGGAAAAGAGATTTACTATCCTGGGCTTTGGTATTACTTTATAACATCAAGTCGAAGGAGACAAATAAATGGCTTTGATCTATATCGTTGAAGATGATACAAATATACAGGAGATCGAGAGTTTTGCCCTGAAGAACAGCGGATACAATGTAGAAGGCTTTGAAAATGCCAGGGAATTTTTCCAAAAGCTGGCGGACCGGGTTCCAGATCTGATCCTTCTGGATGTTATGCTGCCGGATATGGACGGGCTTTCGATCCTGAAAAAATTGAGAAATATTCCGGATTACCAAAAAATTCCTGTCATCTTTGTGTCGGCGAAAACTTCGGAACTGGATAAGGTGAAGGGGCTGGATCTGGGGGCAGATGATTATCTTGCCAAACCTTTTGGAGTGATGGAACTGATTTCCAGGGTAAAGGCGCTGCTTCGCAGAAGCCGGGATATGGAAGAGGAGAAATCCCTTGCCATCGGAAATATTTACATTGACGGGGAGAAGCACTGTGTTTTTGTAAAGGGCGAGCCCTGTGAACTGACATACAAGGAGTACAAGCTTCTGAAACTGCTGATCCAGAATGCCAGTATCGTTCTCACCCGAGACCGCATCATGGAACGGATCTGGGGTGCCAGTTATGAGGGAGAGTCCCGGACTTTGGACATGCATATCAAAACTCTCCGGAAAAAGCTGGGAGAAGAAGGCAGGCGCATTAAAACCATACGGAATGTGGGGTATATGCTGGAATGAAAGCAAAGCTGAACCGGACTTTTTTATTGATCGCGGGATTGACGATTCTTTTGACGATCACCTTTTCCACGCTGATCTTTTATCAGCTGCTTGTCAATGAGGTGGTGGATAATCTGGTCAGCAGCGCCAGATTGTTAGAGAGCACAGACTCTTTTCAGGATAAGGATCATATATCTTATCATAAAGAAATCGCTAATCTGAGAGTGTCCTTGATCGGAGAGGACGGGAAAGTATATTTTGACAGCAATGCAGATATCGGAGTTATGGACAACCACCGGGAGCGCCCGGAAGTGGATCAGGCCTTTGAGAAGGGAGAAAGCCATTCGGTGAGGCATTCTGCCACGATGAAAAAAGATACTTTTTATTATGCACTAAAATTGTCTAATGGGTGTGTCCTTCGTGTGGCGAAGGAATCGGACAGCCTTTACAGCATATTCCTGGGAATCGTTCCGGAGATCATAGGGATTATTATATTTATACTGATCATCAGCTGTATTTTTACTCAATTTTTTGCCAAGAGCATCATAAAGCCCATCGAGCAGATGGCAGATGATATGGATTCGGTAAATATTACTGGAGGTTACAAGGAGCTGGTACCCTTTATCCAGAAGATCAAGGACCAGCATGCCGATATTATGCGAAGCGCCAGTATGCGGCAGGCGTTTACGGCGAACGTTTCCCATGAGCTGAAGACACCGCTTACTGCGATTTCAGGGTATGCCGAGCTGATTGAAAACGGCATGGCGGAAAAGGGGGATGTGACTCGTTTTGCCGGGGAGATACACCGGAATTCCAAGCGTCTTCTAACGCTGATCAACGATACGATCCGTCTGGCTGAACTGGATGCCATGGAAAAAACCATTGAGTTTGAGGACATAGATCTCTATGAGATCGCTGAGAACTGTGTCAATATGCTTCAGATCAGCGCCGAAAAGCACGAGGTTCATATTTCCCTGGAGGGAGAGCGCTGTATCCTCTATGCCAACAAAAATATGATGGAGGAGCTGGTCTATAACCTCTGTGACAATGCCATCCGATATAATAATACCGGGGGGAGTGTCCAGGTTCAGGTGAGGGAAGGGCAGGAACAGGTTGAACTTTCTGTAAGAGATACCGGAATCGGTATTCCGGAAAAAAGCCAGAAACGGGTTTTTGAACGCTTTTACCGGGTGGATAAGAGCCGTTCCAAACAGACTGGGGGAACAGGGCTTGGTCTCGCCATCGTCAAGCATATTATAGCCCAGCATAACGCCCAGATTACTCTGACCAGCGAAGTGGGAAAAGGTACAGAAGTGAACGTGATATTTTTAAAAAATACTTTACAAGAGCAATAAATGATATTATAATCTCGTCTTTGACACTTATAGAAACGGAAAATGGCCATAACCCTGCTTAT
>CAMTDY010000142.1 GCA_947070915.1 uncultured Roseburia sp.
GCACTAAGTAATTAGTGTGTAGCTCCTTTTCTGTGCAAAAAATGAAAAAAATAACTGCCAGACCTCGAAAGAATTCAGCAGTTGGTGTAAAATATAATTATGCAAAATATATCTTTTTTGTAAAATTATACCTTAAATGAAAAAGGATATCAACTGAAACTTCCGTTCGATCTGGAAACAATCATTCCAGTGGATGATTCTGTGCGGTTACTAAGTCAGTTTGTGGAGGCTATGGATTTAACTGACCTATATTCTACTTATGAAAGGGTAAGAAAAAATACGGTATCGCCAAGAACTCTTCTGAAGATTGTACTCTACTCTTACATGAACGGGGACTATTCCTCCCGCTCCATGGAGCTTAACTGCAAAAGGGATATCAACTTCATGTTCCTTTTAGAAGGGGCACCTGCCCCAGACCATGCAACATTTGCACGGTTTCGGAGCATTCATTTTGCCCCCTGTTCCAAGCGTATTCTTGCGGAAATGTCCCATATGCTTTTTGAACTGGGCGAAATTTCGGGAGAAACCATTTTTATCGATGGAACAAAAATAGAAGCCTGCGCCAACAGATATACTTTTGTCTGAAAGAAAGCAGTAACGAAGAACCAGTCGAAACTGTTAATAAAACTTGCCGGTTTCGTTGCGGAATGCGAGCAGCTTTACAATTTAAAAATTGTTTATGGTGATACCGTAAAAATGAAGCATATAAAAAAGCTGCGGAAGAAACTTTATGCTCTCAAACAAAGTGAAAATGTGGTTTTTGTACATGGTACCGGAAAAAGAAAAACACCGCTTCAAAAAAGTATTGAGACTCTTGAAGACTATCTTGCCAGACTTAAAAAATACAACCAGCAGATACATATCTGTGGACAGAGAAACAGTTATTCAAAAACAAACCATGATGCCACGTTTATGCGGATGAAGGAAGAAGCCATGGGGAATGGGCAGTTAAAACCGGCATATAATCTCCAGCATGGTGTGGATTCGGAGTATTTCACATGGCTGACCATCGGACCACAGCCCACGGATACAACAACCCTGATCCCATTTTTAAAAGAGGCAGAAGAACATCTGAAATTCAAGTATAAAAATATAACAGCGGATGCCGGATATGAAAGCGGGGAAAACTATCTGTTTTTAGAAGAAAACGGTCAGCTTTCCTATATCAAACTGGCAAATTATGAAATTTCCAGGACACGTAAATATAGAAATGACATAGGGAAAATCGAAAATATGGCGTATGATGCGGAAACGGACCGTCATACCTGCAGAAATGGCAGAAAGCTGACGGCAGACCATATCCGGCATTCCAAAAGCAAAATCGGTTATGTGAGCGAAAAGACGGTTTATAAATGTGAGGACTGCAGCGGCTGCCCTTATAAAAAAGACTGCATTAAAGGAAACAACTGTAAGACGCCTCTGGAAGAAAGAACAAAAACACTTCAGGTTGCCAAAACATTCTTAAAATACAGGGAGGAGGATCTGGAAAGGATCCGATCGGACGATGGAATCCTGTTCAGGACAAACCGGAGCATACAGGCGGAAGGTTCTTTTGGGGATATAAAACAGGACATGCAGTTTAGAAGATACCTTAGCAAAGGAAGAACGAATGCACTTGCAGAAAGTACACTGTTAGCCATGGCAAGGAATATAAATAAACTTCATAATAAGATTCAAAAAGACAGGACCGGAACCCATTTGTTTCCGGTAAAAAGTGCCTAAATTTTAACCATTCAAAATGCTTTATCCGCTATTGTAAAATGGTTTTTTAAAGTACGCCTGTTTTTGAAGAAATATGAGAAAATGATGAAGTAATAGCTGAATTTATCCAAAATACAGCAAAAAGGAAGCTGCCACTTCACGATTTTTCAATTGTTAGTGCGACAGCCCTCGTGATTCCCGGTCGGAAATTTAATATTCATGCAAAAATAATATTTTTGTAACAAAACGACGATAGAAATAGTGTAAGGTAATACTTGGGAAAAGAGAGGATCTGAGGGGGACAGTGTGAAAAATAAATTTTCACACACGGGATTTGTGTCTGCGCGCACTTGACACAAACTCGTTATGCGCAAAAAATGTGCGCAGAAATGAGGGTAAAATGTATAGAAAACTTTATTTATTAATATTGTGCCTGGGAGTTTTAAGCCTTGGGGGCTGCGGCGGAGAATATGCTTCCATTTCCAGTGACAGAGCTACATCCGGAGGGGCGCTAAGCGGACAGGCTGTGGAGAGCAAACTGGAGAAACCAGAAGATTCCTGTCCGCCTTTTTGTACGGATACAAACTGGTACTGGCTGAACTGGAATGGAGACGACGATATCCTCATGCAGTGCAGACGGGATGGTACTGGCCGGAAGACCATAAAATTTGAAAATGTGGATCAGTTGATATCCGTGAGGGAGGATGCTTTATATGTAACGACATCAGAATGGAATGAAGAAGACGAATTTGTTGCGGAGCCCATCTGGCGCATTCCCCTGGAAAAGGATGAGAAGGGATTTGATCAGGTGCTGGTAAAGAATGCTGAAAAGATCGAAGCGAATATAGGGGCCGAAGTGTTTTGCTTTGCTATGGTTTCTAACACTCTTTATTATTTTATAAACTCTTCACATTCAGGAAACATGGAGCTGGCAGCATTGGATCTGGACAAAGGAAATAAGAAAATAGTGGATTTGTCAGCCGTGGGATCAGAGATATATGCGGATGACGTCAGCCTTTCTTCATGTGGCGCCTGGATTCTCATATTCCTTGATGATGTTGGAGTTTTTGTCCGGAACCACGAAGAGGGGGATTGGAGGAAGCTGGAAGATTGTGGAAAGCATTTTTTAGGTTTTGACAGAACCGTAACATGGAACCAGGACACCTTTTATTATGTGGAAGGATTTAGAGAAGAGGATGGAACCTCCAGACAGATCCACAAATATGATCTGAATCGCGGGACGGACAGCCTTCTGGTCTCCAGGGAGCAGCTGAAAAAGGCGGTGGAAGCAGCAGAAGGGCTGGATCCGGATAAAGATAAGCTGGATGATTTTGAGGTGGTGGATCTTTTTTGCCAGGCGGACCGGTTGTATATTCAGGTTCAGGCAAATTGGTACCAGGATGGGGAATATCATATGGCGTGCCAGATGTTCAGCCAGGGGAAGGAAGAGCCGGATCTGCGTTATGAAAAGGAGCTTACCTCCTGTATGGGATCTTATGGGGAGGGAAGGGGAGAGATTGTATATGATCCAGGAATGATGATAAGCAGCAGTCATGCGCCGGGCAACCTTCCGAAGCCAAAAAAGATAAAAAATGCAGTCTGGAATATGTCAAAGTGCTGCCGGATCCAGAATGGAAAAGCTTTTTTGCGTTTTTATGAAGAAGATACGGCTGAAGACCAGGATTCGCTCCGTTTTGGAAGTTATGACCTGGAGACCGGGGAGTTTTGCTGGCTGACGCCGGAGGACGAAGGGTATTTTGAACTGCTTTATCCAGAAAGCCAGGATCTGCCGGGCGTCTGTGATGTGGAAACTTATGAACTCTATCCCCAGGAAACTTTTTTTATGGGTCCCTGTGGATATGATATCAGTGCCTGTGGATTTATCAAATGATGTGTTATAAGAAATGAGGGTTGGTATGAAAAAGAAAATAGCATGTTTTCTATGTGTGTTATCGGCGGCAGGGTTCCTGGCCGGATGCGGCGGAGAGTTTGCCGGTGTTTCCAGGGACGGAACTGTGTCCGGTGGCGCGGTGTCGGGAGAAGCAGTCAGCGGACAGGCGGTGAGACAGGGATCGCAAAATCCCCAGGGTGAGTTCTGCAATGACTGGAACGTTTATTATAGCAGGTATGATGAGGATTGGAACATCATTATCACCGAACGGAATTGGAAAAACCATTCGGAGCGCAGAGCTGTAATAAAAGATGGGGGTGAGATCTGTTATGTAGATAATGAGTGGATTTATTTTACCAGTGTGCGTGAGGCGACGCAAGAGGATAAAGAGGACGATCAGTTTTGGCAGTTTTGGCGGGCACCGATGGAACCTGCCGGGGACCACAGACAGGTAAACTGGGAAAAGAAAGAACTTATCCTGGAAGATGGGGATGGCATATACCCGCCGTCAGGACACAGTAACTATAGTTTCTGTAATGGCAGATGGATCGCTTATATTACCAGGAGAGGCGAATTAAAAAGATATGATGTGGAAAAGAAAAAATTTGCTGATGAGAAAGTGAATGATGTTTTCATGATGGATGGAAATGCAAGGGGTGCATTCATCTGCAGCTACATGTCTGAAGAGGATTCCGCTGAAGATTATATCCTGGATGGAGATACAGGAGAAGTGATCCCCATTCCCGGTCGGCCAGAAGGTTATAACCATGTGTTTTTTGAGGAAGAAGGGATATTTTTTACAGACCCAGGCTGTTATAATGATGAAGAGGATGTTTACACATATCTGGAAAAAGAAGTGGTGATGTATCATTATCCCGACAGCTCCCATCCCCAGGGCTGGCGTGAGGTACTGATCTCTCCGGGAGAGATCGAGGAGCTGCTGACAAAGGAAGGGTTTGCAGAGCAGATAAAAAAAGCGGAGGATTCCTGGTGGAGTACGACAAACGTATTTGTCAGGGGGAAGACCCTCTATCTGCAGTTGGAATTCCGGTGGAAGAAAGAGAAGGTGGTCTGCCGGGATATGAAGATGCTTCGTTTTGACATGGAGAAAAAAGGAAGTCTTATGGTGGACCAGGAACTGACCCAGTGTCTGAAAAATCCGGAGGAGAATCAGAAGGTGTTCCGGAAATACTGGTCAAATGCGGGTGGTTCTGATAGATCTATATTTTTCAGCCGCGGCTTATGCGTGGATATGACAGCGGATAACGCTTTCTATTTACTGGCGGATGTGAAAACGGCAGAAGATCAGCTGGTAAGTTATGATTTTACGACAGGAGAAACAAAGATACTGGATAAAAAAGAGGATGAATGGTATCTGCCATACTGCCATGAACACGATCACCCGGCAGAGGAACCGCAGATGTATACGGATTATATGCCAAATAATGGTTAGTCAGGAGAAAGTATGAGATGAAAAAGAGGTTATGGTTGATGCTTATCGCCTGTTTTATAATGGGCACACTATCGGGCTGCGGCGGAAAATCTGCCGGTTCCCCTGGTTCTGGGGACGTCTCCGGCGGTGCGGTATCCGCAGGAGCGGTGTCGGAAAGGGCGGTCTCCGGGGGCGGAGTATCCGGGCTGCCGGCTACTCCGCCCCCGGTGCAGGAAAAAGCCGGTACATTTTGCAATGATCGGTATGTATATTATCAGGAGGGGTTCAGTCTGGTAGAGCGGCCGCTGGCAGGAGGTGCCGCAAGAAGGACAGAAGTTGAGCATCTTTCCTATGTGTGTTATGCGGACAATGACTGGGTTTATTATGTCAAAGAGAATATAAACGATGACCGTCACCAGATCTGGCGGGCGCCAGTGGTCCAGTCGGAGGGCTGGCGGTTACGTGCAGACAGGGAAGAGCTGGTGCTTGAGGATAAACAGGGATTTGAGGAGCAGCCGGGGGGAGTGTGGTGCGACGGAACATATATTGTGTATATAAGCGGTGAAACATATAAGTACAGGGAATATAACATTCAGGAAAAAAGATATCATGACACTGGCAGACTGGAAAAATGTAAGGAGATCAGCAATGCAGCCATCTGTGGGAAAGATGTTCTCATCTCTGCCTGGGATGACGGGTTGCTGCGGAAAAGACTGGGATCGGATCAGATCCAGCAGATACATAAAGAGCAGGTGTATTATATGACGGCGGCCGGTACCGACCTGTTCTGGGCAGAAGGATTCCAGGAAATAAAAGATGTCTGGCGTTGCCCAGCGGAGGGGAAGGCTGGGCGTCTGATCACGGTCCAGGAGATCCGGAAGCTGCTAAAAAAAGAGGGATACTCCCGCTGCGCCCTAAGTGACAGCCATAAATACCTTGAGCTTGGGATGTTTGTCCGGGCGAGCCGTCTGTACATCCAGATTCATATGCGTCATGATAAGAAACCATGCTGCAGCCATATCGTAGTAATTAGCAAAGATTTGGAGGCCGGCGGCGCTCTGCAGGTAGAAAAAGAACTGACACAATGTCTGAATCCTTTGGAGAATAGCGGGAAAGCGCTCTGGAAGATGGGCAGAAATGGAGGCAGGGACGTCACCTATAAGAACCGTGGACTCTGTGTGATGATGACGGAGGATACATGCCTGATGTATCTTGAGGACCAGGAAAAGAAAAGGAACCGCTGGGCATGTTATGATTTCAAGACAGGCAGCCTCCGTTTTGTGTCGGAAAAGGATGCCGGCGGGTGTCTGATGTATTCTGACCGGTACCATACCTTATACAATTTGAGACTGGAACGGGAGATACTGGATATGGATGCGGCGGTTTACCATTACATAAATGATGTATTGCCTAATAATTATGATTTTTAAGGATGGTATCAGAAGGAGGAATTGGTATGAAAAAGAAAACAGGATATATTTTATGTATTTTTATGGCAGCTTGTTTTTTCGCCGGCTGCGGCGGTGAGTTTGCCGGCCTTTCCAGGGAGCGGGCAGCTTCCGGAGGGGCGATATCCGGCGGCGCGGTATCTGGAGGAGCGGTGTCGGAAGGGGCAGTTTCCGGCGGAGCCGTGAAAAAAATACCGGTGGAAAAGAGAAAGATCAAAGACCGGAACAGTTGGTTTTACAGTGAAAACAATTTTTATTATGTGCGGGAAGTCAGAGGGAGCGGGGACAGAGCAGTAGACTGGGTGATCATAGAGCGGGATCTCTCAGAGGGTACAGAACGGGAGATCAGACGGAAGGATTTAAGTGCCCTGTGCTATGTGGATGATGACTGGGTCTATTATGTTACATGGGAAGAGAGTGGGGCTTCGGAAGATGATCCAGAGCCTGCCAGCCTGTACCGGGCTCCCATCGAGAAAAACCAGTTGAATATCCGGAAAGAAGAATGTCTCTTGACAGATAAAAATGGGATCAGTGCCTTTATGGCTGAGGGTATTTATTGTGACGGAAGGTATCTGTTGTATATTACAGACGATGGAGATGGAACATACAAAAAATACGATCTAAAGAAGAAAAAGTATGTCGGAAATTTAGCTAAAGATAAAAGAAACGTTGACAGCCAGATACTCTCTGTGGTGGATGGATATGTCTACCTGAGGATGGGGGAAGAGGAAGAAGAGGCATTTTACTGGGAGAAACTGGAGGAGGCCAAAGTCACAAAAATCATTGATGAGATGGTCTGGGG
>CAMTDY010000143.1 GCA_947070915.1 uncultured Roseburia sp.
GTCCACTGTTTCTTTTCTGGAACCGAACAGAACTACTTTGGCTCCGTTTTCTAAATATTTTTTTACAACGGCAAATCCAATTCCGCGTGTTCCACCTGTGACAACTGCCACTTTACCTTTTAACATATTGCTACCTCCTGCTAAATAATAATGTTGTAAAATTTGATATCTTAACTTATTATCTCACATACAGAACCCGGACATTCATTTTGGGGCAGAAAATACAGCTGACTTTGCACTGCGGGGACTTTTTACCCCGGTAAACTATCCCTAAGGCACAGCGCTCCCCAGCCGATCATGGGGCTGGGGTAATTTCTTTCTGCGGGGAGATGTCTGGCGCCCCGCTGGAGATAGGCTTTTACCTTCTGTCCGTACAGGTAGGGATCCCGGTTCTGGACGATGCCGTACTGCATGAGCAGGGCGGCGCTGCCGGTGACAAAAGGGGTGGCCATGGAGGTGCCGGTGTTCCGCGTATAGCCTCCGCCGGGGGCGGTGCTGAGGATATCTACCCCGGGTGCGGCGATATCTGGTTTGGCGAGGGAGAGACCGGTATATCCCTGTCCGGAAAAAGAGGCAAAAGTATCGGTATTGCTGTTGTAGGCAGCCACTGTGATCGGGGCGGAGGCAGTGGAAGGGATGGTAAGAGTGGTGTTTTCAATGGGCACCAGGAATCTTGTGTCAGGATTGATGGAATTTCCAGAAGGCAGCCAGAGGTTGTAGTTTCCATCTACTATGTTTTCTGGTATCAGCTGAAATTTCCAGATACCCCCCTGGACATAAGTGTTTCCGGGTACAGGCAGCATCTCCAGGTAGATCTCCTGGGACGTGCTGTAGGGGGAGGGTTCTCCCAGATACCAGAGGAGCTGGGTGGAGTCCAGAATATCTTCGTGGACGCCGGGGGCCCGGGCGGTGAGGAAAATATCATTTCCACTGGGGGCCAGCAGGCGGATGCGGAAGGTGTCAACGTAATTTTTCCAGATCTGAAGATTCAGGGAGGTTTCACTGGGAGCTACAGCCAGTTCGATCTGGGTGGTCTGGGTGGAATTGAGGGTTCCGGAAGTATGCCTGCCCTTGTTGCCCTCATTTCCGCTGCCGATACAGATGGTCGTCCTGCCCAGCCCGGCGAGATTATCGATGTAGGTTTCCAGAAGGGAGGTGCCGTCGTGGCTTCCGTAACTGTTGCCGAAGCTGATATTCATGGCCAGGGGCAGCTGCCATTCCATGGATCTGCGGACGCAGTACTCCATCCCCAGCATGAGTTCCGTTGTGCGGGGAAAGCCTTCCGGGAATGCATTTCCCAATTTTACGATAAGGAGGCTGCTGGCGGGAGCCACGCCTTTTTGTCTGCCCTGGCTGGCTCGTCCGTTGCCGGCGGCAATCCCGGCTACGTGGGTGCCATGACCGGAAAGATCGCGGCTGGGAAAGCTGCGGTCGTTCTCTGCCAGGGCACGGTTGATGTCTTCGCTGGTGAAGATCCTGCCGCGGTTAAAAAAAGACTCGGTTTCATTGGGGACGGTCTGATCCCAGAGTTCCCGGATCCTGGTGGTACCGTCCTCATTGCGGAAATCAGGGTGGAAGATATCGATGCCGCTGTCCACGATCCCCACCAGTATGCCGTTGCCGTCCAGTGACAGGGGGGGATTCTGCACCGGCGTGATACAGGAGGCGGCGCGGGCTTCATAAAGGGAAAGGACGAGATTTTTAGGTTTTTCAATGTATTCAATCTCTGGCATTTCAGAGAGTGTGGGGATATAATTTTCTGGTACGGAGACGATAGCATAGCCTCCAGACAGAGGGAAAAAAGTAATAAAGTCCGGGAAGACGGGAGAACCGGAATATTTTACGATCAGTTCCCAGCGTTTTGTGGCGGGATCATACCCCACATCCAGGGTATTACTTTGTTCTCTCTGGGCTTCATCCGTGGATAGTGCCAGTTCCAGTACGGTTTCAAGTTTTTGATCGGTCATTGGACATTCTCCTCGTAGGCACGGCGCAGTTTTTCCAGTGCCTTCTTTTCGATGCGGCTCACATAACTTCTGCTGATGCCATATTTTTTTGCGATCTCCCGCTGGGTGATCTCTGTCTTTTCATGAGAACTGCGGTTCTGGGGCAGGCCATAACGGAGACGGATGATCTCTTTTTCACGGTCTGTGAGTGCTGTCTCTACATATTGATAAAGCTTTTTTACATTTTCTTCTGTTTCCAGCCGTTCTGCCACATCTTCATCGGTTGTCTCCAGCAGATCCAAAAGGCTGATGCTG
This sequence comes from uncultured Roseburia sp., assembly GCA_947070915.1. GTDB lineage: Bacteria > Bacillota > Clostridia > Lachnospirales > Lachnospiraceae > Eubacterium_F. The sequence continues at coordinate 2,262 of CAMTDY010000143.1, forward strand.
TTGCCCTCCCCATCATCATTATTGATCGGCTCATAAAGGTATACTTCCTTGGCCTGCTTTTTTGTGCTGCGGAAGGTCATCAGAAGTTCATTGTCGATACATCGGGGGTGGCTAAATGGGTGGCAGATGAAAATTCTTCCCCTGTCAGGAACGAAAGTCCGCTAGGGAAGATGGTAGCAGTCGTGCCATCCCATTCGATATGGTCGATCAGAAGCTGTACGATGCTTTTCTGCGTGTCATAATCCAGCCTGCTCCACAGGTTCGCATCAAAGTGAAGGAGAGTGTTTAAATATTCCCGCAGCTTTGATGTACCCGGAGTTTCTTTCTTCTTCTGCAAAGTTTCCAGTTCCAGCTTCTGATTCTTAATCTCCGCAGAGATTTCTTCCATCCGCTGGAACAGGATGGATTCCACTTCGTCAGAAGTAGCATTTTCGATGGACTTTACGAGCCGGTCCAGTTTCCTGCGGTTGGTTTCAATCCCATGCTTTACAAGCATTTCTTCTGAATCAGCAAGAACGGGTGAGCCAAGTTCGGTTTTGATGGCATCAAGAATTGTGTCGTCTTCATCCTGAATCTGGCGGTACATCTCAAATAGATAGGATACGACTGCTTCGTCGAGTATATTTCCCTGCACATTTTTCTGCCCGCAAAGTCCTCCCTTGCTTTTACTCTTTGTCTCGCAGAGATACGAAAAACGACGTTCCCCCGTTTCTGTCTGCGTCCCGGTGCTTTTTGGACGCATCGGGGAACCGCAGCTGCAATACACAAGCCCGGACAGAAGCGCATGATTCGTTCTGGCACGGCGGAATGCGTATTTGCTCTGTGATTTCAGACATTCCTGTACCTGAATCCACAGACTGCTCTCAATGACAGGAATATGCTCTCCGACCGCGATGATCCAGTTGGATTTTTCGTTGAACCGTTTTGTTCCGTTCCGGTGGTGCTCGTTTGTCTTGTTATAGCCGAGGAGTCCATGCTCCCCGGTAAAAGCTTCTTTGTCCGTGTAAACAGAATATTCATTTGCGAGCAGATAGTCATAGGCGTCTGAATCCGCTGTGCAGTATACCGGATTCATCAGGATGAATTTCAGACTGTAGTTCGAGAAATTCACACCGTTTCTGCTCCGGATGTCATGGTTCATCAGAAAGCCTGACAATTTGGTAAGAGAGCCGAGTTCCAGATACTTTTTATAAATCTGTCTTACGGTATCCAGTTCTTCCGGCTTTTCAGTTAATTTGAAATAAGAGCGCGCTTTCCCCTGACGTTCAAAGTGGATTTTTTCACTCTCGAAGCCGAGCGGCGTCGTTCCTCCGAGCCACCGCCCGGTTTTTGCCAGAGCAGTCATATTGTCTACAATACGTTCTGTAATCGTGTCCCGCTCCAGTTCGGCGAAAGCGGAAGTAATGTTCATCATCGCACGTCCCATCGGTTTCGTCGTATCGAAGGATTCGGAGACAGAGATAAATTCCACATCTGCCCGCTCCAGCTTTTTGATAAAGTTCGAGAAGTCCGAGACGCTGCGGCTGACCCGGTCGAGGCGGTAGCACACAAAAAAGTCGTACTGCGCCAGCTCGCCTAACAGCTTTTTCATGGCAGGACGTTCTAAGTCTTTTCCAGAATATCCCTCGTCTTCGTAGACAGTGAATTCTATGTTTTCTTCCGGTTTATGTAACATATACAGGCAGTATTTCTTACATTCTTCAATCTGGTTTGCAATCGACTCCCCCTTTCCGGTAAATTTAGATTTGCGGGAGTAGATCGCAACACGCAGGATGTCATTTGATTTCATGAGTGCCTCCTTTTTGACAGGATAGCAGTTCCTTCATCACCTCCATATCGGTATTACTTAAGTTCAGCGAGGAAATAAAGCTGCGGACTGCCAAAAGGTGTGCTTTTACCAGATTGTTACGCAGTGTTTTCTCGCCCTCCGGTGTCCGTGGATTCAAGATGAATCGAACGGACGGTGTGGGAGCTTGACGTGACATTGGGTAAAACCTCCTTTATGTAGTGGTGGTGTTGGTATTATATGCTTCATTACAATAATATGTACATAGGCAACCTAAAATGCCCACCTAAAATTAGATGGGCATAACAAAAAAATGATAGAGGGTTAGAAGATATAGAAACCTTCTTCTCCAAAATCATCATCAAGGTCATCATCCTCATGAAGGAAATAATCCATATCCAAAAGGTCATTATCGCTCATATCCCGGATATCTTTTGGGGTCATTCCTTCCAGTGGATTTTGAATATATTGTTGTCTGAGTTTCTCGATGAGTTCTTTTTCCGCAGTGCTGTTATCCTCCGTTTTTGGTTTTAGTATACCACAGTGGAGGAAGGCTGTGGACAGTTATTAAAAATCTACGCAATCCTTTTCTGCTGTCGAAACTACCATTCAGACCACATCCTTTCTGATTTAGGATTCATTCCCAGAATTGATATGCAGGCATCTCATGTAGTCACTTTTTCCGTATAGGACCCTGTCAACAAGAATTACATTATCTTCTAGACGGTAAAATACCATGTAAGACTTGAATACTACAAAATAGTAACCAGTAAAACTGTCCTCATAATACAGTGGAGAACCGGACTTTGGTTGGTCTGCTTTTGCTGCTGCCTTATCTATCAGGTCATCGATATACTTTGTTGTGATATCATAGCTCTTGGAGATCTCAAGTACTTCTGACCAGACCCTGTCAAGGTCACGGATGGCGACCTTTGAGTATTTGACTTCATATTTCATAGTTTTTTACCGTGGAAATATGTCCGCACATCATTTGAGGAAACATATCCTTCATCCTCTCCGGAGCGTCTGCCCTCATTTAGTTCACACATGAGATGGAGCATCGCTTTCGTCTTTTCAAATTCTTCATCTTCTTTAATATCCCGGATTGTGTATTTACCTCTTCCGTTAACTGTCAGATACACAGGAGAGCCAACAGACACCTTTTCAAGAACTGTATTGTAATTGCGAAGGTCTGAAACTGGACTAATATTTGCCATACATTCACATCCTTTCTGCTTTTTTACTATAATAACATAACAGAATATTTTAAGCAATATCTTACGAATAATTTTTTTGATAGTGTAACATTCGGTACTCCAGAATCATCTCCACCTGCTCCCAAGTGGAACATTCGAGAATGTCATATTTCAGATAAAGTCCCCACATACTGTAGATGATATCCTTTTTTGGCAGCAAAAACAAAAAGACATCCTCTGGAATCGCAGAATTATATTGGAAAAATTCTCTGATACAGTGATAAAAGCGAATTTTTTTTCTCCTTTCGCTTGCACAAAAATAGCTCGTCAAAGCCGGATAGCGGGATTACTTTATCGAATGCTGCTTTTCCTGCCAGCTGTCTTATGAGACGTTCCGATGATTCCGAACCGTCCGGTTCCAGAGGAAGTCTTTTCCGAGGATAACGACCGCGATGTACCATTTGTCTGCTCCGTTTACCGCTATCCGGTTTGTGAGGATGTAGAGGGCCGGCGGCAGCGGTCTGGTTTCACGGATTATGTTTTCTGCCTCCGTTTTTTGTCCTGTGTGCCTGTCAGGATTGTTATAGCAGCTCAGAAATTTTTGCCATACACAACGGGATCTCCTATAATGATAATAACGGTAGAGATCGTTTAAATTTTGGGCCTGCAGCCCGTCAAGTAAACTGATTGCAGGCACTCTCATTTGGACCACCATCTGTCCAGCCGATTACGGCAGAAGGACGTACAGTAAAATAATAACCGGGAGGTATTGTTATGGATAGAGTTTACGATATTTGTTGTGGTATTGATTGATATTGTTGAACAGTATATTATTCCAATCAACCATGTGTTCAGGGAATGGAAATGGTACAATGTGAAATGAGCTGGTTCATAACCATAAAGAAAACAGGAGAGAGGATGAAAAAAATGGGGAAAAAAATCAAAGGAAAATGTAAGTATTGTGGAAAGGAATATACGCTAAGTTATATGAAAAAGCATCTGTCAGAATGTAAGGAGCGTGAGGCGCGGCTTGATGCGGAGAATGGGAAGAGACAGTGTGGATATTTTGAATTGGTCATTCATCCGAAATACAGTAAGGATTACTGGCTGATTGTGGAGGTTCGGGAGACGGCTGAGCTCATGGATGTTGATTCATTTTTAAGGGATATATGGCTGGAATGCTGCGGTCATTTGAGTGCATTTGAAATATATGGTACGCGCTATGAGAGCGTGCCGATGGATGATTTGATTTGGGGAGAACCGTCTAAAGGTATGAACTATAAACTGGATACCGTATTGGATGAAGGTATGACGATCGGGTATGAGTATGATTTCGGTTCTACGACGGAGCTGGTAATACATGTAGCGGATTACAGGGTTGGTGATTTGAAAAAGGAAAAAATAACAATAATGTCGAGAAACAATCCGTATGAAATTATGTGTAGCGAGTGTGGCGAACACCCTGCCGTGGCGGTATGTGTGGAATGTGCCTGGGGCGGGGACGGTTTTTTGTGCGAGGAATGCAGTAAGACACACGAATGCGGGGAAGAGATGCTTCTTAATGTGTGTAATTCACCCAGAATGGGAGTTTGCGGTTATTGCGGAAGTGAAATTTATCCCGATCAATTCACGCCGGACAAGTGCTAAGCCGCCTGTCCGCTAAAGCTGAACGGCCGGATTAGTGTTGGAGGTTTGCCTATTTCTCAAAATCCCCTTCTGATATTCTTTGAGTTAATAAAAATGGTTAAGGTGCTGGCGGGGCGTTTGTAACAGTAAGAGATATTATTAGTTTTTGGACTAATTTACTGGAAGGAAATTTAATTTCAAAAGCATTTGTTTCAGATATGCTCAGTAAGCAGAGCGGAGAGGGGGATGATGCAGAAGAAGGATATTATGGCTATGGTATGTGGATAATTGATAATCCCAATGGCAAAGATTTTGCATATTTTCAAGGCTGTGATCCGGGTGTAAGTTTTATATCCGAGTATAATCCGAATAATGGAATTATTTCCGTTTTGGTAAGCAA
>CAMTDY010000144.1 GCA_947070915.1 uncultured Roseburia sp.
TTTATTAGGCTTACAGCGATTTCATTTCTTATAAACTGTCAAAGACAGGATTATAAGAAGGATCAACACAGCAAGTCCCATGTACCACCACGTCGGGTTAAAGGTAGGTGTATTAAATATGTTTGCCAGTCCAAAGACATCCAGAACAGTATAAACAACTCTTTTTATTCCGGTACCATATACTTCTGTATTGTTTCTGCCAAGGAACGAAAATATCTGAGCCAGAATATAAATAACGAAAAATCCTGATATCAATTTGATCCATCGGCAAAAATCATCCACAAACAACTCCTTCAGCGGGACCTGCAGTTCTTTTTCTTCTCTCTTCATAAATGATATCGTAATCCCATATGCACTGAGAAATACAAAAACAGTCACACATACTTTAAATAACTGCGCAATGGCAATGGTACGTGACTCACCAAAAGGTGCGAAGGAAAATGTATATCCCATATAAGATTCTGTCCCAAAAAAAGAATGATGTATATACATCATAATGATTGCAATGGTTTTTGCAATATTTGTGTCCTGTTTATCAAATTTCATCTTCTGCACCTCTCCTTACTAAAATTGGGCAACGATAACTCCCACCATGATCATGATCATCCCGATCACCTTATTAGTGGAAGGCTTCTCACCCAGGAACAAATATGAAAATAAAAGTATCCACAGAAAACTTGTGGCTGTTATACAGGGTAAAATCTTTAATTCCAGGTGCCTTAACACAAATGTATTTACGAACAGGGAAAAAAATAACAAAACGTACGCTGTTATCACCCTAAGATTTAAAAACTTGTTTATAAACTTATTAGCATCTATTTCTGCCGCCCGTTTCAACAGGATTTGTGCCAGGGATGCAATTACAACAGAAACTATTCCTAAAGACCAGCCAATAATCATTTTTCATCTCTCTTTCCATAATCCATCTGACTAACAAACATTCCAGCCAATATGATAGCCGTCCCAATCCACTGCATCACACTAATTTTTTCATTAAAGAACAGATAAGCCCACAAATATGCAACAATATATGTTATCCCCTTCCTCAGATAAGCAGTCGTAAGAGGAAGATGTTCCAATATAAGCTGCCACATAATCGCATATATACCCATGATTATAATAGCATTTATAAAATAGAGTATATATCCAACAGAAAACACTGGGTAATTCCCTGCATATTTCAGGCAAACAGAAGAAAAACTTTCAATTATGATCGCTAGCAGTGCAAATAAATACACATTTTTCTTCTTCTGCAAAAATCTATCCAACATAGATGTTCAGCTCCTTTTCCCTATTCACATGCCAATTAGTGCTTAATCTGGCTCACGATAAATCTCGTTTTTCCATTCTGATCCGGTTCAATGGAATTCCTCCAGTCAAACATATAATCCATATCATAATCTTCTATTACTTTATTTAACTGCTGTATTACATGCTGCTCTATGACACCCTGTTTTCCCTTCTGCATAGCCGGTCTGCCAACCAGCTGTATTATGATCTTATGATAATCCTCCTGGATCACCCGGAAATGCAGGACATCGTCCTCTCCCTCAAAGGCACGGTAGAATGGATGATAATCGTATTTTCTCCCATCCTCCAGTTCAACCCAGTCATTGGAACGACCATGAATCTGACTTATATATTCAACACCATTCTCAACAAAGACCTCCGCATCATCCCCAACATCATAATTTATAATTGGAAAATCCAGAAAATTCAGATTTGTAAGCAGCATTCTCCCTTTTTCTGCTAGCTTGGAATGCGCATCTACCACATTTATAATGTGAGTATCATTGGTAATGATATGTCTTGTCAGATCACCTTTTATGGTATAAGTACATGCTCCTGTTTCCATACAGCCATAGGAAGTAAAGATATTGTCCCCAAGATTCTGTCGAAAAAGTTTTTCGTCATTCTCTAACATCATCTCACTGATCACTGCATATGCAGCGGGATGATGTAGTTTCACATTATTCTTCTGTGCATACTCGATCATCTGCAATAGCTTCGTTCTATGCGCGTAAAAAAAGTCAGGCTCATACTGATTCAGTCCTTCAGCGATCTCTTTTCCATCTGCAAGAAAAGAAAGCTTTCGACGTCTCAAAATCCCCAGTTTTTGGATTATGCTGTCACTCCCCTGAGCCACCAGTTCAGGATCCTTCAATGCCATGGTCTTTTGAAAAAAGGGATTGATCCCCTGTTTCATAGCCATTCTCAGCCAGTTTGCTGTCAGATAAGAATTTTCCTTAGGTGAAACAAGAACCTTTAGCGGGGTTCCCGTTGAACCACTGGTGGAAAAAACATGGTATTTACCCGAAACGTCAGAAAGCAGCGGCGTAAGCCAGTCCTTGATCTCCTGCTTCGTGAGAACCGGAAATGCCGCAAGATCTGCCCTGCAGGTAATGTCCTCCGGTCTTAACCCTGCTTCCTCAAATTTTTTACGGTACAAGGGAATCTGGTATGCCCTCTTCATCAATTTCTTCAGCTTCTTATTCTGAAGTTTATAGATCTTTTCATCACACAGGTCGTGTGAATTCAGAATGAATAAATGAATAAATGATAAAGCATTTTCATACACTTTGCTAAACACATTCATAAGCGTTATTCCCCTTGGTTATTCTTTGTATTTTCTTTATGGATCACCTGACGTACCACATACTGCGGCTGCCGGTTGATCTGAAGAAACATCCTTCCGATATATTCCCCGATCAACCCCATAAAAAGTAATGTGATCCCTGAAAAGAAACAAGTGGCTACCATAAGTGACGGCCATCCTAGTGCCATGGAAGGATTCATCATTTTTTTCACCAGTATCGAAACTGCGCCTATAATACTTATTCCTGAAAACAAATATCCACAATAAACAGAAAGCCTGAGAGGAACAATGGAAAATCCGAGTATATTTCCCCAGAGCCGCACCAGTTTTCGGAACGTGTAATTGGAATGCCCTACTTCCCGTTTAAAGTGCTGGATCGGCACACTGGCTATATTCTGTGTCGTCCGCAAAAAAAGTCCCTGAAGATAAGTGTAAGGGCTGTGATACTGAACGACAGCATCCTTTATAAAACGTCGGATCACCCAGTAACTGGAGGTTTTCAATTCCTTAGGTTTTCCGATCAGCATTCTCACTGTGAAATGATTAAACCGGCTTCCCAGATTGCGGAACAAATTATGCTTCTTTTCCGGATAATAACCATATACAATGTCATAACCCTTTTCAAATTCAGCAAATAGCTTTTCCAGCTGGGAAGGATGTGTTTGCATATCATCATCCATTCCCACAATGATCTCACCCTCCGAATAATTTAATCCAGCCATAACCGCATTATGCTGGCCAGCATTTTTTGCAAGATCAACCACTTTTACAAATTCGTATTTTTCTGCCAGCTCAGATAATGTTTCAATGGTCTTTCCCCCATCTGGAGAACAGTCATTGACAAGGATAAATTCATAATCTCCTCTGCCCAGACGATCCATCTCTGCCGTCGTCTCTTCCACCACCTGGGGAATTGTCAGCGCAGAGTTATAACAGGGTATCACAAAAGAGTATTTCATATATTATTTCCTACTTTACATTAATTTCGATATTATTTATAACCTGGTCAAGCTTTTTTACTGCCTGATCCACAGATGCGGCTTTTACGATCACATGTCCGATCCGATGTGGCCCAATTTGAAAACGTGATACAGAATCCCCAATATTATGATCAAACTGGATTTCTATAATGTCATCATCTTTTGGATTTTTGTCCGACTGCGAAACAATTATTCCCTCCGTATCACTGTATAAGAGCATCGCCGCACAAGGCACTGCACCATCGGAAGAAAAATCAGGCTTCTCTCCCAGAGCGGCCTCCAGCATTTTTTCATAATAATCAAACTGATAATATGTTGAAACCATTTCACTAAGACAAGTAGCCCCAGAGCGGCCCCCGATCTCAAGCACATATGTCTTTCCATCCACCAGGATAAAATCTACATTCATAGCACAATTATCTAACTTCATGGCTTCTGCAGCCAGCTGCAGCTGTTGCTTTGCATCCTCAATAATGTTATCATTTAATTCAAATGGCACCCAGTGGCCAACGGGCACTCCGGTTTCTCCCTGAAAGACATAATCACCATGCGGCAGAATAAATCTTACTTCTCCATCTAATACAAATGCCTGGGCACCAAACTCTTCTCCCTCTAAAAACTCTTCCACGATAAAATAGTCTTTTTTCGTATAGCCCTTTACTTTAGAAATAGTTTCCGGAAACTGTTCCGGAGAATCCACCCGGATAATCCCCCGGCTTCCAGAAGAATCTACTGCTTTAAAAATCAAAGGCGCTCTCAGCTCTGCTAATTTTTCCTCTATCTGCTCATCCTTAAATAATATTTTTCTAAATCTCGCTGTTCTGACCCCATATTTTTCGTACTGTTCTTTCATTAATAATTTATCTGCTGCAATCTGTGCCGCTTCATATGACAGACCGCATAGCCCCATTTCGTCACAGACCTTCCCCACTGTAATCACTGCCACATCTGTTCCGGCCGTTACAATGCCGTTTATATGTTCCGATTTGGCGATCTCCAGCACTTTCTCATAATTGGTGGTGTCCTCATAATATATCTGATCTGCCAGGCCAAACCCAGGATAGTTGCCAGGAATGCTTACTACGATTGTATACAATCCCATTTCCTTTGCCTTTAAGATCAATGGTACCTGATAGACTCCTGCACCAAGAATCATTATTTTCTTCATCTCTGCTCTCTCCATTCCAAATCCACATTCTCTTTTATATCAGTATATTTCTATTTCCTTCATTGATAAAATTCTACAATATGTTTTACCGTTGTATCAATGTCCTCTGGTTTCATATTATAATACATCGGCAGACGCAGCAGTCTCTCGCTCTCCCTCGTCGTATACCTGTCCTCTCCATGAAACCGCCCAAAGCGTTTTCCCGCCTCAGAGCTATGCAGAGGAATGTAATGAAATACTGCGCCGATCTTATGTTCTTTCAGATGCTGGATCAATTTTGTCCGCTCTTCCAAATCTCTTGTTTTGATATAAAACATATGGGCGTTATGAACACAATGTTCTGGAATAACAGGCAGCTCAATACAGCCCTTCCCAGCCAGAGGAGATAACTGAGTCCAGTATGTATCCCAGCTGCGCATCCTGTCCTCATATATGATTTCTGCCGCCTCTAATTCTCCCCAGAGATATGCCGCGTTGAGTTCGCTGGGCAAATAGGAAGAGCCCTGTTCCACCCAGGAATACTTGTCGATCTCTCCCCGGAAAAACTTACTGCGGTTTGTCCCCTTTTCTCGGATGATCTCTGCCTTTTCTATATTAGCGGCATCGCGGATCAGAAGGGCGCCCCCCTCTCCCATGCTGATGTTTTTCGTCTCATGAAAACTATAGCAGCCGTAATCTCCAATTGTTCCCAGGATTTTCCCTTTATACGTACTCATAATGCCCTGGGCCGCATCCTCGATCACAGCCAGCTGGTGCCTTTCAGCGATATCCAGAATAGCGTCCATCTCACAACTGACTCCCGCATAGTGAACCGGAACGATCGCTTTTGTCTTATCCGTGATCGCAGCTTCGATAAGATTCTCATCTATATTCATCGTATCCGGCCTGATATCGACAAAAACTGCCCTGGCACCGCGGAGTACAAAAGCATTAGCCGTAGAGACAAATGTATAGGAGGGCATGATCACCTCATCTCCCGGCCCTATATCCGCCAGGATTGCCGCCATCTCTATGGCATGGGTACAGGACGTCGTCAAAAGAACCTTCTCCGACTTCGTGATCTTCTCCAAGTAATCATTACACTTTTTTGTGAACTGGCCATCTCCACATAATTTATGACAATTTACTGCTTCTTCTATATACTTAAGTTCTTTTCCCACAAAAGGTGGTTTATTAAATGGTATCAATGTCAAACCTCCGTCTCTTTGTATAATAAATATAAAGATAATAGGGTTAAAAGGTAATTTACCCCAGTGATACATTTAAATATTATACCATTAGAAGATATAAAAGGCAATAACCCAAAGCTTGAGTTTCCGTATTTTTCCCTGATTAGTTAAGATTTGTGACGGCTCTTTCTTCTTCCTAAAACATAACAACAGACCAGAATAATGATCGTTGCTCCTGTAATACAATAGCCAACAATATATGCATTGTCATGATAATAAAAGGTTACTGTATGCTCTCCTGCAGGAATCCGGGTTCCCATGATCAATCCATTTACCATATCTACTTTCTGAGCAGCACCATCTATTTCGGCAAACCAATGTGTAGAATAATTCTGCGAAAAACACAAATATGTGTCTGCAGCCGCCGTCACTTTTGCCGTAATCGAATTACTTTCATAAGACAAAACTTTCACGTCAGAGCTGACATTTTCATATTCACCGCTTTCCCTGCCCACATAAGCAGTCTTTGCCAGATCATATTTTTCATAATTATCATACATATCATCAAAACTATTCTTCTCAACTACACGGTTCGGAAAAAACAGAATATCCTTAGCATTTACATTTTCATATATTTTTGTTCCCTTCTCGTCGTTTCCCCAATATTTATAGCCGTTCATAGGACTTACTACTGAGATTTCGCACTTGTCAATATGAGCCTTTCCCGTAGCCGATTTCGCCAAAATCCGAATGCGTATATCTTCAGTAGCCTGTTCCGCATGATCAGAAAATAAATACGCTGTGTATTCATCTCCATCTTCTGAGATAAAGAAGGATTTTTCCTGCGATCCTAAATCATAACCTTCACCACCATATAAGTCAGCCGCCAGGTAGGATAACTCCCGGCTGTCTTCTCCCCGAACTGAAAATGTAACTTTATAGCAGGTATTTCCCTGAACCCCTGACATAATTTCCCCCACACCGACTCCATTGGAATCAAATGCCAGATCTACATTCTCCTTTGAAATAATCAGATTTGTCTCACAATCTGAATTGTAAATGTTCCCACCGGTACTTTCAATGATACCACTGGAATCGATCACATACTTTACCCCCATCATAGACAGAAAATCATTTTGAAATAGGAGATTATTATAAGCACTATGGGATCCGGTCAATAATCCAGAATAATTAAAAGGCACACTTGCAGTGCTCCTGCCAAGATTTTTCATATATTTTGTTAACAGGGGATTATTATAGGCAGTGTATGCATTGAGTGAAGGAATTTCATTTATCTGGCTCTTATTC
>CAMTDY010000145.1 GCA_947070915.1 uncultured Roseburia sp.
CTTATCCTCCGTCCCACTTCTGTCTTAGTTCCGTCATCATTTTCTCGATAAATAATCTGACTTTTCCTATCATATAGAACTGTAGGAACACCCAATGCTCTATTTTTCTCTAATTCAATCTTTACCGCAGCATTTGCACGTTTTATAACCGTTTCATCAGAAATATATTCTTCTCTTTTCATTTCAAACCCTTCTTTCTTCATAAAAGCCAATGACTTCTTTACAAGTTCCATACTTCTACAGACTGATTTCCCAAACCATACTTTTCATATTTATATCGGATAAAATCTGAAAAATCTTCTTCATGTGTAGACAAAATAAACTGATATTCTTTAAAATCAGTTCTTAATACTTCACAAAAGGTTGCAATGTTTAGTTCATCCATTGTTTGGATTGGATCGTCAATAAACATACACCTTAATTTATCCTGCGCATATATTTTGTTCAATGTCAGTGCAATAGCAATAGCCACAGCAGACAATTGACCAGAACTCAAAGTATATAATATATCATGTCCTTTCCTTCCCTCTGCTTCAAAACGAATTTTTTCGCCGCCAATAATATTCATCCATATGCCCAAACCACCTTGGTAATTCTGCAGAATTCTTCCTGTATACAAATAAAAAGGAATTCTTAATTGATTTACCAATTTTTCCCTATATATACGCAATTCACTTTTAACTTTATCTCTCAGTTCTTTCAAGCTTTCCTCTGTTGCCACAATCTTCTCTGCCCGTTTTCCATAAAAAATATATTTCTCTAATCTTCCATTTTTAATTTCCTATTTAATTATAATATCCAAAAATATTTTATCATTAAATCATTTAGTCTGCAAGTTGTAAAATCTCGCCTTCTCTGCAACCCGGATCCATGACCACCTTGGCCTTCCATCTTCCACCAGCTGGAAGTACCTCTCCGCCGTTTTCCAGCTGGAGTGTGAACCCCTCCTGCCGTCCATCTATATATAAACTAACATCTGTCAGATCATTTCTCCCGTCATTCTCCAACACCAGCTCACAAACTACCGGATGCTCATATCCTTCCTCAACCACATTTTCTTTCTGGCTCATACACAAAACCAGGTGCGTCTCTTCCAGTTCCATAGAGGAATGGGAGACCTCCACAAATAGTATGGCCGCCACTGCCATCACGCAGATCACTGCTGCCACCACACATCGGCGGAATAAGTAACTGGTATTTTTCCTGAAATGTTTAACAAAACAGGTGAGGATAATCCATACAACGGCAGCGGCATACCGGATGCCTCCCTGTTTAAAACCTGTCCTCTTTCTCTTTTTGTCATTCTTATTTTTCATATCCGATCATCACCCCTCCTGGAAAATCACTCTGTATATGAAAACCACCCCGGATACAGCTCCGGGGCAGTTTTCTATATGAATCGCACAATATTACCAAAAAAATTTGTAAATTTCAATTAATTACGGTGTGGCAGTAATTACTTCTGGCTCAAACTGGTATACGATCTTGAAGTCCACAGTATCTCCGTCTACCCATGCTTTCGCCGGTTTCGTTGCAACATCTCCAAAGATCTTGTAGGTTGCTTTCTTATTTGTTCCAGTAGAAGCATCCAGTTTAACCATAGCTTTCTTGGTTGTGGCTTTAGTTCCAAAGATAAGCTGGTTTGCAGCCTTAGCGTCATACTTATCACTCGTTACCGAATCACCAAGAGCAATCTGCAGATATGCAAAAACAGATTTTGTTGTCTCTGTTCCTTTTAAAGCACCAGTAGCCATCACAGCCTCACTACCACTTGGAATCGTTGCTGTTGTTGTTGCATTCACTGCAATCGGCACATCACTTGCATTTGTGATCGTCTCTGCCTTATTTGCGATCGCATCTTTCAGCCTATCGGATCCTAATATATACTCCAGGCCATATGGATTCAATCCCACCTTTTTACCTGTTGTGTCGGATAATGTGATGTTGATCGTAGGTGTCTTCATTTCACCTGTTGCCTCAACTGAACTTGAATATGTTCCATCTGTCGGAGCATTGATTGTAGTATCTGCAGCGGATACGACCGAACCTGCTGAAAGAACAAGTGCTCCTGCCATTGCTAATGATAAAATTTTCTTTTTCATAATACATTACCTCCATGTTTTTAAATTTCATGACCTATTCCTCCACATGTAACGTATATGTCACGTTTGTCTGTGAATGGATGGTCGCATGATCATTTTCCACAAATGTAAAAACCATTACGACATCATGAACTCCTGGTTCCGGTTTTTTCTTACACTGAAAATTCTTAATACCGGAGCCCGGCTTCATGAGCTTTGATAAATACAGCTCTTCCGAATAATCTACATCCGTGTAAATCCCTACATACATGTCGTATCTGTTTTTTGCTGAATTGGCTATATAACAGTTAAAGTTACTGCCATCCTGGCTGGTGGCGACATTTTTGTACTCTAGGGAAATCTCCCCGTCGTTTTTATTCATTTCGTCAGCCAGTTTTTGAAGTTCATCCTCATCCGTCACTACGACAGCATTCGTATCATACCCGATCTTTCCGCCATCGTCTTCCTCTTTCTCCTTTGATTTCCAGACAAAGAGAAGGACACAGCCAGCCACAAGCACAATAACCGCAATAACCAGCAGGACAATCCATTTACTCCGTCCGGAAGATGAACGTTCCACAACTTTTTCCTGATCCTGTTCCATGAATTCTCCCGCCTTTCTAGCCAGGCAGTATAATCAACCCAAAACTGCCCGGCTGTATATACACCTTACTGCAGTAAGGAAAGTACTCCCTGATTTGCCTGATTTGCCTGTGCAAGCATGGATGTAGCTGCCTGCTGAAGAATGCTCTCCTTGGAGAATCTTGTCATTTCATCAGCCATATCAGTATCACGGATACGGGACTCAGCAGCCTGCAGGTTCTCAGCAGAGTTATCATCTACCTTCACCGCATATTCCAGACGGTTCTGGATCGCACCAAGTTTGGAACGCTGTGTATTTACTTCTTCCAACTTGGCATCGATTGCTGTCAGCAACGCGGAATTTGCAGAGCCATCTTCTGAAACCTGATAATCATCCCATGTTACCTCTTCGATATCTACAGTAACACCCTGTGCCTCATTGGCACCAATCTGAAGATACTGTTCACTGTAACTACCATCCAACAGCTTTTTCTTGTTGAATTCCGTATCGGTATTGATACGGGTGAACTCTTCACCAAGTTTCTCCAGCTCATCGTTGATCTTCTGGAAATCGTCATCCGCGTCACCCTTGTTCAAAACACCACTGTTGGATGCCTGAACAACAAGTTCTCTTGCTCTCTGCAGGATCGCATCCTGCTGCTCCATAGCACCCTCAGCTGTCTGGATCATGGAAATACCATCCTGTGCATTGTCGGAAGCCCTGTTCAGACCACGAACCTGAGCTCTCATTTTCTCAGAAATAGCCAAACCTGCTGCGTCATCTGCCGCACGGTTTACACGGTATCCACTGGAAAGCTTCTCCGTAGCCTTTGCCAGGTTGTTTCCTACGAGACCTAACTGTCTGTTTGCGTTCATTGATGTAATGTTGTGTTGAATAATCATAATACTTACCTCCTTGTTTTACGTCATTTTGACTTTTTTGCCACAAATCCTTTTGCAGCGTTGCTATTTTTTGTTTTTATAATATCCGGAAAAGATCCAGTCACATCGCGGGCCCGGCAATACAATCCGTTTCCCTCCCGGTTACTATCTGATCTGACCGTGGTACAAAAGCTACCCCTGCTGCCGTTTTTTCTGGTAACGCTCCGGCAGGTCCGGCTCCGCATAATACGTGGATGAACTTTTTTTCAACTCCGGATCTGCTTTTTCCAGTACCGTGCTCCTCACGATATTTACGTCTTTCGGCGCATCTATCATGATTCGCAGATGGTGGTTGCTCCCACCTAAAAATACGATCTTAATATTATCACCAAGCATTAAGTATTCCTCTGTACTCACCGATAATCGAAGCATATCATGTCCTCCTTTTTTTGGAGGACATTGCCTCCCTGCTTTTCAGTCTTTTGACATTATGCAACTTTTTATAAGCAAATGTTGCATTATATGTAGTAAACTGACAAATAACGGCAATAGCTGTCCTGCATTACCACTAACTATATCTTATAAAGAAAGAAGGCTGAAAATGGGAACAACAGTACCAATTAAAAACAAAGAAAAATTAGAACAATTCCGAAACTACTACAGAAACATTGAATACAGTCCCCGAAATTATGCACTTATCGTGCTGGGGCTGAATTCCGCACTGCGGATCGGGGATATGCTTTCCCTCCGCTGGCAGGATGTGTATGTGATGGAAAGAAAAAAATACCGGGAGCATTTATCGATTGTTGAAAAAAAGACGGGAAAGAACAATATGCTTGCCATCAATACTCCCCTGCGGGAAGCGCTTGAGTTTTACCGCCTGTCACTGGATTCCTTTCAAGAGGATGCTTTTATCTTTGCAAGCCGAAAACCGCCCCACGATAATATCAGCCGCTCTCAGGCCTTCCGCATTATAAAAAAAGCCGCCGAATCATGCGGTCTGGACCACCGCGTAAGCTGCCACTCACTGCGGAAAACCTTTGGCTACCACGCCTGGCGAAACGGTTTTCCTCCTGCTCTTCTTATGAATATTTATAACCACTCATCCTATGACATCACAAAAAGATATCTCTGCATCGACCAGGTCGAGAAAGATGAGGTGTATCTGAAAACTTTTTTATAAAAAATAAAAACAGGGGTTAAGTTTTATTTTGATGTTCCGATATATATAGTGTAGAGAGATAGAAATGCAACATTTGCTTATAGAATGTTGCATTTTTTATTGTTTCTGGAATTAGTTTTTTTATACATAAAGAACCTGGATCAATGCACTTCACGCAGAAAAAGGAGCCGTGCTGAACGCAGGCCAAAGAAAAATACGGCGGCAGACAATAACATCTGCCCACCTCGTCTCCGCTCCGCTTCGACTCGGTGTACGGCTTTCTCTACAACGCCATGCAGCATTCGCTCCACTACGTTTCGCTCATGTTTGGCTTCGCCAAATATTAATCAAAAAAAGTGCCCTTGTCAGTGAGCAAGCTCACTCAAGGGCATTTTTCTGATTACTGCATGGCTCATTGGGATAACATGTTTTCGATGAATGCGGCATAGCCGCGGGTGGGATCATCCACCAGAACATGCGTAACCGCTCCGATGAGCTTTCCATCCTGGATCACAGGTGATCCAGACATTCCCTGTACGATGCCGCCTGTTAATTTCAATAAATTTGAATCCGTCACCCGGATTACCATTCCTTTATTATCTTTACTGTTTATATTGATCTCTTCGATCTCAATCTCATATTTTTTCCGGTTTCCTTCGACGTCACTGATGATCCACGCTTTTGACTTTTTTACATCCTGCTTTAGACCGGCGGGCATAAAATCCAGCTTCTCCCAGTCCCTGTAATCCTCAGACAACTGTCCAAAAATACCAAGATTCGTATTTTTTTTAATCCGTCCAATGCAGTTATCTGCCACCATATTTATATAGCCTTCCAGTTCTCCCGGCGCTCCCCTTTTTCCCTGGGTGATATCCAGTATCTCCGTATTAAAAAGCTCGCCGCCGCCCAGATTCATCAGTGTTCCCGTGTCAGCATCCGTAATCCCATGGCCAAGTGCTCCAAATCCGCCGGTCTTCGTGACATAAGTCATCGTACCGATGCCCTGGGTATCCTCCCTCACCCAGATCCCCAGTTTGCAGCCGCCATCCCTGACCTGGACCGGTTTCAATGCCACATCCGTCTCTCTCCCGTTTCTCCGGATCCGAATCCGGATTTTCTCATCCCTATTTCTTTGAACAGCGGCATTAAATTCCTTGATGGTCTTGACAGGTTTACCATTCATTTTAAGGATATAATCCCCTTTTTGGATAATATTCGCTGCGGGTTCATATACAAGGCCATCCTTTCCTTCTACACTTGTAGTAGCCAATACCAGCAGTCCATTCGTCTCCACATAGATCCCAATGGGTTCCCCGGACGGCGCCAGATACACCGGATCCATCACTTTGACCTCCACGGTCTTCAACTGAAAGAGACCAAACAATCGGATATCCACACTGTAATTTCCCTTAGCCTGGGACTTCAGCGTAGTTCCCCCGCTGCCTCCCGTGAGATTAAGCGCTTCCACAGAATCTTTTTTCTCTGCCTTTACAGGTATCCCGGAAAAAAGTTCTTCTTCTTTTCCTATATAAGTCCACATCGTATCTGGAATCTGGCTGGAGACAGATTGTATAGACAGCCAGCCGATAAGCAGAATATCCAGAGCAAGAACACTGAAAAGCAGTCTCCGGTATTTTTTTTTCATGGTAATCCCTCCATCTCGTCCACATCTTCCTTCTGTCGTACAATGAAAGTATTACCATAATTGATTATTTTATCAAAAATTCTGTCAGACAGCAGCATAGTCTTTTTGACGTATCGCAAGCTGTTTCATCTCTCTGGCATTGGTACGCACAGCATCCGTAATCTCGACGCCGCCGAGAATCCGCGCCAGTTCTTCTTCTGATTCGGTCTCCGTGAGGGGGCGGATGTCCGTCCTCGTCACATCTCCCGATACAAGCTTTTCAATGACAAAATGAGTATCTGCCATGGCAGCGATCTGTGCCAGATGGGTAATGCATATGATCTGATGTTCTTTGCCCAAGATTGACATTTTCTCCGAAACTTTCTGGGCAGTGCGCCCGCTGATTCCCACATCAATCTCATCAAAGATCAAAGTCTCAATGCGGTCCACATCAGCAAATACGGATTTAACAGCCAGCATCACACGGGACAATTCCCCGCCGGATGCCACTTTCCCCAATGGATACAACTCTGCCCCCGGATTGGTGGATATCAAAAACTCCACATCATCCCTGCCCTCTGCGGTATATCCCTCCAGAGAGGTAATACTCACAGAAAATACTGGTTTCTCAAAATTCAGTTCCTCCAGCGCTGCGGTAATTTTCTTCTCCAGTTTTTTACCGGCAACCTTACGAAGTTTTGTCAGCCTGCTGCCCAGCGCCGTCATTTTATCTTCCAGAGCCACTTTTTTCTGCTGGCATTCTTTCTGATAATCTTCATAGTCAGTAAGGCGTTCAATCTTCTCAGTGATCTCATAGAGATAAGACATAACATCTTCATAGCTTTTACCATATTTTGCATGGCAGTTACGTATCTGATCC
>CAMTDY010000146.1 GCA_947070915.1 uncultured Roseburia sp.
ATTTCATCTGGAAGGAGCGGTGGGATCCCATGAGCTGAGTGAATCGATCCGCACCTATACGGTGACAAATGTGCTTGGCGGGCAGGTCAGAATTGACTATCTTCCAGATGTAATTGGTTGTGTGCTTCTGTTGGTGGGTGTTTGTATGCTGCTGCGATATAACAGGCAGTACCTATACAGTATTCCGCTGATCCTGCTGACAGCAGTTCTTTCGGTGCTGTTGCGGGTATCTGGATTTCTCGTACAGGGACCGGAGCTGGTGGTATGGATCCTGGTGTTATACTATGGATTGGCTGCTTCGGAACTTTTTATGGAATATTTTGTGCTCTATTCCACAGCCGGTATCACGGATGCACTGGTAAACCGCGCCACCAATACGAGGATATTGTTTGGATGGTGGGTTACTGTATTTTGCCGTGTCTTTATTACCTTTTTGGATTTTGTGGGTCATACCGGTGTGAGCCGTGTGTACCAGGTGATATCCATTTTGGCCACCATTTTTTACGTAGTATATCTGATCACCACAAGAAAATATGTGGGAACCTGTGAGGCCGTGAAGATCCGGGTGAGGAGAAAGAGGGAGCACAGGGAAAAGCTGTAGAATGAAAGGTGCGCGCTTCTCAGCCGCACCTTTTTTATGTAAAAGGTTATAAAAAATGCCATCGACTTTTGTTACATTGTGACAATTTACAAAAGACGAAAATGGTGATATGATAATGCCATTCCACCAAAAAAGAAAGAAGGAAGTGATGGATTGAAAATTGCTTTTTGGAGCAATTCGCCGGGTAAATCCGGGGTTACAGGCAATCTGTCCTGTATCAGTATCCTATCGGCTATGATTCAGCCGTCTAAAATGGTTCTGTTTGAGAATCATTCTAATATCAATAATCTTGGTAGTATGTTTCTAAATCAAAATTCCTATGACAAACTAAAAGAAGAAAATTCATATTTTGTAGAAAATGGTCTGGGCAGAATTTTAAACTGTTGTGACATGGGAGATGACGTGAGTTCTGGTATCGTACTCCGCACATGTCTGTCCGTGTTTGACCAGAGAGTGTTTTATCTACCGCCGGGAGGCATGAACCGGGATCTTCTGGAGTTTCGGCTAAACCGGCATGCAGAAAATGTGATGGATCTGCTGGAGCAGGTTTGCGGTACCGTATGTGTGGATCTCTCATCATCATCTCTTGAAAGTTCCAGGAAAATCTTAAAAAAAGCGGATTTGATCGTAGTCAATCTGTGTCAGAATGATCAGCTGCTGTCTCATTTTTTCAGAAATTTCTCAGAAATAAGAAAAAAAGCATTTTATATAATAGGGAATTATGATTCGGAATCCATCATCAGAAAGAGCGATATCGTAAGACGGTTTAAACTTTCAGGAAACATGGTTGGTACGATCCCGTATAACCGGCGATTTGCGGATGCATTGACAAAGGGAAATGTGGTTACATATTTATTAAAAAATTTCTCCTGCGGGATGGACAACATTAATTATGAGTTTATTTCCGCAGCCAGGGAGACAGCATGCCTGTTTGAACAGGCGAAGGAAGCATGCAGTATAGGGGGAACAGGGGGTGAAGGCAGTGAAAAGAAGGAAGATTCTTCTCATGCTGTTCATGCTGGCGGCAACAACATTTCTGATACCTGAGAGAGCGGAGGCAGCAGTTACCAGGCGGGTAGAAACTCTCAGGGAACTGGAGCAGGCCCTCGCACAGAGCGGCGAGGTAGTAATTCTTTTGAAAAAAGACATCACAGTTAGCCGGATGCTGCGGGTAAACGGGAAAAAGACTATTGACGGTGTCTCCGGATACCAGATCAGGAGAAAGACCAAGCCCGTCTATAAGGGAACTCTGCTCTGGATGCAGGGAGAACGCCTCAGGCTGGAAAGGGTGACACTGAACGGCAGCGGCCGAAACAGCAGTGTCGGCGGTGATATCAATGGGAGACTTCTGGAGACTGTGTCGGGAACGGTGCTGCTTGAGAAGGGAGCCAGATTATGTGCCAATTATAACCTGATATCCTTTACGGATGGTGGAGGTGGAATCACCATTCATTCCAGGGGAAAGGTGGTTATGAGAGAGGGTAGTGTGATCTGTGATAATCTGTCTATAACCGGAGGGAGCGGTGTCCGTGTTGAGAAGGGTGGGAGTTTCGTGATGGAGGGTGGAACCATCCGGGACAATGCGGTGACCGGGCAGAAGGCAGATTCTGATTTTGACGGACGGGGCGGCGCCATACATAACCGGGGAGAGGTCTGGATCCAGGGAGGCTCGATTACGGGAAACATTGCCAGAGGATATGGCAGAGGAGAGAAGGCTGGGGGATTTGGCGGTGCTGTTTATAACCAGAACCGGCTGCGCATCACAGGCGGGTCGATCCGGAATAATCAAGCATCCTTTGCCGGAGGTGCTGTCTACACAAATGAGGACAGCCAGGTGTCGGTGGAAGGCGGTGAGATCTGCGGAAACCAGGCAGAAGACCAGAGGGGCGGGGGGATTTACATATCCGCTTCTTCCCAAGTGAAGGTGTCAGGGGGAAAAATATTAGACAACACAGCAAAGCACGGATCCCAGATTTTTCTAAGCAGTACCTCTTCTGGCATCCTGTCCGTTTCTGGTGGAAAGATCAGCGGGACAGGAACTGCGGTGTGGAATAACGGGGCAGAAGTCCTAATTACCGGCGGGGAGATCCGGGGCAGTGACTGTGGTTTGAGAAATCTGGGGGTTAGCCAGATCCGGGGTGGAAGGATCTCAGGTGGGGAAAAGGGGATTTTCCATGAAGGGGGAAGACTGTGTCTGTCCGGAAGTATCCAGCTAAACCGTATTCAGATGACGGGGGAACAGTATGTCACGGTGGATCGAGAGCTCCGGGTCCAGGGAGGCTGTGAGCTTTTGCCGGAAAGCTACCGGGAGGGAAAGCTGCTGGTACGCATCACGTCGGGGGAGCAGGAAAGGGAAGTTCAGAAGAATTTTTCGCTGAGGAAGCGGAAACGGTTCGTCCTGGAAGCAGGGACAGGAGGACTTTACATAGGAAGGGAAAAATATGTGATTAAATTTGCCGCCAACGGTGGCGTGGGGGAAATGGGAGAGCAGAAAGTTTATGTAGACGAGACCGTACCGCTGAACCCCTGTAGTTATACCAGATCAGGTTATGGCTTCGTGGGGTGGTCCGCCCGGATGATCCCGAAAGTGACAGTTCCGGAAATGATCAAGTGGAAGGACAAAGGATCGGTGAGGAATCTGGCAGAGGATGGGGAGAGTATCATATTGTATGCTCTTTGGGTGAAAGCCCCGGTGTTTTCCGGTGGGGAGCCAAAACTGATATTCTATGAAGATGAAGAAGTGGATCAGGAAATCATGCGGTATGGCATCCGGGCAGAGGACGAATTAGAGGGGGATCTGACGGAAAAGATCCGGGTTGAGAAGGTTATTTTGCCGGATACCAAAGAAGTTAAGGGAGCAGACCGGCTTCCAACGGATCCGGACCATCTTGGAAAGGGAAGCATTGTACTGACAGCTGCTAATTCATTCGGAGTTTCCAGCCAGTGGATCCAGGGTTATGAGGTGGCTGCCAATGGAGCACCGGAGCTGGAAGTATCGGATCGGTAT
This sequence comes from uncultured Roseburia sp., assembly GCA_947070915.1. Classification (GTDB taxonomy): domain Bacteria; phylum Bacillota; class Clostridia; order Lachnospirales; family Lachnospiraceae; genus Eubacterium_F. Next base: position 3,609 of record CAMTDY010000146.1, read on the forward strand.
TATTTTGTGGGTGAGATGTCCACGGGCCGGAGAGAAGAGATTTTGCAGGATTTTTGCAGAAGTATCCGTTTTAGGGATGACAGGGAGACCGCGGAGCAGCTGGGACATGATCTGAGAATATCCTGGAAACATCTGGATTTTGAAAGGGCGGGCAGCTACCAGATCCATGTAGGGATCCGGGACCAGTTTGGAAACCGCTTTTATATGAAACCAGAAGAGCAGAGAAGGTATGGACAGGGAAAATTGAGTGAGATGGAGTTTACAGTCCATGTGGTGGATCGGGAAAATGACTCTGCAGATCGGGGAGCAGATGGGTATGTGCGTTTTATCAGCCGGGAGTATCTGGAGACTTTTTCACCGGATTCAGTGTGGAAGACTGGAAAATATCGCAGGCTGCTGGAAGAATCCCTGGATCAGAGGGCGGAGCAGCCTGAGGAAGTCTGGGTGATCACCGGGGAGGATAAGAAGAGGATCAAATCTTTTATCAGAGGCCGGGAGGATCCGTTTTCAGAAGAGAGTAATCAAGATTTTATAACCATTTTTTCAGAGTTAAGAAAAAAGTAAACAAAAAGAATTTGGAGGGATTTTATGACAGAATTTTTGCAGGAATACGGGAAGATCATAGTTGCAGTATTGGTAGTGCTTGCTCTGGTATCGTTGGTGGTGCTGTTCCGGGAACCGATCCAGAACATGTTTGCGGGATTGTTTTCTAGTTTCTTCCAGGAAATTGAATCGGAGTCTGGTTTTACACTACCGGGCTTCCAGATGGGAGGGAAGAAATGAAGATAGAGGATTTTGAGACCAGATTCCTGCTGAGACGACAGGATTACGGAGTGCTGTATCCCTATATTGTCTCAGAGGATGTGACAGATATCAACTGGAATGGCAGACAGCTCTGGATCGATGACTTGAAAAAAGGAAGATATCAGGCGGGCGAGGTACTGGCAAAGGAGTTTGTGGAGCGTTTTGCCTCTCTGATCTCCAGTGTGGTGAGTATTCCTTTTAATAAAATGAACCCGGTATTGGAAGCGGAGACAGAGGAGCTCAGGATCAGTATCGTTCACGAGTGCGTCACAAGTTCCGGGGTGACGATCTCGCTGCGAAAAATTCCAGCGGTGAGGCGTATGAAAAAGGAAGAAATGATACAGGAGGGCTACTGCGGAAAAGCCGTGGCGGAGTTTCTGGAAGGATGTATACGGGCACATTGTAATATCGCCATATGCGGAATGCCGGGAGCCGGCAAGACAGAGCTTCTGAAGTATCTCACCCGGTTTATTCCGGATTCGGAACGGGTGATAACTATCGAGGATACACTGGAGATTCATTACGGAAAGATCAATCCCCAAAAAGATTGTGTGGAGATGAAGGTGGCAGAAAATTTCACATATACAGCGGCGATCAAAGCCTGCCTCCGCCAGCTGCCCCGTTGGATCATACTCTCGGAGGCAAGATCCGAGGAAGTTCGTTATCTGATGGAGAGCTTAAGCACAGGAACTTACGGATTGACTACGCTCCATACTGACGACGTCAGAAATATTCCGGACCGGATTAAAAATATGGCGGGCGGAGATATGGGCAGAGAACGGATCCTAAACGATGTCTACCGGTTTATCAATATCGGTGTACTGGTGAAAAGCATCATAGAAAAAGAGGGGAAGATCACCAGGAGGATTGAACAGATCTGCGCATTTGACAGAAGGGGAGAGAACTATTTAAAAAGTGTAAATGAAGTTATCCTTCTGGTGGACCGCGGAGAAATAACTGGGAAAAAACTGCCCTTAAACCTGGCAAGAAGGTTTCGGGAGCAAGGTCTGTCTTCTGTATTTCAGCCGGAGGTGGGGGAATGAGGAAGGGAAGGAGTTTGTTTGTATTCCTGGTGGCGGCCGGAATTCAACTGGTTATAGGATGGATTTATGGGCTGGGGACAGGGCTTAAGTTATGTCTGGCCATCGGTGGATGTCTGGCATTGCGAAGAATCCGTTTTTACATTCACCGGGAGAGAGAATTTGAACAGGAGTATGAACAGGTGGTGACTTACCTGGAGCAGCTGCTGTGCTCTTACCGAAGGCTGGGACATACAGGGAGAGCAATGGAAGACTGCAGTTCTCTTTTTGAACCCGGGAGCCGGATGGGCGGGGCGATTCAAAGAGCAAGGCATGTATTTATGACGGGAGAGGGGGTGGAAGACGGAGCAATTCTGGAGGCGGCATTTTCAGAGATCGAAAAAGAATATGACAGCAGGAGAATGAAGATCATACATACTTTTTTGTGCAATGGGGACCGGACGGGAAGTGACAGCCGGGAGTCCCTGGATATTCTTCTGGAAGATCTGGAATTCTGGAAAAACCGTACTTCGGTTTATGAAAAGAGAAAGAAATTTATAAAAACCGAGTGTGCGGTTGCCGCGGGGCTCGCGGCAGTACTGTGTTATGTATCCAGACTACTTACACCGGAAGAACTGGGGCTGCGCATCTCAGACAATCCCATCTATCAGATCTCCACGATGATAGTTTTATTGTCGCTGTGGTGGCTGATCGTCCTGATCTATCGCAAGCTGTCAGTAAAATGGCTGGATGGCGGTGGAAACAGAGGGGAAGAGGACGCGCGCCTGGAAAAACTGTATCAGACGCTGGAAAAAGATCCGGCGGTAGTGTCTGGTCTCTCTATTCATGTGGCAAAAAGAGTGCTGGGGAGATATGTCCGGCAAGAGTTTCCTTATTGGCTTATGATCGTCACGCTCTATCTGCAGACAGAGAGCGGTTATCAGGCACTTAAGAAATCCATGGCACAGACGGGTGGGATGATATTCCGCCGGGAAATACAGGTTCTGACAGAGAAGATCTACGATTCACCGAGAGATCTGCAGCCCTATTTAGAGTTTTTTGGGAAACTGGAACTTCCAGAGGTACAGACAGGAATGAAAATACTTTATTCTGTCAGTACGAACGGGTATGAAGATTCCAGAAGACAGCTGGATTTTCTGGTGGCACAGAACAACCGTCTGATGGATCGAAGCGAGGTCTTCGTCCAGAATAATAAAATGGCGGGGATGGGGCTCTTAAAACAGCTGCCAATGGTGCTTTCCAGTATAAAACTGCTGCTGGATCTGATTCATCTGCTGACGATGACCATGGGAAGATTTCAAAATTTGTATTGAGCAGGCGGGAAAAGGGGAGAAGCCAATGGATGAGTTTATCGAAGAATTTGGTGAGACAGTGACCACCACACTTCTGGGCATGATTTTAATTTATGTGTTTACAATAATATTGGAGATGGTGTTATGAGTGAGATGATCAAAGAATATGGCAGGGTTATTTTGTGCGCGCTGGAGTGTGGGATTGTGACAGGGATGATAGGTTTTCTTTTTGTAAAGATCGCACAATTTATGTTGTTTTATGCGGAACGGATAATGGGAGGATAAAATGCAGTTTTTTATATCAGAATATGGAAAAATAATGTTGGCAGTAATGGCGTCCTTTTTTATCATATCTGTCGTACTAATGTCCTTTTTGATGGGATGGCAGCGGGCAGGAGGGGTTTCTGACAGTGAGAAGACCAACTTTTCATCCAATGAAGAGAGACGAACCCCTCCGGAGCTATAC
>CAMTDY010000147.1 GCA_947070915.1 uncultured Roseburia sp.
GTGGTGGAAGGATGGAAATAAAAAAGTGGACCATGTTGTTGCTCTGTATTATTTTATGTGCAGGCAGTATCCCCTGCAATGCCGCATCAAAAAAGACCAGTGGAACAGATGGGAACGGAAACACATGGGTGTATGATGTAAAAACAAAAACCCTCGCCTTTTCAGGAAATAAAGGCATAGAAGATTTTATGATAGATGGCCATATACCAGAACCAGATTGGTATGCGTGGCATGGCAAAGCAGAACATATCATAATAAACGATGGTATTACTGGAATCGGGAAAGAAGCATTTTATGCGTTTACGGAAGCGGAATCTGTCATAATTTCCGATTCGGTAACACGGATCGGAAACGGGGCTTTTACAGCTTGTATGAATCTTAGATTTGTTAAGTTATCTGCAAATATTAAAAGTATAGAGGGGGATGCATTTTATGGGTGTGAGAGATTGGAATACCTCGCACTGCCGGATACTCTAAAGACTTTGGGCACATTGGGTGCATGTTCAAAACTGAAAGAAGTCATCATACCTGACAGTGTAACCAAGACGTATAAGGCGCTATTTGTTGGATGTACATCCCTTACAAAGATCAAGCTGCCAAAAGGCATGAAGGGAATTAAGCAGCAGGATTTTGCCAATTGTAAGAACCTCAGAACTTTGGAAATTCCAGAGGCTGTGACGACTGTGTCCATGTCCGCTTTTTCTGGGACAAAACTGAAAAAGATCACGCTGCCGAAAAATGTAACAACGATAAAAAAGGGGGATGCCTTATTGCGGAAAAGATAAAGTTTTTGCTGTAAATAATGATTTTGACTTGCCAACCAAAGACCTCTGCCTGATCGAAATAAAATCAAAAAAGGTAAAAAGCATTGCCAAAGGTTCCTTTTCTGGTCTGTCTTCCAAGGTAGTGATCAAGGTGCCAAAGAGCAGGAAGAAAAAGTACACGAAAATGTTACGAAAAAGTGGATTGGAAAAAAAGGTAAAAATCCGGACACTGTGATGATATAATTCGCAAAAGAATATTTAGAAACACCATAAAACAGGAATCCCCCATAGAAACCCAGATAAGCACTGGATTCTATGGGAGATTCCTGTTTTAGATAAAGGGTGTTACATTAGGCCTTTAACGTATCATACAGATTTTTTACTGTCGGATAGATTTCCTTGAATTTGGCATATTTTGCATCGTACTTAGCTGTGAGGGCAGCGTCTGGCTCCACACAATCAATGACTTTGACGATCTTAGCAGCCGCCTCTTCCACGGAAGCGTATTCTCCGCAGGCAACGGCAGCCAGCATGGCGCCGCCAAGACCGGGACCTTCTTCACTCTCGATAATGTTTACTTTGATTCCCAGAACGTTAGCGATAATCTTTCTCCAGAGCGGGCTTTTTGCACCGCCGCCGCAGATCTTCGTTTCAGTGATGTTGATGCCGAGATCTTTAGCAACTTCAAAGGAATCGCGGATGGCAAATGCCACACCTTCCAGAACTGCCTGGGTCATATCCGCTCTTGTGGAGTCCATGGACATGCCGATAAAGAGGGCACGGGCATCTGGATTGTTATGAGGAGAACGCTCACCCATCAGATAGGGGAGATAATAAACGTTGTTCTCGCCAAGTTTGTCGTCGGTGATCGGCTTCTGCTCTGCTGGGTAATCCTTCGTGCCGATGATATCGTCCATCCACCACTTGTTGCAGGAAGCAGCGCTGAGCATACAGCCCATGAGATGATAATTTCCGTCGGCATGGGCAAAGGAGTGAAGGGCGTTGAATTTATCTACGCCGAACTCCTTGCTGGAAATAAAGATGGTTCCAGAGGTTCCGAGGGAAATGTTGCATCCGCCGTCGCCCACGGTTCCTGTTCCGACGGCGGCAGCGGCATTGTCTCCGGCGCCGGCAGCGATCTTACATGCGGTGGTAAGTCCCAGCTCTGCGGCTGCAGCATCGGTGAGAGCTCCTGTGATCTCGTAACTCTCAAAAAGCTTCGGAAGCTGTTCTTCTTTTACGGAGCAGATTTCCATCATTTCTTTTGACCAGCATTTGTTCTTTACGTCCATAAGAAGCATACCGGAAGCGTCGGAATAATCGCAGCTATGAACGCCTGTCATCTTATAGGCGATATAATCTTTGGGAAGCATGATCTTTGCAATCTTAGCGAAGTTGTCCGGTTCATTTTCCTTTACCCACAGAATCTTCGGCGCTGTAAAACCGGCAAAAGCGATATTCGCTGTGTACTGGGACAATTTATCCTTGCCGATGACGTCATTCAGATAATTGGTTTCTTTTGTGGTACGTCCGTCGTTCCATAGGATTGCTGGACGGATCACGTTGTCATCCGCGTCCAGAATCACCAGCCCGTGCATCTGTCCGCCAAAACTGATGCCTGCCACCTGGGAAGCATCGAAACCATCTGTCAGTTCTTTGATCCCTGCAACAACAGCATTCCACCAGTCCTCTGGGCTCTGTTCTGACCAGCCTGGATTTGGGAAAGACAAGGGATATTCTTTTGAAACAATGTTTTTGATCGATCCGTCTGCCTCCATAAGAAGAAGCTTTACTGCGGATGTACCGAGGTCAACACCTATGTAATACATATAAATCCTCCTAAATTAACTTATTGTTTGGAAATAACTGCCGGCAGTAAGCAATCACAATGCCAGCCAGCTATAAAAAAGCAGCGGCCAGAGAGGGGCGAGGTGCCGACCTCAGGGCCGCTGGCATGTCAATTACAAACGATCATTCAACTGCACGTGCTTATGCAAATGGATTTTCTGTAGGATAACGAACGCCTGCCGGCTGATTGTATCCGATCTCATTTACATCTACGCCGATATATTTGAATACTTCGTACAATGTCTTTCCGAAATGTCCAAATGCAACGGCACCGTGATGTGGATAGTTGCCTTCGATCAGTACATGGCGGTAAAATCTTCCCATCTCTGGGATAGCAAAGATACCGATGGCACCAAAGCTTCTTGTAGCAACCGGAAGTACTTCACCGTGTGCTATGTAAGCGCGGAGTTTGGTATCTGCGGTACTCTGAAGACGGAAGAATGTGATGTCTCCAGGAACGATATCACCTTCCAGTGTTCCGTTGGTAACTTCGATCGGAAGGGAACGAGCCATGATCTTCTGGTATTTCATCTCACAGAAGGACAGCTTGCTGGAAGCAGTGTTTCCGCAGTGGAATCCCATAAATGTATCTTTCAGTGTATAGTTAGCATATTTGCCCTTGATATCCTCATCATAAAGATCCTGTGGTACGGAGTTGTTGATGTCGAGAAGGGTTACAGCATCCTGGCTCACAACAGTTCCGATGAACTCAGAGAGTGCTCCGTAGATATCTACCTCACAGGATACCGGAATGCCTTTTGCTGTCAGACGGCTGTTTACATAGCATGGTACAAAACCAAACTGTGTCTGGAATGCAGGCCAGCATTTGCCAGCGATAGCAACATATTTGCGGTAACCTTTGTGATCTTCGATCCAGTCAAGAAGAGTCAGCTCATACTGAGCAAGTTTCTCAAGGATCTCAGGTTTCTTATTACCTGCTCCCAGTTCTTTCTCCATATCTTTTACGACTTCAGGAATTCTCTCATCGCCTGCATGATTGTTAAATGCCTCGAAAAGATCAAGCTCTGAATTCTCTTCGATCTCGATGCCAAGATTGTAAAGCTGTTTGATCGGCGCGTTACAAGCAAGGAAGTTCAGTGGACGGGGACCAAAGCTGATGATCTTCAGGTTCTCCAGTGCATATACGGCACGGGCAACCGGAAGGAATTCATGGATCATGTCAGCACATCCCTCAGCAGTTCCTACCGGGTACTCAGGAATATATGCTTTTACATTGCGCAGCTTCAGGTTGTAGCTTGCATTCAGCATACCACAGTAAGCGTCTCCACGTCCGTCCAACAGACTGTTTCCTGTCTCCTCAGCAGCAGCAACGAACATCTTAGGTCCGTCAAAATGCTTTGCAAGAAGAGTCTCAGAAATTTCAGGACCAAAGTTTCCGAGATATACACAAAGTGCGTTACAGCCAGCTTTCTTAATATCCTCCAAAGCCTGTACCATATGAATTTCGCTCTCTACAATACAGATCGGACACTCATAGATGTCAGCTGCATCATATTTCTTTGTGTACGCCTCAACTAAAGCTTTTCTTCTGTTTACAGAAAGCGTCTCTGGGAAACAGTCACGACTTACTGCAACAATTCCGATTTTCATTTCTGGCATGTTGTTCATGTTTGTAAACCATCCTTTCATTTATTCTGTTAAAATTTAATCAAAATCAGTAATTTCATTTTAAAGCATTTATATAAAAAAATCAATAAAAAGCAACACATTTATAAAAAAAATTTTGTGCAGTGTACATATTGCACAAATAAAGGTTTCATAGTATAATGGATTTGTATAACCAGAGTTTTAAGTTCACTTTACATGGAGGTAGGACTTTACTTCAGGGATTTAGAAAAGTAAAGAGGTGATTTCATGGTTGAAGCATACAATTATTTTATTGGGGGATATATTCCGAAGGTATCTCCAAAGACCAATGTACATGACAGAAAGGAACTGAAAAATAAATATAAGAGCATTGTTTCGCTGAATAATGCGAATCCCCTGGCCATGATCCGGCTTTCTCCAGACACACAGGTTTATGCCCTTGATGTAAAAGAGATCTCGATGGAGATGGGGGAGGCAGCACAGAATACTCTCGAAGGAAAATCGGAAGAGGCAGAAGAACATGCGGAGAAGACGCTCAATCTGTTCAATAAACTTCTTTCGAGAAGTGACGAGTATGGGGAGTTAAAGCACAAACCTTCCCGGCCGGGATGCGAGCTTCGGAATCTGGTGGCGGCCAATAAAGAGGATCTGGAGGCGGCAGGTTTTACCGTCGCAGAGGACGGCTTCCTCAGCATTGATAAAGAAAAAGAATTTAAAGTTCCTGTGAAATTTATGGAAGAGCTGAAAAACAAATGCGAGTATATGAGTATGAATCCGATGGAATATGTCGAAAAAAAGGTGTTTAGTTATGCGCACCTCCATCGGAATGATATCGGGTATGCCTATGCATCGTCTGTGTATACCGGAATGTTGTTTAATTCATATTGTTAGTGCCGTTTATAAGAGCTTTGTGATCTGGCACATCTGTACTAAACTGTCTATAATTGAAATTGTTTATATTTGAGCTGCAAAGCCCTGGGGAAAGAGGGCTTTGCAGTTTTTCTTATTTCTCCCCAATTATCATCTGGGATGGCATGTGATATACAATAATCCGGAAAGTAGTTTTTAAAACCATGTTTTGAAGTATTTATGTTGACATCATAAAAACTTTGTGATACTCTCATACTAAAAACATATGTAATACTGTTGAAAGCGGCAAATCGGAATTAGGAGGAAAGCTAGATGAATGGATTGGTTTTAGAGGGAGGGACATTTCGCCCGGTGTTCAGCTGCGGAGTGATGGATGCACTGCTGTCTGAGGATATTATGATGCCCTACTGCATCGGGGTATCTGCGGGGATATCTGACGGGGTGTCTTATATATCACGCCAAAAGGGAAGAAATCTGGAGATTTTGCAAAAATATAGGAACGATAAGAGATATATGGGGAGATCCAATTACCGCAAGTGCCGGAGCCTGTTCGGCCTGGATTTTGTTTTTGGGGAGATTCCCGACCACCTGGTTCCTTTTGACATGGATACATTTAAAAAGTACGAAGGAACCTGTCTTGTGGGCGTGACAAATGCAGCTACAGGAGAAGCACAGTATATGGATGCCATGGAAATGGATGAGCGCTATACCATGCTTCGTGCCACCTGTGCCATGCCGCTTTTTTTCCCGGCGATCGAATGGAAAGGAGAAAAATATTACGATGGCGGTATTGCGGATCCGATCCCGGTGGTGAAGGCATTTGCGGACGGCTGTGACAGGCTTTTGGTGATACTGACCCAGCCGAAGGGTTTTGTCAAGCGCCTTGGAAAATATGATAAGCTGGGGGCGAGGGTCCTCGCCCGTAAATACCCGTCTGTCAGAGAGGCGATATTGTCCCGGCCGGAGCGCTATAATAAGATTGTCCGCCGCTGTGAGCAGTGGGAGAAGGAAGGGAAGGTTATGATTCTGCGCCCGAATTATCTGCTAAACAGTTTTGAGAGCAATGTGCAGAAGCTGGAGACGGCATACTGGCACGGGTATCGTATGACAAAGGAAAAAATGAAGAAGATACGGAGATTTTTAGCTTGACGGCGCGAATTTGAACCCTGTTTCATCCTGCGCTAGCGCCCAAATAGCTAGGGTGTTAGTTCCATTGGGCAGCTCCCGGATGCTGGCTGCTGAATGGTGCCAGGGAGGTAAAAAAGGAGAGGTAAAAAGCAGGATTGTGTTTGACATGGAGCTGGCTTTTCTGCTATAATATTTATGCTTGCGGTTATGGCGGAATTGGCAGACGCGCTAGATTTAGGTTCTAGTGGGGGATCCCGTGCAGGTTCAAGTCCTGTTAACCGCATATTTTTTATCTGATAGGAAAGTCCTCAATTTGCGGGGTCCAAGAATCAGCGAAGCTGATTCTTGAGAGGTGCGCGATTCTCAGCCGCACCTTTTTTCAAAATTTAAATGGCGCAATAGGGATGGAAAAAAGTAAAAAAACGGTGTTTTACATGTAATAAAAGTATGGCCTACAGGAAAATGATGTGGATACGCACTCCGTTACGTATATTTAATGTGAAAAAGTCTCATAATTACATTTATGCTATATTGTATAAGGATGTGTGTAATATGAGATTACTGGAATTACGTGTTTCAAATAAATTATCACAGAAAGAACTTGGAAAGGCTCTGGATCTGTCTCAACAACGCATTAGTCTGTTAGAACAGGGCAAAAGTTATCCAAACTCCATCGAGATCACAAAGTACGCCACGTATTTTGATGTGTCAGCAGATTATGTGCTGGAGATCAGTCCGAGAAAGAATCCTTTTGCGGAGATGGAGGGTTTGGTTCGCGGAAACAGGGAAATCCTGCTGTTAAAATATTATTCAAAACTAAATGAGAACATGAAGAAATATATTCTGGAAATGACACAGAAGGCACAAAAATATCAGGGGAACGATGAAACGGATACATTGTCCTAAATAATATGGATCTGTCTCTTATACACATCTGACGCTGCCGACGATAAGGCTCGGGGGG
>CAMTDY010000148.1 GCA_947070915.1 uncultured Roseburia sp.
CAAAACCAACTGAGACAGTAAAACCAGATGAGACATCAGAGCCATCCGAAACATCGAAACCAGCTGGGACAGAAGAGCCGACAGAAACCTTAAAGCCAGTTGTAACGTCAAAACCAACTGAGACAGTAAAACCAGATGAGACATCAGAGCCATCCGAAACATCAAAACCAACCATAACGCCAGAGCCAGCGGATCCGTTAAAGCCAGCCGTGATATCAGAGCCGGGACGCCAGACATCGAAACAGAACCCCAGGCTTTCTAAGAAAAAGCTGAAGATAAAGCGCGGGAAACGGGCAAAGATCATGCTGAAGGGGACAATGAAATCTACAAAAGTTAAAGCGAAGTATTCTAAGAAAAGGCTGAAACTGAAACTGGTTAAAAATGCCGGCAGCTATAAACAGTATCAGATCATTGCTAAAAAGAAAGGAAAAGCTACGGTTACATTTACTGTGAACAAGAAGAAATTAAAGTTAAAGGTAGTTGTGAAATAGTCAGGACAGTGGTTGTTCCATTGTTAGCAAAAGAACTCCCGGTCTGGCAGAGAGATGTTAAGTTTCTGCCGGATCGGGAGTTTTCTGTAATATTTAGCGGATTCATGTACTAGCCAAAGTAATCAATCTTCATCGCGCGTTTTACTTCGGAAAGAGTCTGGGCGGCTACTTCCCTGGCTTTCTGGCTGCCCTTGTGGAGGATCTCCATCACCGCTGGAATATCTTTTTCCAGCTCCTGGCGTCTCGCCTGGATCGGTTCTAATTCTTCCATGAGAACCGCATAGAGGAATTTTTTTACTTTTACATCCCCTAAACCGCCTTTCGTGTAATGGGATTTCAGTTCATCCAGACAGGAGTATTCTGGCAGATGGTGTTCAAAATGATCTTCACGGCAGAAGGCATCCAGATAAGTAAATACACAGTTTCCTTCTAATTTTCCCGGATCTTCCACGCGGATATGGTCGGGATCGGTGTACATGCTCATCACCTTCTTGCGGATCTCATCAGGAGGATCCGAGAGATAGATACAGTTTCCCAGAGATTTACTCATTTTGGCTTTGCCGTCTGTGCCCGGAAGGCGCATACACGCTTCGTTGTCGGGAAGAAGAGCTTTTGGCTCCACCAGAACCTCATCATAGGTGGAGTTAAAACTGCGGACGATCTCCCTTGCCTGTTCCAGCATAGGCAGCTGATCGTCCCCGACAGGAACGGTGGTTGCCTTGAAGGCAGTGATATCCGCCGCCTGGCTGATGGGATAGGTAAAAAAGCCCACTGGGATACTGGTGTGGAAACCGCGCATATTGATCTCTGTCTTTACCGTGGGGTTTCGTTTGAGGCGGGAAACCGTCACGAGATTCATATAGTAAAAGGTGAGCTCGGTCAGTTCTGAGATGTAGGACTGAACCAGAAGGGTGGATTTTTCAGGATCAAGCCCGCAGGACATATAGTCCAGAGCTACTTCTGAGATATTGTTGCGGACCTTATCCGGGTTGTCGAAGTTATCTGTCAGCGCCTGGGCGTCAGCGATCATGATGTATATGTCATCGAATTCTCCAGAGTTCTGAAGTTCTACCCGCCGTCTCAGGGATCCGACGTAGTGCCCTACATGAAGTCTTCCGGTAGGCCGGTCACCAGTCAAAATTATTTTCTTCATATTATGTTAATCCTTTCCTGCCAGTATAACGTAAATAAACTTAGTATTCGTTGTACTAGATACATTTTCAAAGACAATTTTATCGGTTTTCCAGTGAAAAGTCAACCGAAGGGAAGAATTCTCCCTCAATCCACCCTACAGCCTGTGCGCGAATCGTGTGATTTCGTGTCTGAAATCACTTGACAAGGAGAAATGTAATATTTTGTAAAATGAATAAAAGTAACGTTTTTACTGCGGTTTCCGGAGATTTTTTGGAGGAAAACGTTGAAAAAGGTCAAAATTTCAGACACGAAATCACAGCATTCGCGCACCGGGGGTTGAAATGGGGAATGTTTTGTGTTATGTTGCAAATGAAACACAAAAATTGTAAATCATGGGCGTTCTTTATGCAGCAGAAGGGAACACAGAAAGGAGAAGGGATATGTACATATTCGGTAAAAGAAAAACGAAGGGATGGGGAAACGCAGCCAGGGCAAGATTTATGTCATTGTTTTTGATCCTGTGCCTGGTTATGAGTTCTGTCGTATCAGCGCCGTCAAGCCGGGCAGACAGCCGGACCGGAGACGGAAGGACATGGGTAAACGAAGGGGCTGGTTACCGTCTGGAGGCGTCACAGACCTCTGCCTGGGAAGGCGGCTACACGGCGGAGATCACAGTACGGAACACGGGAGAGGAAGAACTTAGAAACTGGTCTGTGGCGGCTGAGCTGCAGGAAGGGGATATCGAGAATGCATGGAATGCCGGAGTAAAGAAGATCGGAAGGCAGGAAGTGGTCTTTGGATCAGAAAAGCACAACATGGTTATTCCTTCCGGGGAAAAAGCGGTCTTTGGTTTCAAGGCAGCAGGAGGAAGTTTTGCGGATCTCGTTTCCTTGAAACTGGTTCCCGGAAAGATCCTCAGTACCAGCCAGGCGGATATGACCTTTCAAGAGACCGGAAGCTGGGACGGCCACAAGATCATGGAGGGCACCATAACAAATCAGAGTGGAAAGGCCATCCGGGACTGGTCCCTCTCTTTTGAGATGGAAGGTAGAATAGTAAATATATGGAATGCAAAAGTGACAGAGGAATGCGGCAGTACCTATTATCTGAAAAACAATGGGTACAATGGGGTTCTCGAAGCGGGGGAAAGCGCTGTATTCGGCTTTGAGGTCTCCTATGACACAGAATCCTTCAGTGGTATACGCAATGTCAGGATATTTGCCGGCGAACAGGGGACGGCAGGAGAGGATATAAAACCGGCACTGACACCTACAGCCATGGCCACTACGGTTCCTGCCACGGAAGCGCCCACAGCGACAGTTACGCCGGAGCCGGCAGCGACACCCTCCGTGACGGAGAAGCCGGTCGAAGAGGTTTCTGAGGATGATATCCAGTTTATCCAGGTGGAGAACCGGGACTGGAATATGGATATGATCCATGCCAACGATCCGGCGGTGCAGAAGGCAAAAGGAAAAGCTGACAGAAAGATTCGGGTCACGATGCTGGATTCCGGCATTAACTATAGTGATGAGGTTGATGTCCTTCAGCGGAGAAATTTTGTAGAGGGGCAGGATGAGATGAGCTGTCTTTTTGAAGACGTCAGTGGCCACGGAACTGCCATCGCAGAAATACTGGCATCCGATCCGAAGTCTGCCTATGATGAAGACGACGGGGAGGAGGATTTTGGGACCTATACATATTACAGTGAGCCCGATGACGATGATGAAGATGACGACGGAAGCGAAGAGGGAGAGGCCATCGATGCGGGGGAGGCAGGGAAGGTTTCCATGTTAGACCTGCTGGAGAGCGGATACGAGTGGACGGAGGGTGTGAACCCCAATATCGAATTGTTTTCGGGCAAGGTACTGGACGAGGAAAATGAGACCACCGTGGACCGGCTGGTGGAAGGCATCGAGTGGGCGATAGAAAACGAGACGGATATACTCAGTCTGAGCCTGGGCATGGATAAGGATTCCGAGAAGCTGCACAGGGCAGTTAAAAAGGCAGCAGAGAGCGGAATGCTGATCATTGCCGCTACGGGAGAGGATGGGAGGACGGATTATCCGGCGGCATACCCGGAGGTGATGGCAGTGGGCATGGTAAACAGCATGGGAGAATCCGCAGACGCCAGTCCGGAAGTGTCCGCCCCTGGGGATTTTATCGTGTCCCGGGGTGTGTTTGACAGCATGCAGGTCTTCTCCGGCAGCAGCATGGCAGTTCCCCATGTGACGGGGCTGGCAAGTATCCTCTGGCAGCAGGATGCCACAAAGGATGCGGCCTTTATCCGCGGACTGATCGACGTGTCCGCCAACCAGCGCCCGGAGACAGAGGGCGGATACGGTCTCATCGACTGCCGCTACGCCCTGGAGTCCTATGAGGAATTTGAGAGACAGGTCCGGAATGACCCCGTCCTGCTGGACCGGATCTCCCGGAACCGGAGTCCGGAGAAGGTTACGGAAGAGGTGGGCGGTGCCATCGAAAACGACAGGGAGATAGAGACCGAGGAGGAGATGGAAAAGCTCCACGGGAGCTGGGAATCAAATCTTCATGAACAATTTGTTAGCGATAAATATGAGAGAAAATGGACGAACGGTACAAAGTACGTGGCAGTATTACGGAGCGGGCTGTCCTTTGTGGATAAAGAAGATAAAAACCCGAAGTGCAGCGGCATGCGGGCCCATCCCTGGTTCCACGGCTTCTACGGCGGGGTGGAAGATAAGAAAAAACCGGGTGAAAAGACGCCGAGATCCAGCTATATGACCAGCTTCCGTACGCTGCTGGAGCTGGCGGATCATATGCGCCGCCAGGGGAAGATCAAAGACATCAGCACAGAGAGTTCGGACCCCGTTGTGGAAAGCACTTTGAAGGGGATCCAAAAGGCATTCAGTGACGAAGAAATGGTGGGAAGCCAGAGCTGGCAAGATATTGATACAAATTGTGGGAAACAGGGGGACTCGGTCCCTAGGGACTGCCGGAGCCTGCTGGTCTATGGCATGGCGCTGCATACCCTGGGGGATACCTTCTCCCACAGCAGTTTTGGTCTGGAAAAGGTTGTCCCTAAGAAGAAGTCCCAGAATAAAGACAAGGTGATTGCCGGGAAGGTGACGTGGAAGAGATATGCCCACGGTGACAATAAAAAGGGAGAATGGTACGCTGACAATACGGAGAGCAGAAAACTTCGGTATCAGTCTGCTAAGGCGGCTACTAAAGCGGCGATCAAGAAGATAGAGGTAGATCCCGGAAAAGGACTGGCTGGTTATGAGAATTACGGTTCGGCAGCAGAGGCTTTTTGTCCCAGCAAGAAGTTTGGCAAGCTTAAGAAGATGTTTGCCACAGTAAAAGACAAAAAGGGGAAAAAAGTAAAGGTGCCAAAGATAGAATATCTCGAAGAGGGGTATGCCTTAAAAGATTTTGAGGACAGCTACAAAACGGAAGTAAAGATCACAGGCAGGACATCTACAAATCTGGAGAAGTATCTTGCCTATGTGGACCAGGAACAACTGAGGGACCGTTTAAAAAAATGCGGGCTGCTCAAGATCAAGAAGGATAAGAAAATGGGTATGGACAAAAATTCTACCCTCAAAGTGAAGGTGGGGACAAAAACTATCCTGGATCTGAAACCAAAAGGAGACAGCATATTCCTTTTGCTGCCGGAGGATCTGGAGTGTCAGGTGGAAAATGTCAGGCCTCGGGGAACCAATACCATCTGTACCATAGAGGAGGGCGTCCTATACGATGAGATTGGCAGGAAGATGCGGACTGGTGTGGCAGAGGATGCCGAAGAACCTGAGGAAGAGGAGGAAATGGAGTTGTGTGATCTCAGGCAATATGAGATGTCCACGGATTGTCTGGTCAAGGGAAAGGTTGTCTGTTTTGATTATGCTGTGGGATCGGCTTCCAAGGAGGATATGCCCGGACTGGGGGGAGCGGATATCAGCTTCCGGTCGCGGGATACCGGAGATGTGTATAAATCCAAAACCAAGAAAGACGGTTCCTATCGGATTGAAGTGCCTGCCGGCAGATATGAGGTCACCTATGGGAAAGGTGAGAAGTATACTGTTGTACACCAGTCTGTTACCATAACGTCTGCTATGGATCTGTATAAAAATACTACGGTTCAGCTTATCGACGAGGAATGGTTTGGCGAGGGGTACCTGGCTGGTTATTTATATGACGGGGCAGCGAACCGCCCCCTTGCGGGTGCAGAGGTACGGATCTATGAAGGTGTGGAATGCTACCATAAAGGGCCTGTGAAAACTGTAGAGGCGGATGAAAAGGGATATTTTTCCACTGGTTTTCTAAGTGCGGGGGCCTATACCTTTGTGATCAGCAAAGAGGGTTATCAAAGCCTGTATATCTATGGAACGGTCATAGGTAATATCGGAGGATATATGTCAAAAATCGTTTTGTATAAAAAGGAGGTGTAGGGATGGCTAAAATACTGAAACGAGTATGCTGTCTCATCATCCCCGCCCTGGCTGTCATGCTGCTGTGCACCCACAGCAGCGCGAAAGTACATAGCGGAACCTTTGAGGGGAATACCAGATGGTACTATGACACCCGGACAAAGACAGTCACCATCGCCTGTAAGGGGCGGATGGAGGATGGCGGCCAGCACGGGGTATCTATGGGCTGGCATGGAAATAGATGGTACATGAAGGCGGAACGGGTGGTGTTTAAAAGGGGGATCACCCACATCGGGGATTATGCTTTTGATAATTTCAGAAAGGTGAAGGAGGTGGTGCTGCCGGAGGGGCTGGTCTCCATTGGATACGCTGCCTTTAATGCTACAAGTGAGTTAAAAAAGATCAACTTCCCTTCCACCCTGAAAAAGATCAGAATCAATGCCTTTGATGCATCAGGAATTGAATCTGTGTCCCTAAAGCACTTGGAAAAAGTCGGAAAGGGAGCATTTTCCGGATCAGAATTAAGACATGTCACCATCCCCGCCGGCACTTCTTTCGGCAGTTATGCTTTTTCCTGCTGTGATAAGTTAAAAAGTGTGCGGATTGAGGAGGGGGTAAAGACCATCAGCCACAGTATGTTTTTGCGAAGCGGCCTCAGAACTGTTACTATCCCTGCCAGCGTGACGGAGATTGGAGCTTATGCCTTTTTTGCCTTTTCGCCGGAAGAGGGAAAGCTGAAGAAGGTCACCATCCGTTCTACCCAGATCAAAAAGTGGGGGAAGGAGGTGTTTGGGAAAGCCAGGAAGGATCTGGTGATCCGGGTGCCGAAGAGTAAGAAGAAAGAGTACACCAAGGCGCTGCGGAAGGGAGGACTTCCGAACTATGTGAAGATCGTGGGGATGTGATTTCTGTGTAAGGGGATTCCACTTTCACTGTAACAGAGGAAGATATGGAAAGAAGGGAAAGAGTTTATGAAAAAGAATGTGTTCAGTATGATAATTACACGAATTTTAAAGCGAGCTTTCTGTCTTGTCATCGCCACTGTGGCTGTCATGCTGCTGTGCACCCACAGTAGCGCGAAAGTGCACAGCGGAACCTTTGAGGGGAATACCAGATGGTACTATGACA
>CAMTDY010000149.1 GCA_947070915.1 uncultured Roseburia sp.
GATGTAGCTCCGTCTCGTGGGCTCGGAGATGTGTATAAGAGACAGCAATAAGAAATTCATATATAATTTGGGAAAGAAATAAATGCCATTTGACCATTTTGAAATCAAAAAATCAAGGAGGTTACATAAAAATGAAACTGAAGAAGTTATGCGCGGCATTTATGTCAGTTATCATGTCGGTTAACGTCTTTATGGGAGTTCCACCATTTAATCCAGATAATGAATATGAGCTCAGCACAGTGAGCGAAATGATGGAAACTTACACTATGAAGGCGGAAACGCAGCCACTAGCGACGACTGCGGCGACAGGCAGCATGCGCCGTCCTCTCTCACCGGAGCAGCCCATGTGGATCGTTCATATCGATTCATGGAATTATGCAGATCCGGCGAAGATCATTGATCTGATCCCCGAGGATGTACTGCCTTATGTTGTTTTCAATATTTCCCTTTCGATTAACTGGGACAAGACAAATAAAAAATGGCTTATGGTAAAGGATGGATATGAAACCGCCAAGTCATGGATACGGACCTGTGCCGAAAAAGGCGTATGGACAATGATACAGCCCTCCAGCGGCGGACAAAGCCACTTCCCGGATTATGAAGCAACGGATGATCTGGAAGATACAATTTATGCTGAGTTTTTCAGGGATTATCCAAACTTTATCGGATATAATTACTGTGAACAGTTCTGGGGATTTTATGATAAAAACAATCCGGATCATTACAAAAATCCAAATTACCCAGACTCAAAATGGGTTACCTGTGAAGAGCGTTACCGCCATTTTGCAGCCCTGCTCAAGCTCTGTAACAAATACGGCGGCTATCTTGATATCAGCTGGTGTGCCAATGAATGGAGCGCAGGCATCAATCCCATCGCCATGCTCAAAGAAGTGCCCGAATGGGAAGCCGCCTGCCGTCAGTATTCACAGAACTATATTCTGGAAGAAAAATTTACCCAGCTGAGCTATATCTCTGATGTGGAGAGTACCGTATATGGTGCCTATCTCTCCGGCTACTGTGGAAATTTTGGGATGCGCTATGATGATTCCGGCTGGTCCGATTCCACATGGGATGGTACGGGGGATCCGACCAAAGACCAGTACCGGGTGGCTACCGCACTGCCGCTGCATATAGAGCGGATGGCGATGAACGGTATGACGGTGATTGACGGTCCGGAACTTGTCTGGGCAGACGACTTTAAAGAACTCTGGGCGACCACTGACAGCGAGGGCTACAAAGTCCGTGGCTGGGATATGTACGACCAGTTCCAGAACGACATGCTGGATATGTTCCGAAAGGTTCTTGACGGCACCATCCGCATACCTTCCCGCAAAGAAGCCATTGACCGCACAAAGGTGGCTGTGATCCAGGATGTAACTTCTGGAAACAACGATGCAAAGTATAGTTCCTACCCTACTTTATTTGAGGGGCTTTACCGCATGCCTGACGACGGCAACCTGAAGAATAACCATAATCCTTTTAAATGTACCGGACGTTATCCTACGATCCCAACCATGTTGGAACCTATAGATGACCTGGGAAAAGCAATGCAGGTTCAGATCAATCAGTCTGCTATTGCTACGCGGTGGCCAACGATTGAAACCAAACAAAATGAATTTAATAATCTTTTCCCAATCGAATACTGGGGTAACATTTATGGTGGACGCAATGAAAACACCTGGCTTACCTACAATCCTTATAAAGACGGGACACCAGCCGGGGGATACTTTATACCAAAATACAATACCTGTAAGCAGGTTGAGGTATCTTATTCCCAGTATACCACAGGGGTCATAAAAGAGTATTCAGATCATTTTGACTTCTATCTGAATAACTATGACGAAGAAGATGCATCTACTTTAAAGACAAATACCATTAAGATCTATGGCGCCTCTTCCAAACCTTCTTACACCTGCAAGAACAGAGGTGTCCGCCAGAAGAGAACAGAAGTGACAGAGAACTGGAGCAATGGCGTTTACACACTGACCGTCAAAGAAAATGGACCTGTAGACATCAAGATCAACTGCTCAGGAAACGAGACCGGCCGTCTTACATCTTACAAGACAGCGACTCTGACTGCTCCTGAATTTCCGGAGGAATACACCGGTCCCCGTCAGTATGAAGCAGAATTCTTTGACCAGAAGAACGTAGAACAGAATGTTACCAATGCATGCGTAACCGATATTGACAAATGCCAGGGCCAAGGCTTTTTGAAATTTGGTACCAGCGCAAACGCAGCAGTGAAAGACACCGTAACCAACAAAACAGCAGGTACGGCTAATATGATCCTTCGCTACTCTGCTACTTCTGATATCAATAACATTGACCTGTATGTGAATGGCACCAAGGTCAAAACCCTGTCACTTCCAAAGGGAACATCTTACAGTGACTGGAAAACCGTTACCACACCGATATCACTGCAGGCAGGCGACAATAAGATCGAACTGAAAGCAAATGCCACACTGCCAAGCAGTCTGTATCTGGACAATTTTGTGATCGAATAGACAGTTGACTGCGTAAAGTTAAAACCAATAAAAAACCATGTCTGCATGATAAAAAAATCATCTTCTTACAGACATGGTTTTTTACTTGCCTTCCGCCTAGCTCAACGGCGGGCTCAAATTGGCACCGATGAGCTAAACCCCCACATATCCACTGCCTTCCACAATCTCCTGCCCCTCTTCCGAAAGCATCCAGTCGATAAGCAACGGTATGTTTTCATTCTTATTATCTTTCCGGTACACCGCATAAAAATTGCTGACGATCGGATAACTGCCATTCTTAACATTTTCCTTGTCCGGATAAACGCCATTCAGCGAAAGCATTTTTACGCCGCCGTCTTCCACAATGCCCTCCACATAAAACCGGAAAGAAAATCCAATGGAACTGCCAAGAAAACTGTTAATCCCTGTCTTCATTGGTATTCCGTCCATAAATGAAAGCATCGCTGTCTGGCTGCCGCTTCCCTCGTTTCTCTGCAGTGCCCCGATCCGCTTATCCTCACCCCCCAGTTCAGACCAGTTTTTATATTTACCCGAATAAATTCCCCTCACCTGATCCACAGTCAGACTGTTCACTGGGTTCTTTGCATTGACAAGAAATACAAATGCCTCGCTGCCGATGGGAACCAGTTCCAGGGATACTCCTTTTTGTTCTGCATAGGCGAGCTGCTCCTTTGAAGGCTTTGCACAAACCGCTATGTCCACAGTCCCATCTACCACCGCCTGATAAGCACCTCTTGTATTATTCATCTGCAAAGCACTTTCCTTACCAAAATTCTTTCCGTCAAACTGACAGCTGTCCTCTGGATAGACTGCATTTACAAAAGCAGAAAATACCGGATACAGAGCCGCTGCTCCATCTAATACCGGAAGATCCCCCGACAGCTGCAGGGAAGACCTGCGCTTTACAATTTTTGTTTCTTCCACAAAAGGAAGATATTCATCAAGTTCTACGGATTTCGCCTGCATCCCATCACTGTAATCACTGATACACCTTCTGGTAAAAACCTGGTATACTGCGATATCAAACACCACAAACACAACCACAAGCACTGCGATACATAAGATTTGTCCAACTATTTTTCTCATCCCTGCCACCTATTCCCCTTCATTTGAAATAAAGGAAATGATCGAACACTGGCTGCGCAGATAAACCGTATAGCCGACCAATGCCGCCGAAGTTATCATCCCTGTCACCAGTATAACTGCCACGATCCTACGAAAATATTTATCCCTCATTCTCAATCTCCTTTTCAAAACAATCCCCTTACATATGCTCCATAGCCTGGGAAAACCAATATATTAGCAGGCTGACTCCTCCGACAAACACAAAAGCTAGAATGCCGGATATAATAAGCCGATTCCGGTATCTTCTCCATTTCTCCTTCTCACCCTTCGGACACTTCAAAAACAAGACCAGACTAAAAATGAACCAGATCAGTGAAAACAAAGGACCATCAAATAATATGATCAGTAATTCCAACATTTCCTTTTCCATAACAGGTCTCCTTTTCAAAACAATTCCCTTACATATGCTCCATGGCCTGGGAAAACCAGTACATCAACAAACTAACTCCTCCGATAAACACAAAAGCTAGAATGCCAGACATAATAAACTGATTCCGGTATCTTCTTCGTTTCTCCTTCTCATCCTTCGGACATCTCAAAAACAAGACCAGGTCAAAAATGAACCAGATCAGTGACACCAAAGGCAGACCAAAAAAAATGATCAATAATTCCATATAAGTTCCTCCTAATCAATCGCTTAGGTTCTGGCTTATCTTCTTTATCCATGTGTTCCAGTTCCTTCTTCACCATTAAGTATATCGAAATTTGTCTCATTTGGCAAATTTTTTATTCTGTTTATCCTGTGGCGCTAAATTGAGTGCCGTCAATTAGCACCTTGCCACCTGGGAGTTGTGGAAGACAAGAAATTTTGTTATACTTTTTATAATAATTATGGAAAGGAGCTCATCATGAATAAAAAGAAAGAAATACCTGTCTCTCCCCTTGCAAAAACCTGGATCCTCGATCTGGACGGCACCATTGTAGTACACAATGGCCCTTATATATATGGAGAAGACCGTTTCCTGCCTGGGGCCAGAGAATTTCTGGAAAATATTCCTGCCCAGGATATGATCATATTCCTCACGGCAAGAAATAATTACGAAAAACCCCACACCCTTCGTTTTCTCAAAGAAAATAACGTCCGCTATGACCATATTATTTTCAATGCCGGCCACGGCGAACGTATTCTCATAAACGATAATAAACCAGACGGCCTTGTAACCGCCATGGCAGTCAATACCAAAAGAGACCAGTTTTGTGATATAAATTTTATCACTGACCATAGCCTGGGAACAATGTATGACTGATCTACCGAAACAGCACACAATTCCCACTCTCCCGGTAATATCGGATCCTCTCTTGCAGTGCTTCCCTGCTGCAGCCCAGTTTTTCACTGAGACAGCCAAGACAGAGGAAATCTACAGCACTCCGGCTTACCATTTTCATATAAATTGCCTTTTCATCGGAAGTAAGACGAACCCCGCACTGCCGGCAGACATGATGTTTCATCTCCATAACCAGATCCCCGCCTTATACAAGTCTGCCACGCATAATTATACAATCAGAGGAAGGTACCGTAACGGCGAATCTCTCCTTATGTACACCGAGCTCCTTATGCTCCCAGCAGTCATAGAGCGACAATCCCATCCCGGATGCATAAGGAAGTCCCAGATCCCAGAACTGCACTGTCAATTCTCTCTGGGTATCACTGAGATTAAAAAGCCCTATGGCAAGATCCCCATTATGCAGCACCTTTACCAGAACAAAGGCTTCGTCCTCGTTAAACCATTGTGGCTCGACCTTTATACGATAAGCACCCCTCGCCTCTGGATCCTGATTAATTGCGATCAATTCCTTATTTTGCAGAATATTCTTTGTTATATCATTTGCCGAGCGGATATCGCAGCCTATCATAAGCGGCGAACCCATCATACACCACAGGGAAAAATGAGTCTTATACTGGCTGTCTGTACATCCTCCAATGCGTTCACTGCAGATGAAATCACTATTGCTTCCCCCATACATTCCTACCACCAGCATGTCCATATCATTGTGACAGTAATTTCCCGTAAAAGGTTCTTTTTCGATCTGCGAGCAGGCAATATTGCAGATGGATTCCCAGTTGTCCTGAATATCCTGTGTAGAACGATAAGAATGTGCCCCAGACTCACGGATCCATTGATAAACATTGTCCTCACCCCAGTTGCAGGCGGAAAAGCATATGTCTCTGCCACAATTGCGCAGGGCAAGGCTCATTCTCTTATACAGCAGCTCCCCGCACATATTTCTCGGCTTAAAACAATAATCATATTTCAGATAATCTACACCCCAGGCTGCAAACTGCTTCGCATCCTGAAATTCATGTTCAAAACTACCTGGATAACCGGCGCAGGTATGGGTTCCGGCGCAGGAATACATGCCAAATTTAAGCCCTTTTTCATGTATATAATCCCCCAGGGCCTTCATACCATTTGGAAATTTTTCCGGATCCGCCACCAGATTGCCATCAGCATCCCGCTCTTTCAGACTCCAGCAGTCATCGATCACAACATACTCGTATCCCGCATCCCGATATCCATTTTCCACCATTTTATCCGCCGTCTCCCGAATCAGCTCTTCATTGATATCCCAGGTAAAAGTATTCCAGGAATTCCACCCCATCGCCGGAATAAACCCGATATTTTTATTCTCCATAGCATTTAACCTCCGCTCAATTTATTTGGTCCGACGATGAAGGATGAACCAAAGTTCAGATTCACGTCGCTGTATTAAATATAGTATAATATAAAAATACTGCGCCTGTAATGGGAAAATCCTACAGTGACATGGCAAAATGCGTCATCCACATAATGTTCGTCAATGTAGCTTAACAGTTTTTCCCTGCTACAATAGCATTAACTTTATTTTTCTTGTCAAAGAAAAAATAAAGCTGATATTTGTTAGAACCAGACTTAAATTTATAAATAGCACATTTATTATTTTGTATTAACTTAAATCCTGCTCCACCTACATCTCTCTTATAGGCTTTATAAAATCTCGTTTTCTTACTGAGTTTCTTCACTGATGTTTTTCCGTATTTACTCATGACCTTCTTTTTCGTAGAATTCAATATGATACCACGTTTGGTTTTAATACATTTCTTTGGCTGCTTTTCATCAATGGTATTAACACACTGGAACCCCCAGTCACTTGACAATGTAATAAATGCTAAGCTTTTTGTAAGAATTTGTTCCCTATTAAAAAAATCTTTAGACAGTCATTTCAAAATAAAAAGAAGTACCATCTTTCGGTACTTCCCTTACATTCAGACATGAGGCATCGGGGACTCGAACCCCGGACAACTTGATTAAAAGTCAAGTGCTCTACCACCTGAGCTAATGCCCCATCTATAAGCATAATGCTTACAAATGCCCAGAGCCGGAATCGAACCAGCGACACAGGGATTTTCAGTCCCTTGCTCTACCAACTGAGCTATCTGGGCTAACCTTGTCTTAAAATTGCTAAGACAAAAATTGCGGGGGCAGGATTTGAACCTACGACCTTCGGGTTATGAGCCCGACGAGCT
>CAMTDY010000150.1 GCA_947070915.1 uncultured Roseburia sp.
TTTTTGTTCCCTCTCTGTCAATGTATCCAGCACCTCCGTAAGTTGTTCCTTTAACAGAGTAAAAGCTGCCGCCTCCGCTGGCACCGGTACATTGTCGTCCTGTATAAAGTCTCCCAGATGGCTGTCTTCCTCTTCGCCGATGGGGGTCTCCAGGGAAACTGGTTCCTGGGAAATCTTCTGGATCTCCCGCACCCGGTCCACCGGAAGCTGCATCTCTTTTGCGATCTCCTCCGGATAGGGCTCCCGTCCCAGCTCCTGCAGAAGCTGTCTCTGCACGCGGATCAGCTTATTGATGGTCTCCACCATATGCACTGGAATACGGATGGTACGGGCCTGGTCAGCGATGGCCCTGGTGATCGCCTGACGGATCCACCAGGTGGCATAGGTACTGAATTTGTAACCCTTGCGGTAGTCAAATTTCTCCACTGCCTTGATCAGGCCAAGGTTGCCCTCCTGGATCAGATCCAGAAATAGCATCCCCCGTCCCACATATCTCTTGGCAATACTTACCACCAGACGAAGATTGGCCTCGGCAAGACGCTTTTTCGATTCGGCATCTCCCTCTTCCATTTTCTTCGCCAGCTCTACTTCCTCATCCGCAGAAAGCAATGGCACCTTGCCGATCTCCTTTAGATACATGCGGACCGGATCCTCAATGCTGACGCCGTCGGGAACAGAAAATTCAATATTTTCCAGCTCCTCTTCCGTCGGCTCATCATCCACATCAAGAATAATATCGTCGTCGGCATCGCTGTCAGGTACCATTGCTACAATACCATTCTGTTCAAGATAATCCAGAATCTTCTCTGTCTTATCACCATCCAGATCGATCTCCTTAAACTGGGCATTGATATCACTGAATTCCAGGATTCCATTTTTCTTCTTCCCAAGCTCCACAAGTGTATTTAACCCTTCCATAAATAACGCCTGCTCGTCCACTGTATTCTTATTATCTTTCATGTCTTCCTCCTTCATTCTATCGATATCACTGTACCGGCAGTCTCAGACTCAGATGTTCCAGTTTCTTTTTCTCTGCGATCAATGCCTGCAGCTGGGACAAATCTGTGATCTCTCTGCTCTGCTTCTCCAGACTCGCTTTCTTTAGTGTTTTCACGACCTCGTTCAGTGCCTTTTCCCGCTCCGTGCGTTCTCTGACTTCCTTTACCTGGCGGTTGAACAGTCCCGCCACCACGGATTGTTCCTCCTTACTGTCAAACCGGCTGATGATCGTCGCTGGCGACATGCTTCCTGTTTCCGCCTGTTCATAAAGCAGCTTTGCCACTTCCCGGTAAGGTTCATCCAGAAAATCCTCTGGCAGGATTGTCTCTTTGACAATGGGGTATAGGGACAGGTCTTCACTGATCCATGTCAGCAGGATTGCCTGGATCTGCCCAATGCCATCCTCTTTCCCGCTTTCTTTCTTTTTCTGTCTCTCACTCTTTATTTTTTCATATTGGATTCCCACGGCTGCCGCCGCATAATGCTTTACCAGCTGCCTGAAATCTTCACTGCGGATCCCATATTCCCTGGAAAACGCCTCTATATAATTATTTCTCTCTATTTCATTTTCAAACGTCAGGCATTTTTTTGCCGCCTCATTCATAAACTTTGTCTTTTCTTCGGGATCTCCCATATCGTATTCTCTCTGCAGAATA
Organism: uncultured Roseburia sp.; assembly: GCA_947070915.1. GTDB lineage: Bacteria > Bacillota > Clostridia > Lachnospirales > Lachnospiraceae > Eubacterium_F. The sequence continues at coordinate 1,656 of CAMTDY010000150.1, forward strand.
CCAATCTCATAGAAAAAACTGTTCTGTGCGGAATGAATACGGTTCCTGAACTCCTCCGCCGACAACCCCTTGATAAATTCGTCGGGATCCTTATAGGGCTGCATGTCAATAACCCGCACCGTCAGTCCTGCCTCTTTCAACATAGGAATTGCCCGCAACGCTGCCTTGACGCCGGCACCGTCGCTGTCATAGCAGAGATACACGGTATCCGTATATCTTTTTAAAAGACTGCTCTGCTGGCTTGTAAATGCCGTGCCAAGAGATGCCACCGCATTGGTAAATCCCGCCTGGTGAAGGGCGATCACATCCATATACCCCTCGCAGATGATCATGCCCTGGTCCTGCTTTCCGTGTACGAAATTCAGTCCGTACAGGTTCCGGCTCTTATCAAAGACCATTGTTTCTGGGGAATTCAGGTACTTCGGCTTTCCATCTCCCATTACCCTGCCACCAAAGGCGATCACCTTTCCCGACCGGTCCATGATCGGATACATGACACGGTTCCAGAACTTATCATAAACGCCTTTTTTTTCGTGAAAGGTAAACAATCCTGTCTGGTTTAGTATAGTATCGTCAAAACCTTTCTTTTTCATGTATTGGTACAGGTCATCGCTGAACTTGTCCGAATATCCCAGACCAAACCGGCGTATCGTTTCCTCGGAAAGCTCCCTTTGCAGAAGATACTTTTTTGCCTCTTCTCCCCGCCCGGAATTCAGTTTTGCATAAAAATAATTGGCGGCTATTTTGTAAATCTCCAGAATCCGTTCCCTTGTATTCCGCCGTCTCCGGTCTTCCTCGGAATTGCTTTTTTCCGGCAGCGCCATACCGGCGCGGCCAGCCAGCTGTTCCAATGCTTCCGGAAATGTCAGATTCTCATATTCCATAAGAAAGGTAAAGACATTTCCGCCTGCCCCGCAGCCAAAGCAGTAATACATCTGTTTCCCTCCTGAAACCGAAAAAGAGGGCGTCTTTTCATTGTGGAACGGGCATAATCCTGTAAAATTACTCCCGCTTTTTTTTAAATTGACATAGCCGGAAATCACATCCACAATATCATTTCTCTGGCGGACTTCCTCGATAAACTCCTCACTGTAATACATCTGCCAGCCTGCCCTCCTGTCAGTAGACCCTCCATGTCTTCGGTATCATCAGACTCTGGTAGGTGGATACGGCATACCGGTCTGTCATACCGGCAATATAGTCACACACCACACGCTCCACGGTCTCCCCCTGCTCCCATATCATTCTTGTATATTCCTCTGGCAATTCCTCCATATGTTTTACATAATACTCAAAAAGCTGTCCTATCATTCGTTCGGCTTTTCCCTCTTCTGCCTTCGCCACAGAATTTATGTACACATTGGCAAACATATACCGGCGGAGATGGAGCAATGCCTCATATTTTTCATCGGACATTATGATGTCTTCTTTCCCCATGCTGTTACTGACGATATCATGTATCAGTGTATTCAGCCGCTCTCTGAGCGTAGCACCAAGCACCTGTACACACCCGGCAGGAAGATCCGTCTCCCGGATGATCCTTCCCCGGATGGCATCGTCGATATCCGAATTTACATAGGCGATCTTGTCACAGAGCCTTACGATCTTTCCCTCCAGTGTTGACGGGCTGCCAGAAGTAGAATGATTCAGGATCCCGTCCCGGACTTCTTTCGTCAGATTCAAACCTCTTCCGTTTTTCTCCAGCCGCTCCACCACCCGCACACTCTGGAGCTGATGATGAAACCCATCGGAACAGATCCGGTCCAGCATCCGTTCTCCGGCATGTCCAAAAGGCGTATGCCCCAGATCATGCCCCAGTGCCACCGCCTCTGCCAGGTCCTCATTCAGACGCAGCGCCTTGGCTATGGTTCTCGCATTCTGCGACACCTCCAGCGTATGGGTCAGTCTGGTCCGGTAATGGTCTCCCTCCGGCGCCAGAAAAACCTGAGTCTTTCCCTTCAGCCTGCGAAATGCCTTGGAGTGAAGGATCCGGTCCCGGTCCCTCTGATAGACTGGACGCAGGTCACAGGGTTCCTCTGGATGGTCTCTTCCCAGAGACTGGTCACTGAATGCAGCAAAGGGACTGAATATATCATGTTCCCTCTGCTCAAACTCTTCCCGTAATGTCATCTATGTACCTCTTTTTCTAAAAAATCGCCTACACTTTAATATTTCAACACGAAAGAGGAATTTCCTTTTTTCTTATTGATTATTTTTTCATGATGTTGTACACTTACTTTTAGGATAGATAGACGGCAGGATTTTCGTATAACGAAAATTAAGTTACTGATAGTTATACGAGGAATATTTTTTCGAGTGTGCATGCCGTCCAGCCAGAATAACAGATTCAATTATTTCATTATATTCAGAAGGAGTATTACATATGGCAAGAACTGGGAAAAATACATGGGCGTTGTTTTTACTGCTGCTGGCGGGCATTGTACTGGGAAGTTTTATCGCCCAGATGACGGAGGGAATCTCCGGTCTCTCCTGGCTTTCCTTTGGGAAAACTTTCGGATTGGATAATCCCATCACATTAAATCTCGGGGTTCTCATCCTCACCTTCGGCCTCAAGATCAAATTTACCATCGCCAGCATCATCGGGATCGTGATCGCCGGTATTATTTATCGGTTCTTATAACAGCTCCCTAATAATTAGGGCTTGCTGAATAATCTATCCCAACGCCTTATAGGTTCACCACAAGCAAGCCCGGTTTCTTTTAACTCCTGGCGTATTTCTTTCATGCGGTTTTTACCCGCTTTCCCCAATTTCGGCCCGGAAAGTTTTATGCCCCGTTCCATATCCGTTTTCAGTTCGCTGTGAAACTGCTCACATTCCCCGTGGGCATGGTAGTGGACGATCACATCACTGTCGGTAAAATCCCACCATGTATTGGCTTCAATGTCCGGGACAAGGAGAAACTGCCCGTTCCGATCCATCGTACGTTCCGTGATCTCATATCCCATGCAGATTGTGACCCGTTTTTCCGTGCCGGGGATGGCCTTTCTGGCTGTGCTGTTTCCCCTCCCGCAGTTCCAGATCCGCAAGGTATCCTTCCCTGCCGATATAGGCGAACATGGGAGCATAGCCGCAAGGCAGTTTTGAAGGTACGCTGCCGCAGGGTTTCAGCGGATGGGATTGCATAGCAGATGCCGAGGGCAGCCTTTGCCGAGGATTGCGCCGACAACTGCGAGCCCAGCACTGGGGATAATACGTTCATTTGTGAATTCAACAGAAATATTTTTTCTCATGGTGACCTCTTGAACGAAGTGTTTTTTCTGATTCCAGTATACCATAAGCAAAACAAAAAGAGACCGCCGCATGGACAGTCTCTTCTCTCTTATCAATTATTCCTCTGCCAGTGTAAACTGATCCACCATCTCTTTTAAGCACGCCGCCTCCGCGGAAAGCTCCTCGCTCGCGGCCGCGCTCTCCTGCGCGACGGCACTGTTGTTCTGTACCACGTTTGAGATCTGGTTAATGCCCTCGGCCACCTGCGTCACCGCCTCGGACTGCTCGTTGGACACGGCGGCGATATGATCGATGGCATCCACCACCGTCTGAATACTGTTCACAACGCCCAGCAGAACATCCGCTGTACTCCGTGCAATTTCTGTACCAATATGTACCGCTTCCGTAGAGTTTCCAATCAGTTCCGAGGTGTTCTGCGCCGCCTGCGCGGATTTCCCGGCCAGATCGCGAACCTCCTCCGCAACGACGGCAAATCCCTTGCCGGCATCTCCGGCTCTTGCCGCCTCCACCGCCGCATTCAAGGCGAGTATATTCGTCTGGAACGCAATGTCGTCTATTGTCTTGAGAATTTTTCCAATCTCTTCGGAGCTTGTCTCAATTCTTTCCATGGCTTCCACCAGATTCTGCATCTTTTGGTTGCACAGAAGCACTTCCTCGCCAGTCTGGTGCGTCTGGCTTCTCGAATCTAACGCACCGTTCGCCGTATCCTTCACCTGCTCGGCAATAGTGCTGATCCGCGATGCAAGCTCTTCTACCGAATTCGCCTGCTCCGTCGTGCCCTGACTGAGCGTCTGTGCGCTTGCAGACAGTTGGTTGCTTGCAGCGGACACCCCGCCCGCAGAATGGTTGACCTGAAGCATGGCATTGTTCAATGCCAACTTCATATTCCGCATAGACAGCAGAATATTGTGAAAACTGCCCACATACACGTCCTCATGCGAGGTACGGACATTCATATTCTGATTTGCCATCTCATTCAATAAATAATCAATATCCTTGATTACAATACTCAGCCCTTCCACAAGAGATGCGGTAGATCTGGCAAGTTCACCTGTCTCATCCCTGTTGGTAATCCTGGGCATCGGGGTCTCCAAATCGCCCTCCACCAGCAGCTTCATCCGATTGACGCACGCCTTCATGGGTTTGCCGATATTACGCGCAAGCGCCAGCGCAATGACGACGGATACCAGAATGGCAATCCCCATCACCGCAAGATCAATGATAATCGCGTCTCTCGTAGATGCCAGATAATTGACCTGCGGAGCCGTCACCGCAATGCTCCAACCGTCCGTATCCGGCACGGACGCATAAGCCGCGAACATTTTATCCTCGCCGTTTACATAGCTTCCAAATCCGTTTTCCCCTTGCCGCATCTCGGCATGGATGGCAGCCAGCTCCTTCAGCTCGGGATCGCTCTTGGCCTCCGCTTCTATGTTCTGCACCGTGATCGTCTCAAGCGTAATGTCCGCAATGGTATCACCTGATTTATTAATCATATAAGCGCGGCTGTTCTCGCCGATCTGAATAGCCGAAACTATATCGTTCAAAAAGGTTTCCTGCGGCACAAAATAGACAACGCCTACAATAGATTTTTCATTTTCCTCAGCATAGAGGGGCGCCGCTACCATAATGGACAGTTTCCCGGTGATCTTGCTGATCAATGGCTCTGATACAAAAACATTTCCCTGCAGAGCCTGGCGTACATACTCCCGGTCGGAATAATCTTTGCCGTCAAAAATGCTGATACCGTCCGTGCCAATAATATTTCCCCTCTGGAAATTGTGCATGGCGGCGCGCGTCAATGATCGCCTGTTTCTTTTTCGTCGAAACATTCGGATCGGACAACTGCGGAATGCAGCCAACCTCTATAACAACGTTTTTATAAGCCGTTAATTCCTGCTGGACACGCCCCGCCGCAAGAACCGCAGTTTCACTCATCATCTGCTCCACAGTAGACATGGTACTGTCATAATTAAGAGCAATGCTGAAAGACCCGGATACTGCCAATCCCGCCAGAACAGTCAAAATAAGACATAATGTGATTTTAGTTCGTATGCTTCTCATGTCGATACCTCCTCCTTTTTATTATAAAAATTCCTGTAACGCTTGTCAATACTTTCCTTCTGTCTCTTCAATACTGTTCAGCCCAGGACTTTGCAGCCACTGCAAAGTCCTGGGTACGCACATATTCTGCCAAGCGAGAATCCGGCTCTTTGACGAAGTCA
>CAMTDY010000151.1 GCA_947070915.1 uncultured Roseburia sp.
CGTCTACACCTTCCTTGTGCATGATCGCAACGCCTTCCTGAACATCATTGGCGCCATAGCAGTTTACTTTGGAGCGGAGCCCGTCAGAATAAGAGATGCGGGATACTTCTTTTACAGTATTTGTATAAGGATCATACTCTGTCTCTACAAAGGTAAATCCGTTGATACGGGAAATGATCTGAGCCGCATCTTTTCCAAGGCCATTCAGAATAACGCGGAGAGGATTCTTACGAACCTTGTTTGCCTTCTCGGCGATACCGATGGCACCCTCTGCTGCTGCGAAGGACTCATGTCCAGCCAGGAAGCAGAAGCACTCTGTCTCTTCCTCAAGGAGCATCTTTCCAAGATTTCCGTGTCCCAGACCTACTTTACGGGTATCTGCCACAGAACCAGGAATACAGAATGCCTGAAGTCCCTCACCGATTGCTGCCGCTGCATCCGCTGCTCTTTTGCAGCCCTTCTTGATCGCGATCGCAGCACCTACTGTGTAAGCCCAGCACGCATTTTCAAAACAGATCGGCTGAATGCCTTTGATCTGGTCGTATACATTTAAGCCCGCATCTTTTGTGATCTTCTCTGCCTCTTCAATGGAGGAGATGCCGTACTCATTCAATACGCTGTTGATCTTATCAATTCTTCTTTCATATGATTCAAATAAAGCCATTATTCGCTACCTCCTTTTATTATTTTGCGACTTCTTCATCCGTTCTCGGATCGATGAGTTTGACAGCGTCGTCTACACGACCATACTGACCACATGCTTTTTCGTAAGCAGTGTTCGGGTCATCACCCTTTTTGATAAAGTCAGTCATTTTACCAAGGCTAACGAATTTATAACCAATGATCAGATCATTTTCATCCAAAGCGATTGCTGTTACGTATCCCTCTGCCATCTCCAGATAACGAGGACCTTTTTTCAGTGTACCGTACATCGTACCAACCTGGGAACGAAGTCCTTTTCCCAGATCCTCAAGTCCTGCTCCGATCGCAAGCCCATCCTCAGAAAATGCACTCTGGGAACGTCCATATACGATCTGAAGGAACAGTTCTCTCATTGCCGTGTTGATGGCGTCACATACCAAGTCTGTATTCAAAGCTTCCATAACGGTACGTCCCGGAAGGATCTCTGCTGCCATCGCTGCGGAGTGGGTCATGCCGGAACAACCGATCGTCTCTACCAGTGCTTCCTGAATGATACCTTCTTTTACATTCAAAGTCAGCTTACATGCCCCCTGCTGAGGTGCACACCAGCCTACACCATGTGTAAAACCAGAGATATCTTTAACTTCTTTTGCCTTTACCCATTTTGCTTCTTCTGGAATCGGTGCACAACCATGGTTGACACCCTGAGCAACTGGGCACATGTTTTCTACTTCCTGTGAATAAATCATGTCGATAGTAACTCCTTTCTTATTCGTCATTTTCTCTCATTATCGTACAATATTTTGATAAAAATGTCAACGTCGGATATCCTTGAGATTCCGCAATTTGAATCGTCAGTTGTTAAAAGCGGAAACTCAACCAGATAACACCCTATCCTATCTCTTCACCACCACTTCTCCCTGTCTCTTATAGATACTTGCCCCTGGCACATACCCGCGGACGGAAGAGAGGGGATATACATTCGTATGGCTCCCGATCACCGTCCCCGGATTCAAAATGCTGCCACAGCCAACCTCCACAAAGCTTCCGAGGACAGCTCCCATCTTTTTTAATCCGGTCTTTACCTTATCTTCCCCGCAGCGGATCTCCACCAGCGTCTTATCTGACTTTACGTTGGAAGTGATGGAACCCGCCCCCATATGGGACCTATAGCCGAGGATGGAATCCCCCACATAGTTATAGTGGGGCACCTGGACTCCGTCAAAGAGAATGACATTTTTAAGTTCCGTGGAATTTCCCACCACAGACCCCCTGCCCACAATGGCATTGCCGCGGATAAAGGCACAGTGCCTTATCTCCGCCTCTTCATCGATGATCACAGGACCTGTTATGCTGGCACTCTCCGCCACGGAAGCGCTACGCGCGATCCAGACATTTTCTCCCCTTTTCTCGTAGCGGTCTCCGGGGAGGCTCTCTCCCAGGGCCACAATATATTCACTGATCGCCGGAAGTACCTCATAGGGGTATTCATAGCGGGAGATCAGCTCCCATGCGATGGTATTTTTATCTTCAAATAACTGTTGATTTGTCAATTCTTTCATGCTCCGCATCCTTTCATTTTTTTGTCAAAGGATAGTATTCCTTCGCCATATTATAATATGAACGAAGCTGTGTCATATTGTTTGTCTCTTTTACTTTTCCCACCTGCTGCCTGACAAAACCAGTGAGTTTCTCCATGTACTCCTCTTCGCCGATCTCGCCTTCTGCCACGCCGCCCAGCCCCTTCTCCCAGCTGGCTGTCAGCTTGGGGCTCAGCATAGCAGGAATGGCATACCTCACGATCCCGCACACCAGCTCCCCCTTCAGAGTAGGGGTTATGATCTGAGTTTTTTTGTTCAGCTTCAGATAGGAGATGTGGAACAATTTCTTCAGGATCTCTGCCCTGGTAGCACTGGTTCCGATACCGCTGCTTTTGATCAGCGCCCGCAGCTCCTCATCCTCGATGAGCTGCCCCGCATTCTCCATGGCAAGAATCATGGAACCAGAATTATAACGTTTCGGCGGAGAGGTCTCCCCCTCCTTGATCTTCATGGAAACCACCGGAAGCTTCATCCCTTTTTTGAGATGGGGAAGAAGCATTCGGAGACCCTCGTCACTTTCTCCCGCTGGTTCATTCTTTTTTCTGTTGGAAAAGGAATATTCCGTCACTGCTAAAAATCCTTCCTCCACCAGAACTTTTGCCGATGTATAAAACCGCTCCCTATATCCTTTTTCCTTCTGGGGATTTTCCACTGCCAGCACCACATTGATCTTCTGATACACCGCCGGCGGATAGAAAATACTCAGAAAGCGGCGGACAATCACCTCATACATCTTCACTGACACAGGTTTCAACGATTTGAGGGCACCCAGTCCCTGCCCTGTCGGAATGATGGCATAGTGGTCCGTGATCTTCTTATCGTCCACATATCTGGTCTTCCCAAGTTTTTCATGGCTTTTCATCTCTGCGATCTGACGGAGATAGGGAAGCGCCAGATCATAGCCCTGCAGTCCTTTCAGATTTTTGGTGATCTCCTTCGCCACCGCGCTGCTCAGTACTCTGGCGTCGGTACGGGGATAGGTGACCAGTTTCTTCTCATAGAGTTCCTGCACCACCTGGAGTGTTTCATCCGGGCTGATCTTAAACAGTTTTGAGGACAGGTTCTGCAGCTCCGCCAGGTTAAACAGGAGCGGCGGATTTTTCTTTTCCTTCTTTTTTTCAATCTTTTCCAAAACAGCCTGTCTGTCCTGGTCCGTCAGAGAAGAAGAGAGCTCCTTCGCCGTCTCCTCCTCCCGGAAACCATTTTCCTTATAGAGCTTGGGAGATTGGAAGTATCTTGACTCTTCTGTCACCCTCCACTCCCCTTCCAGCACAGGCAGAGCCTTTTCTCCCTCTCCCGCCTGACCCTCCTCCCGCTGTGGCAGCTGGGGTGCAAAACCGCCGATCACCCGGTAAAATGGCGTCTTTACAAATTTGCGGATCTCCCACTCTCTCGTGACCACCATGCCGAGAACACAGGTCATCACCCTCCCCACCGATACGGAAGTCCACTTTTTCCCTTCCACGCTGTCATTGAGCCAGCCCCCATACTTGAGAGACAGGACTCTGGAAAAATTGATCCCCATCAGATAGTCTTCCTTTGCCCTCAGGTAAGCGGAAGCACTGAGGTTATCGTATTCCGTCAGCGGCTTTGCCTCCCGGATCCCCCGCAGGATCTCATCTTCTGTCTGGGAATCGATCCATACCCGGTATTTCTTTTTTGTATCCGGAACCTGTGCCATCTGGTCCACCAGACGGTATATATACTCGCCCTCACGCCCGGAATCGGTGCAGACATAGATCTCCTCCACATCTGCCCGGAGAAGAAGCCCTTTTACCGTCTCAAACTGCTTTTTTACATTTGGTATGACTTCATACCGAAAATCTTCCGGAAGAAAAGGCAGTGTCTCAAAGGCCCATCTGGCATATGCCGGATCGTATACCTCTGGATAACTCATCGTCACCAGATGTCCCACACACCAGGTCACCACCATATCCTCCGATTCGATAAATCCATCCCCTCTTCTTCCTCTGACACCGAGAACCCGCGCAAATTCCTGGGCCACACTGGGCTTCTCTGCGATAAATAATCGTTTTCCCATAAGATCAGTATCCCAGCTCTTCGGCGACCAGTACTACCTTGATCCGGTTCTTTTCTCCGCTCCTCCGGGTAACTACGATCTGGGAACAGATACAATCCTCACTGTAGCAGTCGCCACACCGCCCGGTTCTGGCACAGGGAGTATTTTTATTCAGGCGCACCGTATTGGGCGGGGAGGCGATATCCCTCACCCGGCGCAGTCCATCCTCCACCGTACTCACCACTTTATTCATCCCCGCAAGGATGATGACATGTTCCGGGCCATAACACAGATAGGATACACGGTTTCCTCTTCCGTCTATATTGATCAGCTCTCCTTCCACCGTAATGGCGTTGGTACTCATAAGAAAATAATCACTGTTAATCATCTTCGCCTTCATATCCTTTAACTCTTCTGGTGTCACCGCCTTCGTACGGTCATAAAGGACACAGTCTCCCTCCGCGGCCGCAGCCATAAGCCCCGATTCTGTCAGGCTCATGGAACCGCCAAAACACACAGTCTTTCCTGACGTGAGAAACTTTTCCATGATAAGCTGTACCGCCTCTTCTTTGGTCTCCGCAAAATATCCTTCCATATTCCGCTTCTCAAGATTTTTAATCATCGTCTCAGCAAGATTTCTTCTCGCCGCTAATTTGTTTTGATCCATTTCCGTCTTCCTCTCTTTACTAAAATTTTAGCTATATTTTTCCTCTTCACCTTTCTCCACAATTTATCTTCTCCCTGTTTTCTGACATTGAGAAGGAGCTGTGTGATGTACTCCTGAAACTGAACATATTCCTCATCCTGAATCCCGCTGGCACTATACCGGCTTCGGTATACCCCCAGCACATATCCGCGGATCTGTTTCTGAAGTTCTGCTAATTCCCCGGCATCATTGAATATATAATACTTCTGCGTCTCACGTAAGATCTGCTTCATCAGTTTTCTGCTGTCGGTGTAATCCCACTTTACTCCTAGAATTTTCCAGATTCCCCTCATGTTATCATTCAGGCATCTAAGCCTGCGGCGGGCATCTGCCTCTGCAAAAATTTTTTTTATACTGCGGAAATGCTGCCGATGCCGGAACCAGATACCTGCCAGAGTAAGGCATACAAGAAGCAGGACAACCAGCACCATCCGGAAAACGATGCGGGACTCACTGGGAGGAGCTTCCTTCTGTTTAAGTTCCTTCTGCGGATCATCCTCACCCTCCCCAGATGCAGCTTTTTCCTCCTCTTCTCCTGATTCATCTGCTTTCTCTTCCTTATCCGGCTTTTCCGTCACTTTCGGCTTCTTTGTCTCCCTGGCTTCCTCATCCCATTCCGAATGACCGTCATCGGGATTCCGCCCAGCCAGAGCGCTGGCATCCGTGGAACTGGGAGTAACATCCAGCGGCACCCATCCCTGCTGGTCCACATAATACTCCACCCAGGCATGGGCATTGCTGTCACGGACGCTGTATTTCTCATTGGTATCGATGCAGTATCCACTGATCATATATCCCTGGGCCAGTCTGGCCGGGATTCCCGCTGTCCGCAGTATCATAACAGCAGAAGAGGCAAAATGGGTACAGTACCCCGTCTTTCTCTCAAATAAAAATGTCTCGATCTCATTCTTGTCATCATCTATCATTCCCGGCCTCAAGGTATATTTAAAATGTTTATTAAACAGATCCTTTATAAAATCGGGCACACTAGCTATCGTTTCAAACTTTCTATCTCCAAGGATTTCCTCCTGGATACGCTCTTTTAAATACTTATCTACCTCCAACGTCTTTTTATTAAATTTTCCCTTATAGCTGGACGGGATCTTCACCCAGCTATCAATTATTTCCCAATCCGTATTACTATCCGTGGCGTAGGCTGCATAATTTCCTTTATCGTAGGCATTCTCGATCTCGATGCTGCTTTCCCTTTCATACACCATTCCCCGGAGATCATAAGAATCTTCCATATGCGGTCCATACCACAGATTATCCTTAAAGGTATTGCCGATAAATCCCCGGAGAAATAATTTATCCTTTTTAAAAAACTTTGTCAGCCTGTTCACATAGAGCTCCACAGTCCCATTATAATATATAGATCCCACCTGGCTGAACTGCCCAAAATGAATGGTCTGTTCCTTCTTCTCCTTCTTTTCATTAAATGCCTCATTCCCCTGCTGTGGAACACCACTTCCCCCAACTATGATCTTCTGCCTGTACTCCTGTATCACCGGATCCACGTCCTTCCAGGAAAAGAAAGTCACCGCCGCCCCACCTGCCAGAAAGACGGCTCCCCACAGAAAAGCTAATTTTAAAACATTTCCGCCGTATCGTCCCATCCCCACAAATATGACAAAGGACATTCCATATACGATCATACACGCTTCATAGGGCACGCCATCGATGAGAACAGGCAGGATAAACACCAGAAAAGAAGGCAGCAACGTAACTGCCACCGGCTTTTTCGTCTCATAGAAATAGAGTGAAAGAGCGGTGATCAAAGCTATGATCTGACAGATCGCCAGCCCCACATATTCGCTTTCCGGATTTTTCCACTGTCCAAGTTCTATTCCAGCAGTCAGATATGCATTGTCGGATATCTGATTATACAGCGCCCGGAATCCAGGAATAAGAAACTTTCTAAGGGCAAAAAAACAAAGGGCCAATGCCGCCAGAGATACCCCCATGCTATACAGTTCCCTGTGTCTGCGGCCACCAATAAAATGTCTGGTACAATAAAATACCAGTGCCATTAATAAAACATGGATCAAATATATGATATCTTTTACTTCAAAATAGTAGAGACCACTGGACATGCTCGTTCCACTACAGATCAGAAGCAACACCAATGGTATGAGTT
>CAMTDY010000152.1 GCA_947070915.1 uncultured Roseburia sp.
CTGTGCGCCGTATACAAAAAGAATAGAATGCCCTGCTGCAAGCGAGCTTGCGCAGGGCATTCTATTCTTTTTGTGCATGGCTTGACAGTTACCGGAAAAATTCGTGGCAGCCGTAGGTCTTGATTTTTCTTAGAGCCCGGTCAAACCAGGCTACGTTGGAAGGGCTGGAAGCGCTGCGGCACATGAAATACAGTGCTCCGTCAGAGTAATCCTTTCCTTCCAATGCTTTTTTTACTGCTTTTTTTGTCTTTTGGGATACGGTTACCCTGTAGTATCTGCCATTTTGGATCGGTGAGAACTGCCGATGGGCAAATACGACGGCTTTTATTGAATCAGGAAAGTGTTTAGATTTAACGCGGTTCATGATCACATTTGCCACCAGGATCCGTCCTTTCAGGTCCTGATCTCCCGCTTCTGCCTCCACAATCCTCTCCAGGATCCGGCGCTCTTCCCGCTTCTTTTCGCGGATACGCTCTTTTCTCTGGCGCTCCTTTTCCAGTCTATGCTCCCGTTCTTTTTCTTCTTCCTCATTTATACTTGTGTAATACTCGTTTCTTTTTATCCTCTCCTGCGTTTTTATGTTGGCATACTCGACACGTGCTGCCAGCTCCGCTGCCGCCGCCTCATTTTCTTCCATGATCATCTGTGGCTTGACCGTTACCGTGAAGGCCGCTGTCTCCTTGGCCTTTGGAGTATTGCTCCAGGCACCGAGGATTTCTACCACAAACGTAATGTACAATATCATTACAAAAACTTTAATTCTTTTCATATACTCTACCTCACTTATTATAGAGTATATGCAATTTTGTTAAATTTATTACAATATTGTTACAATTATTTTTATTTTATGATACAGAGCCCAGTTTTCTCCTCTTCCTTTATGATATGTTTTTTATTTTGAATTCTCTCTCTGCCGCCCGTTTCTGATCTTTTTTGGCGATATCCTCCCGCTTATCATAAAGTTTCTTACCCTTTGCCAGAGCGATCTCCACCTTGATCAGGCTTCCTTTAAAATACACCTGCAACGGCACCAGCGTATAGCCTTTCTGCGCCATCTTCCCGATCAGCTTCCGGATCTCACTGCGATGAAGCAGAAGCTTTCTCGGTCTCAGAGGATCTTTGTTAAAAATATTTCCCTTCTCATATGGACTGACATGCATGCCATATACAAATACCTCCCCTTTTTCCACACGGATGAATGCCTCCTTGATACTGCAGTGCCCCATCCGTATGGATTTTACCTCTGTGCCATGAAGCTCAATGCCCGCCTCGTATTTATCCTCTATAAAATAATCATGCCATGCCTTTTTGTTGTTGGCAATCAGTTTTACCGTATCCTTCCCCATTTTCCTATACCTCCTTCGGAATCACGAAATCTATTGTCCTCGTAAAGGTGTCGGCATGCGCCACCTGCACTTTTATCTTCTGTCCCAGCCTGAGTTCCCTGCCGCTATATTTTCCTGTCACCCTGTAATTCTCACTGTCATATTCATAGTTATCATCTTCCATATCTGCGAGACGGATCATGCCCTCTACCGTATTGGGAAGTTCCACGTAAACACCCCAGGAGGTCACGCCGCTGATCACACCCTCAAAGATCTCCCCGATCCGGTCTTTCATATATTCTGTCTTTTTCAGCTTGTCCACTTCCCGCTCCGCTTCGTCTGCCCGGCGTTCCAGATCGCTGCTGGCTTTCGCCACACCGGGAAGAATGTCCTCGTAATGCTGGCGCCGCCGTAAGCTCATACCGTTACGCAGGCTTTCCTTTATGATCCGGTGGATCTGTAGATCCGGATATCTACGTATGGGCGAGGTAAAATGACAGTAGTATTTGGTGGCAAGACCAAAATGTCCGTCATTTTCGGTGGAATACCTGGCACGTTTCATTGCCCTCAGGGTAATCCGGCTCAGAAATGTCTCTTCCTCAGAACCCTCGATGCTCTCGATCAGCTTCTGGATCTCCCGCGGATGAACCTCTTCATTTCCCACTTTCAGCGTATAGGAAAAACTTTTTGCCAGCGCCGCCAGTTCCTTGATCTTCTCCAGATCCGGATACTCGTGGGTACGGTAAACAAAAGGAATCTCCTGCCAGAAAAAATCCTCTGCCACCACTTTGTTTGCCGCCAGCATAAATTCCTCGATGATCCGGGTGGCAGTGTTCCGGTCATAGGGAAGGATATCCAGTGGTTTTCCCTGCCTGTCTACCACGATCTTGCACTCTGGAAAATCAAAATCGATAGATCCCTGCTTTTTGCGGTTTTTGCGCAGAATGCCTGCCAGTTCTTTCATGGTCTCGAACATCGGCACCAGTTCCCGGTATTTTTCCCGGACTGCCTCATCCCGCAGCGTAACAATGGCATTTACCTCTGTGTAACTCATCCTCCGGTCCACACAGATCACCGACTCCCCGATACGGGAATCCAGGATCTTTCCCTCTTTATTGTAGGAAATGATACAGCTCAGAGCCAGCCTGTCCACACCCTCATTTAAGGAACAGATTCCATTTGACAGCTTATGGGGCAGCATGGGGATCACGCGGTCGGTCAGGTACACACTGGTCCCCCGCTTCAATGCTTCCTTATCCAGCGCAGATCCCTCGGTGACATAATTCGTCACATCTGCGATATGCACCCCCAGCTCAAAGCCTCCGTCTTCTCTTTTGTCCAGTGTAATGGCATCGTCGAGGTCTTTGGCATCCTCTCCGTCGATGGTCACGGTCTGGCAGCCACGGAGGTCCATCCTGCCGGCAATCTCTTTACTGGACACTTCAGAAGGGACCTGTGCCGTCTGGCGCATCACATCCTCGGGAAATTCTTCCGGCAGTCCAAATCCCCGTATGATGGACAGGATATCTACTCCTGGATCGTTGCTGTGTCCCAGAATTTCTATGATCTTTCCTTCTGGGTTTTTCACACCGTCCCCAAAATCCTCGATCTCCACGACGACTTTGTGGCCAGTGACCGCATCCATCGTCTTTCCCTTCGGGATATAGACGTCACTGGTAAACTTTTCCCGGTCCACCACCACAAATCCATAATGGTTGGTTCTCGTAAATGTCCCCACCACTGTCTCATTTTTACGCTCAATCACCTTTATGATCTTTCCCTCACAGCGTCTTTTTCCATCTCCTTCCCGGAAAATCTGTACCATAACGATATCTCCGTCAAAAGCACTGGAGACATAGGGTTCCGGTATAAAGACATCTCCTTCCCGTCCCTCCACCCGGACAAAGCCAAACCCCCGGCTGGTAGCCATAAAGACCCCGGTGTTTACATTTTCCTCTGGCAGCCGGTATCTTCCTGTCTGATCCAATATGATCTTTCCCTCAGCCACCAATTCATCCAGTATATCATGGAATTGTTTTCTCTCTTTTTTAGGCACGCCAAAGAGCAGTGCCATTTCTTTTCCTTTTAACGGTTTATAATCATCCTCACATATGAAGTGATATACCATTTGTTTTCTGTCCATTCTTTCCTCTCTTTCTCCATTACAGGCTGTCATCCAACCAGCAGGAGGCACTAAAGAAAACCTCTGAAGCTTTCCTTACAAAGACTCTTCAGAGGTTACTGTTTATCTGGCTCAATTTTACGGTATAAGGTTTACATGTTCGCACAGAGTACGAGGGAAAGAATGATAAACAAAGCGCCAAGCACGGCGGTGATCTTTACCATCTTACCTTCTGTGGAACGGCCCTTATTCTTGCTCCAGTAAGTATCTGCGGCACCGGAAACGGCACCCAGCCCTGAATTTTTTCCTTCCTGCATCAAAACAACAACCACAATTGCGATACAGATGATAATATATAATACCTGTATCATTGTTTTAACCATTATAGACATCTTTTAGTCCTCCTATTTTCTATTTTTCTGAAGAAATGGTGGTATTTTAATTCCTTCCTGCATATCCTGGCTCTCTGACTGTGCCGCTTTCTTCAACGGAGTCACAGATCTTGTCACTACCGGCATATCTTCAACCGTAGTCTGCTGTGCCGGCTTGGGCGCTGAAGACTGTCCCGCAGCAGTACTGCGCGGCTGATTCCCCATGCCGGATAAGAAGCTGGGCCTGCGCATCGCAGAAACCGTAGCGGATGTCTCACCAAGAAAACTGCTTCCTGTGCTAAAGGAACGTCCAAAATGTGACATGGCATCTTTTTCTTCCAGTCCTGTAGCGATCACCGTGATGGTAACGGTATCAGAATGCTCTTCATCCATCATAGCACCAAAGATTATATTGGCATCTTCGCCTGTCATCTCCTGGACATATGTAGCAGCCTCGTTCGCCTCAAGCAGCCCGATATCACCTGAAACATTTATGATCACATGGGAAGCACCATCGATACTTGTCTCCAGCAGCGGGCTGGTGATAGCCTGCTGAACCGCATCGAGACATTTCGTCTCGCCCTTGCCGCTTCCGACTCCGATGTGAGCAATACCCTTGTCCTGCATAACCGTGACAACGTCTGCGAAATCAAGATTGATCAGCGCAGGCATATTGATCAGATCGGTAATACCCTGAACACCCTGCTGCAGTACCTGGTCTGCCATGCAGAATGCTTCTGACATAGACGTCCTCTTATCGCTGATCTCCAGTAATTTATCATTGGGAACCACAATCAGTGTATCCACATGCTGCTTTAACTTGTCAATGCCCCCCATCGCATTGGTCATTCTCTGCTTTCCTTCAAATTTAAATGGCTTCGTCACCACGCCAACTGTCAATATCCCCATATCCTTAGCGATCTGGGCAACTACCGGTGCCGCACCGGTTCCGGTTCCCCCTCCCATACCGCAGGTAACAAATACCATATCACAACCCTTTATGATCTCCGTGAGCTCTTCACGGCTCTCCTCAGCAGCTTTTTCTCCGACCTCCGGCTTCGCTCCCGCACCAAGCCCTTTGGTCAGCTTCTCGCCGATCTGCATGCTCATGGGAGCCTTGCAGCTGCGCAAATGCTGCTTGTCCGTATTTACACAGACAAAGTCCACACCTTTGATCCCCTCGTCTATCATCCGGTTTACAGCATTATTTCCAGCGCCTCCAACTCCGATCACAAGAATTTTGGCGGTGGATTCTGCTTCATTATTCATAATCTCTAGCACTACAGTTCCTCCTTCTATCCAAAAAGAAAATCTAAACGATGAGAAAAATCATTATAGAATATACGCGCATTAAAGCATATATTATATATAATATAGTTTTTTCTAAAAATAATCAAGTATAAAATGCAAGTTTTGCAAGTTTTTTATTTCATCCGTATTTATTTTTTCTTAAGTATGATATCTCCCTTTAAATGGTAATTTGTCATATCGATCTCTCCCGAAAGCTGCTCTTCCCGCGCTTTTGCCAGCACACTGGAAAGGGCGGAGATCTGTTCATCGTAGCTGTCTTTTTTGCCCAGTTTCACCTGGATCTCACCGGCATACAGATAGGCAGCATTGTTGTTATCGAAGACAACCCGCGACCAGTCCACCCCGTAATGCTGGAAGAGATTGGCAAGGTTCATGATCTGTCCCAACAGCTCCTCATCCTCCATTTTTACTTCCTCATAAATGGTAAATGTTGTCATTGTTTTCGTCTCAAATAATGGTATATCCGGCAGTTCCTCACTGGTACTCCGCAGCACCATGCCGTCTTTATCAAAATAGATATACTGATTCATATATACGATCCCTGCAATGATCTTTTTTTCATACAATTTAATATGAATCTGATGCATTCCCGGATAGGTGATCTCGTACTCCCTTACATAAGGGAGTTTCGCCGAAAAACCGAGATGGTTTTTAAGCCACGAGCCGATTACATTTTTATCAAGAAAACTTCCACAGACTTCGGATGCCACCACTTCTTCCGAAAAAAAAGTATTTCCCTCCACTGTCACTGTCGTCACCTGGAACAAAAGAATAATGAGTAGCAAAATACCGACTGCCGTCGCGGGAACCACGATCCTCCATGGTACATTTTTCATCTTCATCCAACTCCTTATGTCAACATGCCAGTGCGCCGCTACAGTGGTCTGCAATCACTGTATCAGACCAGATATCTGGCGCACAGGCCGAGACTCTGCATATTTTCCACCGGAATCTCATATCCCCGGAGGATATAGTGACTCTGATCTATCATTGTCCTTCCCTCTGCCATCACTCCGGCAAGCAATAACGCCGCCCCGCTGCGAAGGTCCGTGGCCTGAACCACCTCTCCGTGAAGCCTTGTCACCCCTCTGACACAGGCGCGCTGCCCCGCCACCTCAATATCCGCCCCCATCTTTCTAAGCTGCCCTGCCACAAGAAAGCGGTTCTCAAATACGCTTTCTTCGATCAGGCTCTCCCCGTAGGAACGGGATAAAAGGGCCAGAAACAAAGACTGGGCATCCGTGGGAAACCCTGGATAGGGTTCTGTCCGGATATAGGGAATCGGCCGGATCCCGCCTTCGCCAGAGATTTTAATCCGGTCTCCTTTATTCTCCATACGGCAGCCTGTCATGGCAAGGTATTTTTTCTCTGTCTCGAAGGTATCACCAAATACTCTGAAGCAGGCGCTGCCGCCACTTCCGACCGTCATTGCCGCATAAGTGAGAAAGGCGATCCGGTCTGTTTTCAGCCGGTAAACCACACCCTGTAGTTCACTGACGCCCTGGATGGTGATGCATTCTTCCCCATCACCGGATATCCGGGCGCCCATCTGCCGGAGAAACTCACATAATTCCCGGATCTCCGGTTCTTTTGCCGCATTCTCAAGGATTGTGGTCCCTTTCCGGAGCACAGCATATAAGATCACATTTTCTGTCGCTCCCACACTGGGATAGGGGAGCTTCACCCTCTCCGCCCCTCTGTGTTTGATCTCACAGCAGATGACATCCTCCTGCTGGCTGGTCTCCGCTCCCATGGCAGAAAATGCCGCCAAATGATAGTCCACCGGCCTTGCACCAATGGAACATCCCCCCGGCAGACGGATCCCCGCTGCCTGCATCCTGCCCAACATACTGCCAAGAAATAGAATGGAAGCCCTGATATCCCCTACCTCTTTCTGGGTAATCTCACTTTTGGTCACTGAGGCGGTGTCTATGATCAGCT
>CAMTDY010000153.1 GCA_947070915.1 uncultured Roseburia sp.
ATTTTGATTTGTATATTCTATGTAATGTCCTTTTGAACGGTCATAAGAATTATGGACATAATTGGCTGTAAATAATATGATCAACACTGTTATGAGGACAGCGAAAAGGATAACAAACCGGTATAGTAATATGCTTCGATGCTTTAACATATCAGAGGAAGAAAAAGATTCACGAAGTTCCTCTGGCGTTCCGAATTTATGAACGATATCATCATAAGAACAGTCGGGATGGGATTCTGCATAACATAAAAGGGCATCTTCTACATCCTGAAGAAACTGTTGTTTTAGGTTTTTGTCTCCATGATAAATATGTCTTACCTGGCGAAGATATTTTTTTAGCACTTTATTATCCAAGATCTGGTCCTCCATTACAATATTACTTGGTATTTTTCATAATTTTATCTACAGCACCAGTTATGGAAGCATATTCCTGCTTAAGGTTCTGCAAATGTTCCCGGCCAGAAGATGTGATTTCATAATATACACGAGTACGGCGGACACCTACTTTTACCTGGTTGCAGGTCAAATGTCCATTTTGTGTTAAACGATATAATGTGGGGTACATCGTCGCCTCTTTCAGCTCATATTCACCGTCGCTGAATTCTTCGAGCTCCTGGGATAATTGATATCCGTACTTTTGCCCCTTTTGTAATAAAAGAAGAAGAACGAGTTCGATCGTGCCCCGCTTTATGTTATTTTGCTTTCGAGTTTGTTTTGTCATAGATACCAGCCTTCGGTTCGTCTTTTATTTAAAGTTTCTGGTAAGGGAGAATACCTACATTGTACATGAAAATGGGAAAAAAGTCAAATATTTTATGCAAAATACTTTTATATAAATAGTATTTGACAAATATAAATTATTGTAGTATATTTATACCAAGCAACAAGAAGGAAAAATAAGGGAGAATGTTCTTGTTGCTGATGATTCAAAGAGGGGAGGTGAAAGAATGTATAAGAATATTAAGTCTGTTTACAGAGAAGAAATTGAAAAAAGCGTTCTTTTCATATGGTAGTGCAATACCGAAAAGAACGCCGAGATACATAACACTTATATTATCTATGAATTATAAAGAAATGTCAAGAGAAAATAAGTTCTGACATACTTATTAGCGAGTTTTTGCAAAACTCGGGATGTGCAAAAACCATGCACAGAAATTATGAGAAAACAGAAAATTAGCTAAATGAAAAACAAAAGGAATGATTAACATGAAGAAGTTAATGAAGAATGGTAAAAAAGCAGTAGCAGGGCTGGTTCTGACCATGTTGGTGGTATGTATGGTTTCATCTGTAGCTCAGGGAGCTGTCGATCGGTATGGATCAAGAAAGAAGGATTCTAAGGGATATTACAGTTATACGAAGGTGTCTGCTTATGATGACAGAGGATATGCGTGCAATTTGAAAGTAGGAGCCCAAATTGTTGGAGGAGAATGGAGTTATTGGGAAGGCAAGGGGATCGTAGATGTCCGTTCTAAATCTGTTAGTTTTTTTGCGGATGCCAGACACAATTATCGGATCGGCAGTGGTGATAAAGTAACCTGGATACAAAATTAATTTGGTTTTAGCGCCCGTTGATCCTTAGATTTAGATTAGGAGTTGTCTATGAGAAAAATAAGATTTATGACTGAAGAATTTTTCCGAAGCTTCCATAAGAGTCTGCTGAAGAATCTGCTGCTGATGGTTATGTTTTCCATCAGCCTTGTAATGACGGTGATCATGGGCTCTTACTACTTTGGTTTAGGGGAGCGTCATCATGAATCGACGCGGCAGGTGGGAGACAGAACCTGGTGTCCCTTGGATCTTATGACGGAAAATGACAGTGAGATCGAGGAAAGTCTGATGACGGCCACGGGCTGCCAAAACATGATGGAATATTATGAAACCCTCAGGTCCTCCAAAGATTGTCCTATTATTTCAGTGGAAATACCTAACATCATCATGAAAGAAGAGGATGTGAAGAGATTCTTTGGTGACAGAAGCTATTTCAATTTTCAACTGGAGACGCGGAGAGAAGCATATATGGCGGATTTTGGGGATGAGGGCATGTGCAGCCTGCTGGATATGAAGGGGGCTCGGATGGATCTGGGTGCGTACCGTTATTTTGGTCTGGGAATCCAGGAAGGTGAGGGTTTTACGGAACAGAATCTGAAGCTGGCCCACTGGTCGGATCCTATCCCTATTCTTCTGGGGAGCGATTATAAGGGTATCGTGAAACCGGGAGATGAGTTCAGCCTCTGGTGCTGGGGATATGTTTATCCCTGCAGGGTGGCGGGCATCTTGGAGAAGGGGGTTATGATCCCAGAACACCCGGCTGCTGAAAATACTGATTTCTGCCAGCTGGATTCCCGGATACTTCTGCCCTTTGGGATCCAGGTTTCAGAACCTTTTGAGACAGTAGATGAGATTAAAAAATATGCATATCTTTCCTATCTGAGCCTGCAGTCAGGAATCGCACAGATTCCGGAGGGAAAAGTGAAAGAACAGGTTGCGGTGTTCCGGGATGTGGGAAAAGAGTTTGAACTTCCGCCGGTTCAGGTGATAGGTACCACCATGGGGGTGGATCTTCTGCGGAATGAATCCATTGCCAGCATTAGAATCCTGCTGATCCTTTCTGTTACTCTGTCCTGTTTTACGCTGTATGGTATTTTTATCACCTTTTATGACAAGATACAGTCCAATAACAGGGTATATGGCATATATCTGATGAATGGATGTTCTCTGAGTATGATCCTGGTTCCGCTCCTGCTGGAGATTGCTGTGATCCTGGTTCCCGCAGTTTTTGTCAGCAGACTAGTGTTTGTGAGAGAGAATTCAAATATATATTATATGCCGGAGGATATTATACGAACGGCATGTGTGATCGCGGGTCTGGTGTTTGTGGTGGGCATAGGAGTCGTTGCGTTTCTGATGCGGGGCGTCGATACGGAGCATCTGATCCGCCAGAAGGATTAAAGGAGGGGAAATGGAGATGGAAAAGATACAGATCAGAGAGGTATGCAAAACCTTTGGTAAAAAAGAAGCCCGCGTCCAGGCTCTTCGGGGGGTCACGCTCTCGATCCGGGAGGGTGAAATGGCAGCGATCATGGGAAAGAGTGGTTCTGGTAAATCTACCCTTCTTAATATCCTTGGCGGGATGATGTCGATGGACAGCGGTGAATATTTGTATGATGGGAATGCAGTGAATTTTAAGAGCCAGCGGGACCTGACAAGATTCCGGCGCAATGAGATTGGATTTGTGGTTCAGTACTTTGCTCTCGTGGAGGATATCAATGTTTTTAAAAATGTGGCGCTTCCATTGAAGTATCAGGGATATTCAGGAAAAAAGATCAGGGAAATGGTGATGGAGGCTCTGAGAGAGCTTGGGATTGAGGATAAGGCAAAAGCGTATCCTTCTGAATTGTCGGGAGGGCAGCAGCAGAGAGTGGCCATCGCCCGGGCCATCGTGAAGCGGCCGAAAGTGATCCTGGCAGATGAGCCCACTGGGGCGCTGGATGAGGCAACGGGGGATGAAGTACAAAATATCTTCCGGAAGCTGAATGAAAAAGGAAACACTATTGTTATCGTCACACACGATGAGAAAGTGGCGAAAAATTGCGACAGGGTAATCCATGTGAAAGACGGCAGGGTGTCAGGAATGCCGCAGAATGAGAGAAGCCATGATGGAGGAGGGGATGTGTGATGAAGGTTGCGGGAAAAAAGATCCCCAGGGGAAATGTACTTTTGTTTTTCAGTTTTACTGCCATATCCCTTTGTCTCTTACTGATCGTGTCAGCAGTCCGCGCCGAGAAGGTGAATCGTTTGAGCAAGTACACGATGTATTCGGGCCATCAGAAAGGATTCAGTGTCAGCGGCGGAGATGGGGCAGAGCAATGGGAACCTGTGATCTCAGAGCTGGCATCCCAGAATGAGCATTTTATTCTTTATGTCCCCATGGAGGATCCGGGAATGATCGTAAAGGGGATCTGTACCCGGGGGGATGACAGTGAGGTACCGATGATCTGGGGAGAGTATTTTGATTTTTCCACATCGTGGACGGATACACCCAGGGCGGTTCTTGGCAGTCAGTACCAAAAGGATGTTGTGGAACGGGATGGAAAAAAATATTATAGGTTTCATGAGACTGATTTTGAAGTGATCGGGATTATGGGTACCGAAGATAAGAGCAGGATCAATCAAATGCTGCTGATTGATTTTAAGTCTGCCATCCATATCACCGGAGTGGAGACCAACTATCTGCTGGACGGCGAAAAAGGTGATTTATTAGAGATTGGTCAGAAGATCCATGACAATATGCCCTTCCCTTCGACGGCAGTGATCACTTTGGAGGAGTCAGAGCCTGTTTCCTTTATCGAGCGTTTTTTGGCGCCAGATGTGATTTTAGATACTATGTATGCTATGATCCTGATCAGTTTTTCGCTGAGTACGGTTCTGGTCACACTGATCTGGCTCCGTTTTCGCAGACAGTTGTTTTTTGCGTGGAAGCTGTGTGGTTATGAAAGGCGTTCGGAGCGCATGGAAATATCCAGGCGGTTCTATCTGATCGCGGGGGCTGGTTTTGGGACAGGACTGGTTCTGATGGCAGGCATTGTCCAGGCTGTGTCGGAAATCCACCTTGCGTTCCGTGATTTTTTCGGAGCTTTGTTCATAACGGTGGGACTGGGGACGCTGATCTTGTTTTTCTGTTATTTTCTGGAGCGAAGAAAAAACAGGGGATAGCGGAATATCTCCAGGGCATGCCAGCATTCAATGAATGCAGTGAAAACCCCACTAAGGTAACACATTTCTAATATCATTGGCAGTTTTAACAGGTTTAGTTGTAAAAAGGCTGTGTTTAATAAAAAAAGACATTTCTGGGCGCAAAAAGGTTTATACTGATTTCCAGAACAAAAGGTGAAAAAAGTTGGGAATTATAGTACATTGTTGTGAGAATCGATCTTTGCTATACTTTTCGCGTAAGGAGTGTTACCATTATGAGAAATAAGATAAGAGACAAGGATGTGGGACTGCGTATTATGAATTTGCGTCTTGACCACGGATATTCCAGGGAACGGCTGGCGGAGATGGCAGGGATCTCTGCCAAGTTTTTATTTGAGATCGAAAGGAGCAAGAAGGGTTTTTCAGCGGCTACGCTGGTCCGTCTGTCAAAAGCATTGAATGTCAGCACGGATTACATCATGACAGGGTATGGTATCGAACGATATGAGGGACGGCTTGCAGCTGCACTGGAGCGGTTTGAGCCTGATTTTCTGGAGCAGGTAGAAGATTTATTAGAATTTGCCTATGAGATCGTTCACAAAAAATAAAATATTTTTCTTGATATACTCTATCTATTTATAAATACAACAAACTGGTATGGAATTAAATTGTATTTACTCCTTATAATAATACAAAAAGGCGAGGTTGTATTTATGAGCAGATTGAGACAATTAAGAGAAGAAAAAGACATAACGCAGGAAGAACTGGCTTTTGTTCTGGATGTTTCACAACAGCGGATCAGTAAGATTGAGAGAAATAAGGCACCGCTGAGTGATGAGCTTATTATTCGCTGTGCCAGATATTTTGGAGTGACGGCAGATTATTTTCTGGGGATAAGCGACATTCGCCTTGAGATGGAGGTGGATGAGGCAAAGCCGCTGGGACAGGACGGAGCAGGTTTTCGGGAGCTTATTTACTATTTTACGCGTATGAATCCGAGAGAACAGGAAGTTCTGGTTGCAATTGAAAAGCTGCTTTGTCGTCTAAATGATAAAGAATAGATAATTTGCTATGTTCTGATTATTTATTCTTTTTCTTTATGGAGGAAATGCATGAATGTACTGATTTTAGAAGATAATGAGGTGGCAAGAAACGCCCTGGTTAAGATCGTTAAATCCTGTATGAACCAGATTCAGGTTTTTGCCTTTGCTAACCGGGGAGAAGCATATTTGTGTGCAATGGACAAAAACATCGATCTGTTTCTCGTGGACATCATATTGAATCCGAAAGAGAGAAATGATACTTCGGGGATACGGTTTGCCAATGATCTCAGGGACAATATCCGTTATAAGGCAAAGCCTATCATATTTATTACGACTCTCTCTGGCCTGGAGGGAGCTCTGCTCAGACAGGTGCATTGTTATGATTATATTGAAAAGCCGATTGACGCGCCACGGGTCAGGCGCCGCATTCTTGAAGCCCTCGATGCCATTGTGTCGGAGCGCAAAATGAAAAAACCGGAACAGCTTTCACTGCGTTATGACGGGGTGAATTTTCCGGTGGTCATCGATGAGATCATTTATATGGTCAGCAGAAGAGGAGTACTGTATATCTATGGGGTAGAGGACCGGATTGAGATTCCCAATCTTCCCATGAGCACTTTTTTGAGCCGGATCCGGGATAATCATTTTCTGATTCCCATCAAAGGAACTGCTGTCAATGCAAGGTATATCAGATCTGTTGATTTTTCCCAGAATAAAGTTTATTTGAAACGGACGAAAGATGTGGTGGATATCGGGGGAAGGATGAAGAAAAGGTTTAGAGAGGAATTTGAAGAATGTTTTCGTTTGATCAATTAGTGATTCCCGTAAACAGTCTCCTGGAGATCACCAGTGTGATCATGCTCATCCATGTGCTGAATGTCGGTAAATCCAGAGGCAGGCTGTTGAATTTTGTGCTGTTTTATATTTGTATCATTGCATACCTTGTCTGGGTAAACCTATATACGGAGAGCCAGGAATTATTTTCTCTGGGATATATCATACTATTTTTGTTCGCCAAATGGCAGTATCAGATGTCTGTACTGCCAGGGATAATTGTTGTAATTGGATCAGTTGTAACAGTGGGAATATTAGAGATGATCTACTATGCTCCGATTAGTTTTTTAAGTATGCTAAATTTTTCGGACAGCTTGATCTCTTTTATTGTTGTATTAGCAATGTCAGCAACTATTTTTGTTGTTCATAAAAGGATTCCGGTGCAAACGGTTCATAAGCTTTTATTTCAAAAAGAAAAATATTCTTTTATTGTGAGCAGTATCTGCAGTGCTGCTGTAATCTATGCCATTATTTCTTTCAGCGGCAGTAAGGG
>CAMTDY010000154.1 GCA_947070915.1 uncultured Roseburia sp.
GATGTAGCTCCGTCTCGTGGGCTCGGAGATGTGTATAAGAGACAGACCTTACAGTATAATTAAGATATCATCTTGCCGGATGAAAAACATCTTAATTACCAGAGGTCCCTATGAATTATACACAGAACCAGAAGATTGAACAAGGTAAAAGAAGCAACTTTAGTGATCGGTGTTGACATCGGAAGTGAGGAGTATTACTGTAGGGCGTTCGATTGGTGGGACCGGGATCTGGAAAGAAAGGGTCTTTAAGTTTGGTGGCATTCGTAAATATAAAAAGTACAATTCGGCCACTGGATTCATGGTGTTAAATGTGGCGTCATTGCCACATGATATCATAGACCTGGGAGCAGAAGGCATCGTGTGTTGCTGTAGGAGATATGGGGAACACGAAGGGCAGCCATAAAAAAGAAAGACGTTTCCTTTAGTGTGTCTGTATTTACTAGAAACTGCGTGATTCGATGTGTATTTCCTGTTTATAAGGTTGAAACATTGTTTGTGAAATTCATTGGGGATTTGTGGAAGTGGCTAAACTAAGGGCATTTTTGTGCAAATCTACTAAAAAGAAACGGAGAGGAGAAACAGATGAAAATGAAAAAACAAAAACATGTTATTGTGATAATGTTCGCCGCATCACTTGTTATTTCTATGTTGAATGGAGGGGATATAAGTGCAAAAAAAATACAGGCTTACCACTGTAGCAAGGTGATTGTTGCGAATGGTACAAAGTATAAAATATCCCAGATTGCAAAAGATGTCCATGACATAGACACGGGAGAAAAGATGACACAGAAGTTAAAAAATAAAAAAATAAAATGGGTTTCTGAAAATAAAAATTTAAAAGTTGTTGGTAAAACTTTTACAGCAAAAAAAATTGGAAGATATAAGTTGATTGGCATAACAAAAAAGAAAAGATATAGGATTGATTTGGATGTTGTTAGTAAAAATCCTCAAAAAGATTTATCAATGGTGGAATATGCGACGATCCGTAGCGGAACGGATGGAACGGTAGTCAAAATTGAAGAACAGGAGGCTGTCCGTAATTTGTGTGCTTTGATCAATGATGCAAAATTTAAGTTTGATTATAAACGGGCGAACAAGGGCCCCATGGTGGGGTGGAATTATTCAGTTCAGTTATTTTTGTCAGATGGAACAGAGCAATTTAAAATGGTGGATTCAAAACCCAAATATTATTATATAACCAGCAGAGCGAATGAGATAAATAAGTATGTAGAACAATTGTTTAATGTGTCAGCAAAGGTTACAGGATAATACGAAACAGAGGCGGGGCAGTAGTCTTACACTGCTCCGTTTTTATGGAATGGATGAGAATGGAGGAATGTTTACAGCTTGATTGACACGCTATCACTTTAGTGATATAATTGCGGTGAGGGAATGGAGGTTGGGAAAATGGACAAACTGATTACTATATTTCACGGTTCTGAAAAAATCGTGGAACGGCCGACTTTCGGTGAAGGCAAAATGAATAATGATTTTGGTCTTGGTTTTTATTGCACGGTAAGTGAGGAGCTGGCAAAAGAATGGGCGGTATCTTCCTTGCATGATGGTTTTTCCAATCGATATACGTTAGATACCAAAAACTTAAATATTTTGAATTTAAATTGTCTTGATTACACTATACTTAACTGGATTGCTGTTTTAGTAGAACACCGTCTGTTTTCTATAAAAACGCCTGTGGCCAGGAGAGCAAAGAGATATTTGATTGATAACTTCAGTGTTAATGTAAATGCGTTTGACTTGATTACAGGCTACCGTGCAGACGATTCCTATTTTGATTATGCAGAGTTATTTCTTAACAACGGTATTTCAGTAGAGCAGCTTGCACGGGCTATGCGGCTTGGAAAGTTGGGCGAACAAATCGTTATTAAATCAAAGTTTGCCTTTTCTAATCTGAAATATGAAGGATTCGATGTTGCCGGGAAGGAACAATATTATGTTCTTCGCAAAGCCAGAGATCATGAAGCAAATAAGCTTTATCTTGAAATGCTTGAAGAGGAGAGTGATGGACTGTATATTCAGGATATTATGAGAGGAGGCATTAAGAACGATGATCCATGCATACCAAGAAATATATCTGAGTAAGGCACAGTCAGTACTAGGGGATGCTTTTGATTATGCAGTCAATGCTTGTGGTATTCCTGGAAATGAATTTGTGAAACTTTTTATTGTAAGTTCGGTGAGCAATAGAATGGAAAATGGCGAACCTGCCTGTATTGCAGGAAAAAGTGGTATTGAAATTGTTGTGGAAATTGTCGCAGAAACGAAAGGGCAGGAACTTCAAATAGAACCACAGGAACATTTCGAACGCTCCAAGGAATACTGGATTGGATGGGCAGTTGCTTATTATCAGTGGTATTCAAGTAGAAAGTACAGCGATATTTTTAAAGTTATTTCTTTTGAAGATCTGCTGAAAATGTACTACACTCTCCATGAGGCAGATATAACAAAGTTTGTTGATATCGTGGATTCACGAATGAAGAAATATTTTTTTGAAACGAATTTAAAGCGTATTCGGACAGCCTTTGGATTCACTCAGGCAGGGTTGGCGGAACATTCCGGTGTCAGCCTTCGTTCTATTCAGATGTATGAACAACGAAATAAAAACATTAACAAGGCGAGCGTAGATACCGTGTATAGTCTTGCCAAGGTTTTAGGCTGCACAATGGAAGATTTGATTGAAAAATAGTAATCAAAAAGTACGGAAAAACGTTACAGCACATGTCGTTCGTCGCAAATTCATGTCGTATAGGAAATTTTTTCCACAAATAGTAAAAAAGATGCTATAATACATATAGTATCTTTTTTATACTTCAAAAAATGCAAAGGAGGACAAGAAAATGTCAAGAGTAAAAAGATATGTGATAGCACTTGTGATTGCTGGTATTGTGTTTGGAGCCAGTACGTCATTTGCTGCTGTAACAACATCATGTTCATTAGGAGGAGCAAAGTTAAAGGATTCTCCCTTTGAATGGTCAACAGGAGGAAAGTATGTTACATTATCCATGTCCTGCACTTCAAACAGTCTATATGGAACGATGGCTGTAATACGCGGGAGGAAAACCGAAGGGGCGAGCGCCATATGGCTTATGTACCCTGCATTGAAATGCGCAAAAGGAGCTTCTGTTTCCAGTAAAAAGGATATAGAATCATATGCTCGTGCTCATGGGGGAGTCGCGTTATCTAATCAGTTTGGTGTGAGACAGTATGGGAATCACTGTGACTACCAAAAAACAGGCTGTTATGGGACTGCCAGGGCAACCAATACCAATTCCTGATTTTATGAACAAATGTATCATCCAGCTGTGAACTATGGCTGGCTGATACAAAATTACAAAATAAGGAGAATCCAATGTTTTACATAAACCTGAAGCGCTTTGTAAAATCGCCGGTGTTTTTGCTGGGGACGCTGGCATATATGATCATACTTTATCTGATGCAGCCCGTACATACGGCGACAGGTATTGAGGATATTTCCAATACGGCGCTTTCGACGCAGACTTTTTCTTTTTTCTATTTTATGATGATCTCCTATGAATTTTTTTACCAGATCAGGCGCTGCAGATTAGATGAGATCGTCAGTGTCTCCAGGATGGGGGCAGGGCGGGAGAAGATATACGGTCTGCTGATCTTTCTGGGACTGGATCTGATCCTATATATCGTATACCTGACGGTTTCCATCATCGGGACCACCAGTGTCCTGAAGGAATTTAATACAGACTGGTTTATCATGCTTGTCAAAGCTTATTTTATTTATCATTTTCTTACTTATTTTTTTGCCATGCTGGCGGGCATGCTGATTGCCATGATCCCCTCCAGGATCAAGGGATTTTTTGCCCTGGTTACCGTGTTTTCCATGTTTTCCAGGATTCTTTATCCCATTATGATGGATTCTGCATCCTGCAGTGAGAGATGGACCCATGTCATCGATATATTCGGCATTATGAACCGGAATTACAATGTTTTATGCGACTTTATTTATGGGTATACCACAGAAGCTGTGAATCTCCAGCGGATCCTCTTCTGGATCCTGCTCACCTTGTCCGGTTTGAGCCTGGTGATGAACAAAATAAGAAAGAAGGCGGTAACAGCCCTATTGTTTTTGGCTGCCTGCACGGTTTTCATATTTTATATCCAGCCCTCCGGGGATCGGTATGTGTATGGAAACTGGGGGGCATATATGGACGACCAGCAGTATTACAGTCTGATCTATAATGCTGATTCCGCCTCAGATGTTTATCTCACGGCTGTGGAGCATCAGGGGATTGGCAGAAAATATAAAGAACCGGATTTTAAGATCCTGGAATACAAAGGGGAGTTGACTCCCGGAAGAGTTCTGGCTGCTTCCCTGGATGTCACAGTAGACCGGCAGGAACTGCCGGAATATGGTTTTACGTTGTATCACGGGTATGTGGTTAAAAGGGTCACAGATGAAACCGGGGAAGAATTGTCTTTTGAACAGGATATCGATCATCTACTGGTCCGGACGAATAAAGCCCATCGTTTGGAAAAAATACACTTTGAATATGAAGGCTATTCCAGAAAATATGTCGCCACCAGCCAGGCTGTATTTCTGGCAGGGAATTTTCCGTATCTGCCCAATGCGGGCTGGAATGAGTATATGATCGAACCGGTGGGAAATTACTGGCAGCATGGGTATAATTTAAAGGGGGCGATGTATCCGGTCCATTACGATATCCGTTTTCCTACGAAACATCAGATGTATTCCAATTTGTCGGAATTCGAGGATGGCCGCTATGTGGGTACGGCGGAAGGGGCAACCTTTGTGGCCTCCCCTTTTGTGAAGGAAATGAGATTAAAAAACGGTGTTGTGTATTATTCGGTTCTGGCTACAACCTACTGGAAAAATAATATCGAAAAGACCAGAGAGATGGCGGAAGAATCTTTTCAGGTGGTTAAAGGACTGAACCGGGAAGAAAAGGGTCCCTGGATCCTTTTTGATCTGGCAAATGCCATGGATGCCGATATTTCCTGGTATATGGCCAGTGACCACGCCGTCGCTTCCCCGGAAAGCCTTCAGGAATTATATGAGTATTATCAGGAGACAGGGTGCACCATCGATCATACAAAATGGGATAAGGAAGAGCAAGTGGAACCAGAGGAGGATCTGCCATGATAGAAGTCAAAAATGTATCCAAAAGATTTGGAAAAAAACAGGTACTGAATAACATCAGTTGTACGATAGAGAAGGGGATCTATGGCCTTCTGGGGCCGAACGGCGCAGGAAAGACCACGCTCATGCGCTGCATGACTAATCTATACTCCCTCTCGGGAGGAGAGGTACTGATCGATGGAGTCAGCAGTAAGAAGAAAAAGAAAACCAATATTGGTTATCTGCCACAGTCCTTTGGGCTTTTTAAGGAACTAAATGTATATGACTCCATGAACTATTTCTGCAATCTGAAGGGAATCCCCAAAAAGGAGCGGAAGGAGGAGATCATGCGATGCATACATGCCGTCAACATGGAAGAAAATTTAAAGAAAGCGGGCGGAAAGTTATCCGGGGGAATGATGCGCCGTGTCGGAGTTGCCCAGGCGCTGTTGAACCATCCGGAACTGATCCTGTTTGACGAGCCCACAGCAGGGCTTGATCCGGAAGAAAGGATCCGGTTTAAAAATACCATTTCTTCCCTGGGAGGAGAGGAGACGGTTATCATTTCCACCCATATCGTAGAAGATATCGAAGCCTGCTGTGATAAAGTGATTGTTATGGACCAGGGAGAGATCTTGTCTATAAAAACCTGCCAGGAACTGGCGGAAGAGGCCGCAGGAAAGGTGATCGCCTGTAAAAAGGGTGAGGAGACCAGACTGCCCGCCGGCTATTTTATTGAAAAGCAATACGAAAAAGCTGGTGAGGTTTATTACCGTGTGCTGCTGGCAGAACGAGGTGATCTGGCAGGAACTTTTGAGATACTGGAGCCCACCATTGAAGACGGATATATGGCGGCCATCAAGGGAATATAGGAGGGACTGGTATGCTGGAAAATTATTTCGAGAGGATCTGGCTGCAGATCAAGGGAATGAGAACTATGTTTCTGATTCCCCTCATAGGATATTTTGGTATCATACCCCTTGGTGTGTGGCTGATGACTGCAAACAGTGAATGTGTATTATACGATGCCATTATGCAAATGTGTTTTCTGCTGGTTCCCTTTTTATCCACCTGGTGGATCTATATGATCGTAAAAGAATATGTGGAGGGAAATGGAAGAGAGGTACTGCTGCTGGGTAGGGGAACTTTCTTTACCGCTGTTTTTTTCTGGCTGGTTAATGTACTTTGTTTTATTCCCTTGTTTTATGTTGATGTAGGCTACCAGTTTACCCCAAATATTCTTTATCTCTTTGAACATCTGGTGATCATATCCTTCTTTATGGGAGGGCTGGCATATTTTCTGAATTATTTTACAAAAAGTATTACGGCGTCCATGTTTATCATTATACTGTACACAGCAATCTCAAACTACCGCTTCTCCAGCGAGAAGTTTGTAAGTGTCCTTGGAAAAATACAATTGACAAACCTACAGGAAGTGCCTTATGATGGAAACTATAGTTTATATGAATGGTTTATTTTTCTTGGGATTGTTTTTTGGATCGCAGGTGTTCTTCAATCCAAAAAGGCAGAATGATGACAAAGGAGTGTGGGAATATGCCCTGTTGGCTGATTTCAATCATCGCTTTCGTACTGGCGATAATTGCAAAGGATAAAAAACGGAACGGACTGAAAGTTATTTTGTACCTGATCAGTATCGGAAGCGGAACTATCGCAGTAATTCAGATATGGGTAGGAAATTTGTCTGTTTTCGTTTATCATTAGAAGAGAGAACGCCAAATTGATTCGCAGAATGAAACAGTTTTAAAATATTGATTACATACGGGCAACAGCAGTCTGGGAGTAGTTTCCAGACTGCTGTTGTTTTTTTGACCATTATTTAATAAGAATTCAAAAATACATATTATTTCTCTGTGGTAAACCAGGTGTAAGAACTTTTTCCGGTCCGGATCCGGTACAATAC
>CAMTDY010000155.1 GCA_947070915.1 uncultured Roseburia sp.
TGTTCATCAGAAAGCTGCCGCTCCGCTCCCACATGATCTTATGACTGCCGGAGATCACCACTCCCATCTGTTCATCTGCGCGGAGAACCGCCTCCGCCGGATTCTCATAGGCCCCTGTGATCTTTCCAAGGGCATATACATAATACTTAGGCACCTTCAAGTCATCCAGATGCACCGAACGCCCGCCAGTTATCAGCTCATCCTCTGCCACTTTATAGTCTGGCACCGTGTCAATGGCAAAGGTAGGCGGGAATCCGATATACCACTCTGTCAGTGTAGCAGAGGTGACTCTGGTTTTCAGGGAATAGGCGGAAACTTTCTCTTCCGCCTGGTTCAGAATGCTGTCATCCGCTATTTTACGGAAACCACTGCCTTTTTCCTTCTTCACTCTCGACAGGGTCATCACATTTCCCTCCACCCGTACATCCGTAACATATTGCTTCTTTCTGCTGTAGGATTTTGATACATTTCCCTCGTTGTCTGCGATCACCATTTTATAACAGGGGATCAGCGGCTCTCCTACTTTTGTGCCCGAGATATCCTTCTTTTTCACATAACCATAGATCACGTCATCGTTGATCACCCCCAGCAGGCGGACATATTCCCCCTCCGCCGCTTTCGGAATAACAGTCTTTTTCTCTGTCTCCAGATGGAAGACCGTGATCTCCTCGCCATATCCCTTTTCCAAAGAATCCGACCACACATAGCAGTTGCTGTGGCGCATCACCTTAAAGCCCTGGTCTGTGACGTTCTCCGCAATCTTTGTGAGCCGTCTGGCTTCCATATTATAAGAATAGACCACATTTGCCACCATGAAATAATATACATTTCGTTCACTGACATAACCATAGCTGTTAAAGTCCTGTCTCAGCTGCTGGTAGGTCGTATCCATGGGGAGATAGACCAGCTCATATAATTTATTCTCCCCCAGATCATATTTATAAAGAACGATGGCTACCTTGCCCTCGTACTGGCCCCGGGGGAAGTATCCATACACAGCAAAATACAGGTCTCCCTCTTCATCTGTCTTTAACAGGCGGATTCCCTGCTCTCCTGTCTCCTGGTACTCATAAGATGCATTCTCACTAAAGGAGGAATAGAGCTTTGTAATAGAATTTTTCTTTTTATCCATATCATAGCGATAAAGATCCCCCCCTCTGGCAAAGTACAGATTCTGCGTTTTCTCATGTTCCAGAATCCCCATATCTGTCTCGTTGGTTATGCCGATCTTGATCTGATTTTTCTGGACACTGGTAAAACCGGGATCGAATACCGCTTCCATACTCCGCTCAAAATTCAGCAGATAACTGTTGCCGGAAGCATAACGTACCCGGTAAAATTCATTCACCCGAAAAGTCTCTTTCCCAGATGAGGTCTTTCCCTCCACAAAATAATTCAGCTGAAAGCATGCCGTCTCCATATTATACTCTTTTACCACGGGAACTGCCTCCGAAACTTTCTTCGGCGACAGCCTGCCCCATGTGACAAGATCACTGTCCGACTTGATATTCACCGTAGCCAGTGAATCGTTGGACGCCGTGCCATCTGGTTCCAGATACCTCCCAAGCTCTTCTGCTTTGGCTTTACTAAAAGTATCCTCATGAAATTTCATGGCAAACTGCAGCTTCCTGGATAGATTGGAATCCTCTGTATAATATTTTAACCGCGTAAAATAATGAACCTTTCTTCCCGTATCTGTGGTCGCCGTCAAGGATAAAATGTATTCTGTGCTGGTCTTAAAACTATAATCCAGAAAAATTTCCAGTTCATGTACCCCTGTATCGATGGCATTCACATCTCCCGAATAATAAATATCACCACTGGACTTGTCCACCACATCATAATGAAGCTTGGACAGCCTTAACTCTCCCTTGCTGATATTGATCTTTATTTTTTTGCCCGTGTCCAGAGGAGTTATGGACTCCCTTACAATGTTATCTTCAATTGGTCCATTGTAGCCATACAGCCGGTTCATCTTTATATTCTGGGAAGTCAGCGTGAGATAGGGCAGACTTTCCTTCCCCATGTTTACCACAGTTCCCTCTTCATACACATCACTCTCAAGCTGCTGCCCGAAAAAAAACAGGGCGGCAGCGAAAACCACCATTAGAACAACCGCCTTATACAAATATTTAACCATATGAAACCATGCTCCTTATCATCAAATTCCCTGTACGTTACATCATAACACAGTTAACACAGCAGGGCAAGAGAGGACGCTGGCAAATTTATCACATCCGGCCTCGCTGGCATATACTAATATTAATACAGAGAATGAAAGGAACAGCTTATGAATCATATGGAACTTCCCCCACAGGATTACTGGTTCGGACAGCCTGCCATCCCTTCCATGCAGCCCGTCTTCGGAGCCGGTAAACTCTGGGAAATGGAAAATGACTACTCTTACCTCAAGTACCTGTATCCCGACATATGCAACCCCATCCAGGAATTGATCGACGACGAATGCGACCAGCTGGAATACGACGGCAGTTTTATATTTGACTCCTACCCGGATAAAATATCTCTCCAGCAGCTGGCACATAAGATACTGAGAAAATGCAACGATAAATCTCCGGAAACCTTTCCCATGGACAATAAACATATCCGCGAACTGGTAGAAATACTTCTTTATCATGAAATCCTTTACCGGCGGAACCGCTATCGGAACCGGAAACGCCTGTATTATTAGGCCTTTGTTTTCGCCGGATGGCACGGATTGCGCCAGTAGGAGCATCCAAAAAGACTTCACAAATCGTCAGAATCGTACTGATCCGGTCTGTGAAGTCTTTTCCATCTGTAATCTTCCAGCACAATGGCTGGAATTTTATTTAGCTCCTTCGACAAATGCAATCTGCTCAAAATCCGTCACCGGCATGGGCTTTGCAAATACATAGCCCTGTATGTAATCACAATCCATCTCCTTCAGGAAATCCACCTGGGAGCGTATCTCCACGCCCTCGGAAATCGTGCGGAGATTGAGGCTCTGCGCCAGATGAAGCACGCTGTTAATAACACTCTTCCCCCGCTGGTCATCCTCCGCCTCTTTGAAAAATACACGATCCAGCTTCAGGGCATCCACCTTCACATCTTTCAGCATGTTCAATGAGGAATAACCGCTTCCAAAATCATCAATGGAACAAAGCATGCCAGCATCGTGAATCTTGTTTATCAGCTCTTTCAGCATAGACATTTCATTGTAAAACAAGGATTCCGTAAGCTCAATCTCGATGGTGTTCTCCGGGATATCATACCGTTCAAGAATCTGCTGGTAACGCTTAAAGAAACCGGGCACAGAAAAATGCCCGCGGGACATATTAACGGAGACCGGAATCTTCGGATAACCGCTGGCATTCCATTTTTCAACCAGCTTACACACCTGCTCAAACATGTAGAGATCCAGTTCCACGATAAATCCATTTTTCTCAAACAATGGGATGAATTCATTCGGAAAGATCATGCCCTCCACCGGATCCATCCAGCGAACCAATGCCTCCGCACCGCCTATCGTCTCATTCTCAAGTTCATATTTGGGCTGTAAGTATGGCACGAATTCACCATTTTTAAGAGCGCGCTCCATCTTCATCTCAAGTTCCTTTTCCCTGCCCAGAAGCCGTCTCTCCGCATCGTCATAAACTCCCATATGAACCAGATGCTGCCCCGCTCCCTCCACTTTTTTCAACGCTATATTGGCTCTCTCCAGCATGGCAGACACCGATGTGCTTTTATCTTCTACAAGATACACCCCGAAATACATCTTAATTCCATAGGATTGTCCGTCCACATCCAGGATCTGCGAAAGCTGGTCATTGATCCTGGACAAACGGTGATCCAGTTTTTCCAGAGAATGATAGCGCATTAACATACCAAAATTATCCGCCATGATCCTTCCCGATGTCTCGTCCCACCGGAGAAGTTCTTCATCTATTATCTTATGTACTCTGCATAGCACCATATCTCCAATGTCGTCCCCATAACTGTCATTGATCAGTTTAAAACGGTCAATATTGGCATATACCACTACAAATTCTCCCTCTCCCTTCAGAAGCAGGGAAGCCACTCTCTCAAATTCTCTTTTATTCTTACCACCGGTAACATCGTCCCGTCCTCTGTTCCGGTAAAACAAACCATACTTGACAGCGATAGAAGCCAGAATAACGGCAGCCACCAATGCCAGCAGGCCGATCTTGGCAAGATAATTATCCAGATTCATCAAAGCAATATATAGCACACAGACAAAAGAAATTCCGATAATCGTATCCCATATCACCATACCGATCATATGGCGCCATTCGTATAAAACAGACTGAATACGGCTTACAATACGATTCACCTTATCACCTCCATGCCCTCTTTTGTACATTAATTATAACTCATAACTCTACTTTTTTCAATAGTCAAACAAAACCTCCCGGTCTGTTTTTTCTGTTTTAACGATCACATAAGGATAACTTGGTTTTTCCTTTACCACTTCATCTTTTCCGGGTCCCATCAGCTCTGTCTCAAAACAGAGTTTCTCTCCGGACTCATACAGGCCGCGGACTGCAATGCTGAATCCACCGGTAGCCTGCTCGCCGTATCCAAGAGCGATATATAAATACTCTCCATCCATGTAAGTCATCTGAAATGCATTTACCTTTTTCTCCTCAAGTTCTTTCAAAAAATCCTCCGGACAGTCCCTCACTGCCACCACCGTATAATCCCAGTCCTTTCCTCTCTCTGTG
Source organism: uncultured Roseburia sp. (assembly GCA_947070915.1). Lineage (GTDB taxonomy): Bacteria > Bacillota > Clostridia > Lachnospirales > Lachnospiraceae > Eubacterium_F. The sequence continues at coordinate 4,722 of CAMTDY010000155.1, forward strand.
CTTTCTGTCTCTTTTTCACAACCAGCAGTGAGCAGCACTGCCAATAACGCCACCAATAGCAAGCTGATTTTTTTTCCCATATGAAACTCCATGATCTGTTTATTACAATCTATGGCATTCCCGCTTTTTTATAACTTTCTTCTCACATCCCGGCAAAAATTTTCTTGCCATAACATTGGATTGCTGTTTATAATTGTGAAGAAAGATAAATGCCGCCAGAAAGGAAGCCAATCATTATGAATAACTTTACCTACAGCCTCAATGCCACCCTTCCCATCTTTTTAATCATGATTCTGGGTAAACTCCTGTACAGGCTCAGGATCATCGGGGATGATTTTATTCAATCCGTGGATAAATATGTTTTTTATGCGGCGCTTCCAGCCCTGGTCTTTAAGGATCTGACAGAAAATGATTTTCGGGAAAATTTTGATGCCGGCTATCTTATGTTCTGTTTCTTTTCTACTCTTGCCGCCATTCTCATAATCTGGGGACTGACAGAACTTTTTATGAAAAATGAGACGGAAAAGGGAGCGTTTATCCAGGCTTCTTATCGCAGCAGCGCCGCCATCCTGGGACTGGCTTTTATCGACAATATGTACGATGGCGCCGGCATGGCTCCTCTGATGATCCTGGGAGCCGTCCCTCTGTTTAACATATTTGCAGTGATCATACTCACGCTAAAAGGCCAAAATAAAGACCAAAAACCCGATGTCCGCACTACAATAAAAAATATTTTCAAAAACCCCATCCTGCTCGGAATACTTCTGGCGCTTCCCTTTGCATTTTCCGGTATTCATTTCCCTGCCTTCGTTAACAAAAGCCTGAATTACCTGGCTGATACTGCCTCCCCTCTGGCGCTGTTATCCATCGGCGCCGGATTTGAAGGCAGGAAAGCTTTCCGCAAGCGAAAACTGACGGTACTGGCCACCCTGATCAAGCTTTTCGGCATCTGTTCTCTGTTCCTTCCCGTGGCGGTCTTTCTCGGCTACCGCAGCCAGGAACTCATGGGAATCCTGATCATGCTGGGATCTCCTGCCACTGTCTCCTGTTATATCATGGCGAAAAACACCGGCAACGACACGGTTCTTACCAGCAGCATCATTGTACTGACCACTTTACTCTCCTCCGTCAGCCTGACTTTCTGGATCTTTATACTCAGATCCATGAATCTTTTATAATGAATTCACAAGTCATTTTGTAATTTAAGATTGACTTTTCTATTAAAATATTGTATTATAGGAAAGTAAGTGATTTAGGGGCATAGTTCATCGGTAGAATAAGAGTCTCCAAAACTCCAGAGCTGGGTTCGATTCCTAGTGCCCCTGTGGCGATTACCTTATAAATGGCAGATTGCTGTCGTTTATAAGGTTTTTTTATAGAAAGGACTACCCACATGATCAAAGATTTATTTCATAAAAACAGACCAGTTTATTCATTAGAGGTATTCCCCCCTAAGAAAGACACGGATGTATCCGTAATTTACGATGCCCTGGACCAGTTTAAGGAGCTTCACCCCAATTTTATCAGCGTAACCTATGGCGCTGGGGGAACTACTTCCGAGAATACCTTTGCCATTGCGTCTTACATACAAAATCAGTGCGGCATCGAGGCGCTTACCCATCTCACCTGTGCTGCTATTCCAGACAGGCTGTTTCTTACGAACTTTCTCACTAACCTGTACCGGAACGGCATCCGGAATATTCTGGGGCTCCGCGGCGACCAGCCAAGGGGAATGAGTGATGAACAGTTTGCCGCCAGATACTATAAACATGCTTCCGATCTGATCCAGGATATCAAGACCACTTTTCCATTTAGTGTGGCCGGGGCCTGCTATCCGGAAGTCCACCAGGAAGCCTCTTCGCTGGAAGAAGACATCGCCAACCTTAAGATTAAGGTGGATACAGGGGTGGATTTCCTCATCACCCAGCTTTTCTATGACAATGATACGTTTTTCCGTTTTGTGGACCGTGCCAGAAAAGCCGGCATCACAGTCCCGATCCTGCCGGGACTCATGCCTGTCACGTCAGCCGGGCAGGTCAAAAACATTATTGAATTATCCGGAACAAAAGTACCGGATAGCCTGATGTCACAGATCAAAGCATATAAAGATTCACCGGAAGACTTGAAAAAGGCAGGTCTGGAATTCACCAAAAAACAGATGGAACAGCTGCTGGAACACGGAGTGGACGGCATCCATCTTTACAGCATGAATAAAGTAGAGATCGCAAAATTTATTTTAGAATGATTCTATCAACTTAGCTCCGTCGAGCCAGCTAAAAGGGTGTCCATTAAACTATGGCTGCAGAAACATAGTTTTGGAACACCCT
>CAMTDY010000156.1 GCA_947070915.1 uncultured Roseburia sp.
GCCTCCAAGGCGCCCGATGATGTCTGTTCCAAATTTGAAAAACTGCCGTAATGTTTTTCCCACATGTTTTAAAACATCATCTCCCCGGATATGTCCGTAATTATCATTGACGTGTTTGAAATTATCCAGATCCATGATAATAAAGGCATTGATACAGTTTTCTGGATTCATAAGGGCAATTTCATCTATTTTATTGCGGGAGGTTCCCTGGTTATAAAGGGAAGTCAGCGTGTCGATCTGCGCCTGTCTTTTTAATTCCTGGTTTCTCATAACCTCTTCATCGATGTTTACGATCCGGCCGATGATATGTGTCTCATTTGTTTCTTTATCATAATACGGGGCGTAGGTAGTACGGTACCAGCAGAACTTATTCTCAGTAAACAGTGAACTCCGGAAATCAAAAGCAAAACCTTCATCTTGATTCGGCAGTTCACGCAGGATGTTGGCATAGTCTTCCAGATCATCCGGATGAATCGTCGGTATCTGGTAAAGATTCTCCAGATAGTTGTCCACGGAGTATATGTTTTTGGCTTCGCCATTCTTGATAATGGTAATGTCAAAATGGTCAGTAGTATAATTATAGTCCACTGTATATTCTTCTTTTCTCTCTGAAATAAAGCTTAATTTCTTCAGTAGCAGGCGGAGTTCCTTTTCCTGCTGGACCACTGCATTATGAGCCTCAATATGGCTTGTGATATCTGTGATAAGGATATCACTGATGTCGGAGCCGTCTTCCCGAAGTTTTCCATAGCAGAGTACTACCAGGCTGCTGCCATCTTTACAAAGAATTGGATGTTCAAAATACCCGGAGCCATCGCCGGTCTTTGAAGCACGGTTTAGTGCTATCATGTATTCTTCCCAAATATCGGGAGGAATCAGATCCTGTAATGTCATTTTACCGGTATAGACATCCTGGGCGGTAAAGCCTGTAAGTTTTGTGAAATAATCGTTAAAACTGATAATGCGAAGATTATCGCGATGATCAACGGCATATGTAGCGTAATCTACTTCCCGGATCATAAAAGGTCCCCCCATTCTCTCTGTTGTATCCTTTCATCATATATTCCTTATTAAATCCCATGAGCTAAGTATAACAAATGTTTCATAAAATTGGAAGTAGTATTTTGCTTTGGCTTGACTTTTTTTCATAAAATCGTTATTATTTTTGTAGCTGATTACTTAGGAGGACATACGAATTATGTTGTCAGAGATCAATCATGTTCTAGTAGCGGTCAATGATTTTATAACAGGTGTTCCACTCATGGTTCTGATCCTTGCCGGAGGCCTGTATCTGACATTCCGTCTCGGCTTCCTGCAGCTGCGCAGGCTGCCTCTGGCACTCAGGTGGATGGTAAAAAATGAAGAGGGAGGGGCCGGGGAAGTCACGTCTTTTGCTGCACTGTGTACGGCTCTTTCTGCCACTATCGGTACAGGAAATATTGTGGGAGTGGCGACGGCGATCTGCCTGGGGGGACCGGGCGCCCTTTTCTGGATGGTGACGGCGGCTCTTTTTGGCATGGCAACCAAATATGCGGAAGGTCTTCTCGCAGTAAAGTACCGGACGGTGGATCAAGACGGCCATGTGCTGGGGGGACCTTTTTACTACATCGAATTGGGAATGGGGAAAAAGTGGCGGCCGCTGGCAAAGATATTTGCTTTCTTTGGTGCCTGTGTAGGGCTTTTTGGGATTGGGACATTTTCCCAGGTTAATGGTATTTCATCGGCGATCCAGGGATTTTTTGATCCGGATCATTTACATACAGTAGACATTCCCGGTCTGGGCGAGTACTCCTGGACAGTTGTTATTTCTTCGGTTCTTCTTGCCATCTGTGTGGCACTTGTGGTCATCGGGGGCATCCGCAGGATTGCCAGCGTGTCCCAGGTGGTGGTACCGGTGATGGCTGTAACTTATGTGTTGTTCTGTATCATCCTTATGGTGTGCAATATCAAAGAGATCCCGGCGGCTGTGGGGGAGATCCTGCGGGGAGCGTTTGATCCCTCTGCCGTGACAGGAGGTGTCGTGGGAAGCATGATTGTTGCGGTACAGAAGGGAGTTGCCAGGGGGATCTTCTCTAACGAGGCGGGACTGGGATCGGCGCCCATCGCAGCGGCGGCAGCCCAGACGAAGGAACCTGTGAGACAGGGGCTTGTGTCCATGACAGGTACCTTTATTGATACGATCATTATCTGTTCCATGACGGGGATCTCCATCGTTCTTACCGGGGCCTGGCGCGTAGAGGGACTGGAAGGAGTTCAGGTTACCACCTATGCTTTTCAGAACGGTCTGCCGATTCCGGCGCAGGCGGCTTCCTTTGTCTTGATGCTCTGTCTCGTATTTTTTGCCTTTACGACAATTCTGGGCTGGGATTACTATTCGGAGCGGTGTCTGGAATATCTGTCGGGAAGCCGGAAAGTGGTAAAAGTATACCGATGGCTCTACATTGCTGCGGTATTCATCGGGCCGTATATGACGGTGGCTGCGGTGTGGACCATAGCAGATATATTTAACAGTCTGATGGCCATACCGAATATGATCGCGCTGTTTGCCCTGGGCGGCGTAGTTGTGAAGGAAACCAGGGGATTTTTTCAAAAATACAGGAGTGGAAGCAATGTCGCACAATAAACAGAAAAAAATAGCAGTCATCAATGATATATCGGGTTTTGGAAGATGTTCTGCCGCTGTCTCCCTTCCGGTGATCTCCCATATGAGGGTACAGGCATGTTTGCTGCCAACGTCCATATTTTCCAACCATACGGGTTTTCCCTCGTATTATTATGAGGATTTTACGGATAAAATGCCGCGGTATATGAAAGAGTGGAAAAAACTGGATCTTCATTTTGAGGGCATTGCCAGCGGATTTCTGGGGTCGGCGGAACAGATCGAGATCCTGCGGGAATTTATTCACCAGTTCCGGGATGAGAGAACCCAGGTGATCATCGATCCGGTTATGGGGGAAAATGGAAAGGCTTATCCCACTTATACGGAGGAAATGTGTGACAAGATGAAGCATCTGGTAGAGTATGCCGATATTCTCACGCCCAATGTCACAGAAGCCTGTATGCTCACGGGAATGCCTTTTAAGGAAAAAGACTGGCAGCGGAAAGAACTGCTGGAGATGATGGCGCGTCTGCGGGAGCTGGGAGCAAAGAAGATCGTGGTATCCGGACTGGACTCCGGGCAGTTTATCTCCAATGCGGTGAGTGAGGTTCCTGGAGAGTGTAAGCTGTTACGGCAGAAGAGGGTGGGGAAGGTGCGATCCGGCACCGGCGACATTTTCTCCTCCATTATTGCCGCTGACTGTGTCAACGGGGTGGATTTTGAGACCTCTGTCCGCAAGGCGGCAGCTTTTGTCCAGGAGTGTATCCGGGTGACAGAGAGATTTGATATACCGGAGACAGATGGAGTGTGTTTTGAGGAGGTACTTCATAAATTGCGATAGTGAGGTGATACATATGGCGGCTTACCATGGGCTCAGTAAGGAGCTTCAGGAGCGTATCCGGGAGGATCGAAGGCGTCACTGGGTAAATCCCTGTGCCTTTGCAGATGAAAATGCCGTCCGGCGGCGGAGAGACCACGATGAGGCGAATTTGTGGCGTCCTGCCTTTGTGAGAGACACGGAGCGGATCCTGCACAATCCCTATTACAACCGCTATTCCGATAAGACTCAGGTGCTTTCCGCCTACCGGAATGATGATATTTCCCGCCGTGCCCTGCATGTACAGCTGGTGTCGCGGATCGCTAGAAATATCGGCAGGGGACTTGGGCTCAATACCGATCTCATCGAGGCGATCTCCCTGGGACATGACATCGGCCACACCCCTTTTGGCCATGCGGGAGAGCGTTTTCTAAATGAGTTATATCACCGTCACACAGGGCGTTATTTTAATCACAACGTGCAGAGTGTCCGGGTTCTGGACCGGCTGGTGCGCTGGAATATCAGCCTTCAGGTACTGGACGGTATCCTCTGCCACAACGGAGAGATGGAGATGCAGGAATACCGGCCGGTGTCTCTGACATCCTTTGAGGAGTTTGACCGGAGGGTGGAGGCCTGCTATACGGATCCGGAGGCGAACAAACGGCAGATTCCCTCTACGCTGGAGGGCTGTGTCATGCGGATCAGCGACATAATCGCTTATCTGGGAAAGGACAGGCAGGATGCCCAGAAGGTGAAAGTGCTCCCTGGGGGAGAAATATTTTCCGCGGACCGTATCGGGAGAAACAACGCTGAGATCATCAATAATATGACGGTAAACATCATCGAAAGAAGCTATGGCAAAGATTATATCTGTATGGATCCGGAGTATTATGAGGCATTCTCCCGGGCAAAAAGCGAGAATTATCAAAAGATATACAAAAATCCCCAGGTAGATTCCCTGTATGAAGAAAATGTCAAACCGATGTTTGAGGAAGTATATGAGGAGCTTCTGGATCAGGCGCAGAGGCAGGATGAGGATTCGATCCTGTACCGCCATCATATGGACTACCCGCCGGGAAATAAACGGTCTTTAGAAGAATACAGGAAAGAAGATCCGAATCAGATTGTGGTAGATTTTATTTCCAGCATGACGGACGACTATTTTATCGCCCTCTACCATGAAATGTTTCCCGATGGGAAATATGACGTCCAGTATAAGGGCTATTTTGACCAGGAATGAAGATTCCGTCTGCGGAAGTAGTCCGAAGGGCTGCAAAAAGGGGCAAGATGTCCAGTATTGTAGAAAATAATATATTTAGGAGGATATTACCATGAAAAAAGCTACAGGAACGATCAATGCAAAACGTAAAATGGGAAGGATCAACAAGGAGATTTACGGTCATTTTTCGGAGCATCTGGGAAGATGTATCTATGAGGGAATTTTTGTGGGAGAGGATTCTGAGATCCCTAACACAAATGGCATGAGAAACGATGTGGTAGAGGCTTTGAAGGAATTGGAGATACCGGTGCTTCGCTGGCCGGGTGGCTGCTTTGCCGATGAGTATCACTGGATGGATGGGATCGGCGAGAAGGAGAACAGAAAGCGCATGATCAATACCCACTGGGGCGGTGTGGTTGAAGATAACAGCTTTGGAACCCATGAGTTTTTTGAACTCTGTGACCAGCTGGGTTGTGAGCCCTACATAAATGGAAATGTGGGCAGCGGGTCCGTACGGGAGATGTCAGAATGGATCGAGTACATGACATTTGACGGAGAGTCGCCGATGTCGAAGCTGCGCCAGAAAAACGGTAGAAAAGAGCCCTGGAGATTAAAATATTTTGGTGTGGGAAATGAAAACTGGGGCTGTGGCGGCAATATGACGCCGGAGTACTATGCCAATATTTACCGCAGATACCAAACATACTGCCGGGACTACGGCGATAATAAACTGTATAAGATCGCCTGCGGACCGGACGGGGCCAATTATGAGTGGACGGATAAACTTATGAGTATCATCGGCGACCGTTTTGCTGATGCCATCAGCCTGCACTACTACACCGTGCCCTGTGGCTGGGAGACCAAGAGCAAGGCGACGCAGTTTGATGCGGAGGTGTACTATGAGACCATTGATTTGACACTGCGCATGGAGGAGATGATCGACCGCCATCTGGAGATCATGAGCAAATACGATCCGGAGCACAAGGTTAAATTGATCGTGGACGAGTGGGGCACCTGGTTCCAGGTAGAAGAGGGGACGAATCCGGGATTTCTGTATCAGCAGAATACGATGCGGGATGCCATGGTAGCGGCACTGAACCTGAATATCTTCAACCGTCACTGTGACCGCATCGCCATGGCAAACATTGCCCAGGTAGTAAATGTACTCCAGGCAGTGATCCTAACTGAAGGTGCTAAAATCGTGAAGACACCGACCTATCACGTGTTTGAGATGTACAAAGGCCACCAGAATGCTACACTTGTAGACTGTTTTGTGGATACTCCGGTGGAAGAATGCGAAGGCCACAGCATTCCGCTGATTTCTTCTTCTGCGTCCATCAATGAAAAAGGCGAGCTGACCGTTACCCTGGCCAATGCCTCCCTCTCCGAGGAGATTGAGATTTCTACAGATGTAGTGGGAGAATTTTCCTCTGTGAGCGGCAGGATCCTCACCGGAAAGGTGGACGATTTCAATTCCTTTGAGAAGGAAGACGTGGTGAAGCCGGTAGAATTTGACGGCACTTCCCTGGCAGAGGGCTGCCTGTCAGTGAAAATGCCGCCATGCAGTGTGGTGACACTGATTTTGAAATAATGGATCTTATTGCGTGGGGCGGCGGTCTGTGCCGCCCTATAATTTACGCCAGGAGAAATTGAGAATACTAGTGAGCTTGCTCGCAAAGCATTCGAGAAATGAGGGGGATCATGGGAAAACAGATACCATTTTGCCGCAAATGTATGTGGACAAAGGAGATGCTGGAAAAGGAACGGATCAAGCTGGAGGATTACATCGCCAATATTCCAGAGGAAGACAAGGTATCTCCCGAGGAGCACGAGAGAAGGCTTTTGATCTGTGACACCTGTCCAGAGCTTCGCAGCGGGCTCTGCGGACAGTGCGGCTGTTATGTGGCAGTGCGGGCGGTGAGGAAGAAGGGGTATTGTCCCCATGTGAGAAGGAAGTGGTGAAGAGTTAATAAAAGTATATTGACCAATAAAGAATATGATGATATAATTTGTGAAAAGGAGAATTAAAATGAAATTAGCTTCTATTAAACGTTTATATCATGGTACAGATCAGGAATTTAATACTTTTGATTTTAAGTATGCTCGAGGTTTTAAAGATTTTGGGAAAGGTTTTTATTTGACGTCAAATATTGGTCAGGCACAGAAGTGGGCACAAAGGAAGGCAAGGGACAAATATGTGGCGTATATCTATAGCTATCAGTTGGATTTTTCAGAGGAAAAAGGGTGGAGGATATTAGAAT
>CAMTDY010000157.1 GCA_947070915.1 uncultured Roseburia sp.
GTGTAGAATGGATGGCATTTAGAACATACTTCAACGTGAATATCTTCTTTGGTTGAACCAGTCGTAAACTCATTTCCGCAGTTGCACACAACCTTTGCCTGAAAATATTCTGGATGGATTCCCTCTCTCATGTATTTTCACCTCACTACTAAATTTTTCAATATTCAAAAACAGCTTTTTCATTGTATCACAATTTTTTTTAAAATGCAAGTGCTTTTAATGAAGCTTGATTTTTTTTATTGTCTCGATGAATTCCTTATTATTTTTTGTTTTGCGGAACAAATTGATGATCTGCTCCAGATTGCTCTCTGTATTTGAATTTGCTCCCAGTGCCTTGCGCATAAGGAACACTGCTTCCAGCTCACTCTGGCTCAGCAGAAGATCTTCCCGCCGGGTACTCGACTTCTGTATGTCGATCGCCGGAAATACACGTTTTTCCGACAAGTGGCGGTCAAGAACCAGTTCCATATTACCGGTTCCCTTAAATTCTTCAAATACCACGTCATCCATCCGGCTTCCGGTATCCACCAGTGCCGTGGCAAGGATCGTAAGGCTTCCGCCCTCTCTCATATTCCTTGCCGCACCAAAGAAACGCTTTGGCATATGCAGGGCCGCCGGATCAAGACCTCCGGAAAGGGTCCGCCCGCTGGGGGTGACCGTGAGGTTGTAAGCTCTGGCAAGACGGGTGATACTGTCAAGAAGGATCACCACGTCATCACCGCCCTCCACAAGACGTTTGGCTCTCTCAATCACCATTTCCGAAACCCGTTTATGATTTTCCGGAAGTTCATCAAAGGTAGAATAAATTACCTCAACCCGTTCTCCCTCGATGGATTCTTTGATATCCGTGACCTCCTCCGGGCGCTCGTCGATAAGCAGGATCAAAAGATGCATCTTCGGATAATTTCTGGTGATGGCACTTGCTACCTGCTTTAACAGAGTGGTCTTACCAGTTTTAGGCTGGGATACGATCATCCCCCTCTGGCCTTTTCCGATAGGAGCGATCAGATCCAGCATCCTCATGGATACGCCAGAACCCGGTGTCTCCAAATGTATCCTTTCATTGGGAAAGATAGGTGTCAGATCTTCAAACTTATGCCTGCGGGCAAGATAGGTAATGGGACGGCCGTTGACGCTTTTCATATATAAAAGTGCACTGAACTTCTCATTCTGGGTCTTTACCCGGATATTTCCCTCTACAATATCCCCAGTACGCAGCCCGAATCTTCTGAGAAATGCCGGCGAGACATAGACATCATTTTCCCCGGGAAGGAAATTGTCACAGCGTATAAAACCATACCCCTCCGGCATGATCTCTAAAATTCCCCTCTTGGTGATACCGCTGTCCAGCTCTTTGATCTCCCTGGGATGGACGTCGGATACCTGACGGTCCTTGGCGATGGTGATCAATCCTGCCTTCACCACGTCCTCAATGGTACGAAGGGGCTGGCTCTCCTGCTGTTCCATATGGTTATCCTGCCGGTTCTCACTGCGGTTTGCGCTGAAACTGCCATTTCTGGCATGTCCTCTGTCCCCGTGATTGGGAACATATGTATATGCCTGTTTTTTATTCTCTTCCTTTTCCGCTGTCTGAGCCACACTTCCCTCAGATCTCCTGACAGCTCTTTCTCTCTTTGGGTGCTCCTCTGACGGAACTGCCGTCCGGGCATCGGATCGTGTTAATTTTTCCAGCTCATGCACCAGATCTCCCTTCCGCAGACCAGACACACCGGACAACCCTTTTTCCTTCGCCATTTCACGAAGTTCCTTCAATGATAATCTTGCTAAATCCATTCTTTCTGTCCTTTCTGAAAGCCAAACACAATTCATAACCTTAATTCATCCCGAATGTTTCGGCAGTTAAAATTCAATCCCATTCTTTTTCATAAGTTCTCTCGCACTTTCCAGGGAGTCCACACCCGTTGCGTTTTTGATCGGCGCAAATTCCCTGTCTCTTATCACTTCAAAAGAAAGGCAGTTATCCATCATATGTATCATATCCAATACTAAGGTCTCAAACTTGTATCCATTTGGTTCCTCTGGTTTTATATATTCCGCATTGTCATTAATATAAGGGATTTTTTTCTCCACTATATGAGTAGGAAGATTTTGATTCATAATCCGTGTGAGAACCTCTACATTGAAAAGGTAATTAAGAATCACTCCATAATTATACAGAAGCTTTCCTTCTTCGTCCCGTGAGTGGATCATCTCATCTGTCATCTCATAATATTCCACGATGGAAGGCTTCCCATCCTCCAGGCACAGCACACCGACTCTTTCATTCGGATCCGCCTTTGCCACAACTTTGGAACCGCAGACACAGCCATTCTCGATAACAGCACCCACAAACACCGGATCTGCAATCTTCTGTAGAACATTGTCCACAGAAAATACATTGAGCCACTCTATCCCCAGTTCAGAAATCTTGTCCAAAAGACCAGCACTGGCAAGAGAATTAAACCAGCCGCCATTGCCATTTGGTGAAGATGAGATCTTATATTTTTCTTCCATGAGGATTCTGCCATCATACCCTACGGATGGCGCCATCTTTTGAACGAAAAAATACACACACGTTCTCTCATATCCAAAATAACCTTTTTCCTCAAAAAAATCAACCGTATCTTTATGATTTTTTTCACTTGTCATGATGAACAGCGGAATCCATTTTCCCGCTTTATCCACCACATGCAGCATATTATGGATCAACTGCTCAAAAAGATACAGCTCTTTCTCCACCCCTACATTCAACATTCCTTTCGGCTTATCCAGCCCCAGTCTCGTTCCCTGGCCACCTGCCAGAAGCACAGCACCCACACGGTTTTCTTTCAAAGCCCGGATCCCAATGCTCTCATACCTCTGCCTGTTTTTCTGTATTTCGCCGATCGTCACTGCCCCCAGAGGTTCCAGTTTTCCTCTCGGAGTCTCCCCGGGATCCTTCTGAACCAGCTTCAGAAGATCCGTATCCAGTCCTTCAATCTGTTCCAGCAGATAAGATCTCTGTTCTTCATCCAAGTCATCCCAATAGCGGAGCAAATGTTCCTGACCGGAGGCAGAAAGCTTCCTTTTCGCTTGCTCTAATGTCATCTGACAAACCTTCCTCTCAAAATTTTCTAATTATACTCTATTGTACCATTAATATAAAAAAGCACAAGTAGTTTTGGAAAACTAAAGAAGATTTTTTTGATATTGTTTTTACATATTAAAAGTGGTAGAATAAATGAGGTAAATTTGGAGTTTCACAAAACGGAGGATCACTATGAGTTATGAGGAAAAGGCACTTGCCTTACATAAAGAATGGAACGGAAAACTTGATGTCACCCCCAAATGCCAGGTTAAATCCAGGGAGGACCTTGCCATCGCTTATACGCCGGGGGTTGCAGAACCCTGTAAGGTCATAGCTAAAGATAAAAAAGAAGCCTATCATTATACGATCAAAGCAAATACTGTCGCCGTCGTTTCCGACGGAAGCGCCGTTCTCGGTCTGGGAAATATCGGCGCAGAGGCGGCAATGCCAGTAATGGAAGGAAAAGCTGTCCTTTTCCGGGAATTCGGCGGTGTCAATGCCTTCCCCATCTGTCTGGACACCCAGGATACCGAAGAGATCATAAAAACCGTAGTAAATATTGCACCGGCTTTTGGAGGGATCAATCTGGAAGATATATCAGCCCCCCGGTGTTTTGAGATAGAAAACCGTCTCAAGGAACTATTGGATATCCCTGTCTTCCACGACGATCAGCACGGAACTGCCATCGTCGTTCTTGCCGGCATCATCAATGCCCTGAAGGTAACAGGGAAGAAAAAAGAAAATTGTAAGATCATTGTAAATGGTGCCGGATCTGCTGGTATCGCCATCAGCCGCCTGCTTTTAAAATACGGCTTTCCCCGCGTAACACTGTGTGACAGATCCGGGATCCTCAACAAACAGACACCCGAATTGAACTGGATGCAGAAGGAAATGATGGAAGTTACCAATCTGGAAGGAAAATCCGGCACCCTGGCAGATGCCTTCGTGGGCGCGGATATTTTTGTGGGCGTTTCTGCTCCCAACATCGTCACTCCAGAGATGGTATCCTCTATGAACCAGGACGCCATCCTCTTTGCTATGGCAAATCCGGTTCCGGAGATCATGCCGGACGTCGCCAAAAAAGCCGGCGCAAAAGTAGTGGGAACCGGCAGATCGGATTTCCCCAACCAGGTCAACAATGTCGTTGCCTTTCCCGGAATATTCAAAGGCGCCCTGGAGGGGCATGCTTCCCAGATCACGGAAGAAATGAAACTGGCTGCTGCCCTTGCTATCGCATCCCTGGTTCCCGAAAATGAATTAAATGAAAACAATATTATGCCGGAGGCTTTCGATCCCCGCGTCGCGGACATTGTCAGCCAGGCAGTGAAAGAACATATTCATGATGAAACAGCTCTGGGGTGAAAAACCCTACCACTCGCTGGATTATGAGATGAAACGGCGTTATGGTGAAAAAGTATATAAAGTATCCCTTGAGAGCGGACTGACCTGTCCCAACCGGGACGGAACCCTTGGCCGGGGAGGCTGTATCTTCTGCAGTGGAACCGGCTCTGGCGATTTCGCTTCTCCCCGGACCAGTTCTATCCGGACACAGATTGACAACGGCATCCGCGGCCTGTCGGAACGAAAACAGGTTGGAAATCGATTTATCGCTTATTTTCAGTCTTTTACCAATACCTATGCGCCGACAGGGATCCTTCGTCCCATGTACATGGAAGCTCTGGAACATCCGGATGTGGTCATGCTCTCCATCGCCACCCGGCCAGATTGTCTGCCAGCAGAGGTCATGAAACTTCTAGAAGAATGCCGCCGGATCAAGCCCGTTATAGTAGAACTGGGCCTGCAGACCATTCATGAATCCACCGCAGAACTGATCCACCGTGGATATCCTCTGAAAATCTACGATACAGCTGTAGAATCTTTAAAATCTATTGGTATCGAAGTGGTCACTCATGTCATCGCCGGCCTGCCTCATGAGACTGGATCAGATTTTCTTGAAACAGTTTCCCATGTGGGAAACCTGTCCGACGGGATAAAAATACAACTGCTGCATATATTAAAAAATACAGTTCTGGCAGATATGTACCGGAATCACGAATTCAGGGCACTGTCCCAGGAGGAATATATACAGATCGTACTCCGCTCCCTTTCCATATTGCCAGAACATGTTATCATCCATCGTCTGACCGGGGACGGACCTGGAAACCTGCTCATCGCTCCTGAATGGAGCCGACACAAACGGCAGGTGCTCAATGAGATCCACCGCCAGCTTAAGATCCGGAATATCTGGCAGGGAAAGGAGTATAACGCCTGATGAAAGAGGCCTTTACCATCTACAAACTGATCATCCTGTATACCCTCAACCAGGTAGAATCCCCCATGACCCTTAATCTAATCTCAGATTATATAACAGACCGGGGCTATACCAATTATTTTAATGTGCAAAATGCTTTTGCCGAACTGCTGGAGGCAGAATTCATATCCTGTTCGGCCACCTATAACACCTCTTTTTACAGCATTACCGATGCGGGAAGAGAAACCCTGGACTTATTTATTTCCAGCCTTTCTCCGGAAATCCGGCAGGAAATCGATGAGTATCTGGAGAAAAACAATCTTCCGATCATGGAACGGCTTACGGTGGTCAGCGACTACACCCTTCAGGATCACGGCGAATATATCGCCACCTGTTCTCTCCGGGAAAACAATCATATCCTGTTTGAGACAAAACTATCCGTGCCAACAGAAGAAGATGCAGTAAAAATATGTAATAACTGGAAGGAGCAAAGCAGTGAATTATATTCCCTTTCCATAAAAAGACTGCTCCGCTGAGCAGCCTTTTTACTTTCCCCACAAAAAAATACTTTTCCTTTGGAATATGTATTGCAATTTCTTTCTGATTTTAGTAAACTCTAATTAGACAATGTAGGAGGTGGCACAATGGCTGATAAAAAAATAAAACTTAAAGACGAACGTTATTCCGATGATTCGCAGTTCTGGTGCCCTGAATGCCATATTTTAATGCAATATAAATATGCTGGAAAATACGTATGTGAAAAATGTGGCAGTGAACAATATAATGATTTTGGTAAGATAAAAAAATATCTCGATGAAAACGGCCCTACCAATGCCGTTGAATTATCTGCAAATACCGGGGTCCGCAAGTCAAAGATCGGAGAGTATCTCCGGTTAGGCAGAGTAGAAATACCGGAAAATTCTTCCGTATTCATACACTGCAAAAGTTGCGGCGTACCGATCCGTTTTGGAAATTACTGTGCCAACTGTGTACATTCCAAAAACATACAGGGTGCTTTCATCGGTGAAGTTGCCAAATCTGCAAACAGCAAAATGCGTTTTCTGGATAATGAATAACCTGTATTATCCTTTCACCCGGCGTATCTGGCTCCATTTTCCATAAAGTTTTTTCTTTCCACTTGTGGAATATGCCCGGATCTTTACATAGCATTTTGGGGAATATCTCCATTTGAAACTTGTCCGCATTTTGCGGACATTTTTTCTTTTGACCGCTGTTTTCATGGAACGCTTCGGTGAACACAGTACCTGATAGCCCACCGCTCCACCTGTCTTTTTCCATCGGATGTAGATCTTCTTTTTCTTGCGCTTTGCCTCCTTGATCTTAACTCTGCCTGGCCGACGCACACTGGACCCGTCTCTGACAGATTTTCTCTCCTGCCAGTTATCGAACAACTGGATCCATTGGGAAATTCCCTGGCCTTCCTGTAGTTCATCTGGAGAAACCACTTCCATCGGCGTCGTCCCAGGTATTGTATCCGGTGTTATATCCGGCTTCACATCTGGCCCCATATCCGGCTCCCGGGTTGCATCCGGCGTCGTCCCAGGTATTATA
>CAMTDY010000158.1 GCA_947070915.1 uncultured Roseburia sp.
CATTTAATGTCATTATGCTAAAAGAACATTATTATCACCCCCATCAATATCAAAATAATTAGTACATGTGGTAGTATGATAGACATCCAAAAGAATAGACCATCACCTTGTTTTTGATATCTTGTTATGTTGTACGCGATATCTAACCCCAGCCATACAATGTTATACACTGTAAATTCTACTACAAATTTACCCTCTGTAACGAAATTGCTTTTCAGCATAAACCATAAAGCAATAGCAGTATAGCTTAGACATACCCCAAATACGCTGTTCAATAGAACTGCAATAATCTTTGAATACATTTTTCCTCCTTTCGTGTTTTGTTTTATCTGCAACATATCACAAATCTTTACTCTTTTTAATTCCTGTTGCGCGAAGTGTATCATTTTTTGTCTAAAATACAGCCTTTATATGAAACAACTTCAGTTAAAATTACTGAATCCAACAAATAACGCCATTTTTTTACTTTTCTTATAAACCGTATTTTCTCCTAAAGCAACCTTAGACATTAAATGGAACACTTTAGGCATCCAGAAAAAGAAAAACGTGCTTTTCAACTTATATTACACACAAAAATCCCAAAACCACAAAACAGTTATCGTCTCTGCTCTATGGCTTTGGGATCTTGAAATAAATCTTTATTTATAATGTCACTTTTTCCAGCTTCCAGATCTCTTTTGCGTACTCCTCGATGGTGCGGTCAGAGGAGAACTTTCCACATTTTGCCACATTGAGAAGCGCCATCTTTGCCCAGGCCTCTTTGTCGCGGTATGCAGCGTCCACCTTCTTCTGCGCCTCTGCATAGGAGCGGAAATCTTTCAGGATAAAATACTGGTCAGCCCGCTCATATCCATTGGAATCCAAAAGAGAGGAATAGAGCTCACGGAACAGCTCAGGATCACCGTAGGTACCGTCAACCAGCTGGTCAACAACCTTGCGGATCTCTTCGTCCGTGTTGTAGATCTCTCTTGGTTTATATTTGTCGTTGTGCTCAAAGTCAATGACTTCCTGGGAAGAGAGGCCGAAAATAAAGGCATTTTCTTCCCCAACCTCTTCCACGATCTCCACATTGGCGCCGTCCATGGTTCCAAGAGTTGGAGCGCCGTTCAGCATAAACTTCATATTTCCGGTACCGGAAGCTTCCTTACTTGCTGTGGAAATCTGTTCGGAGACGTCGGCTGCCGCAAAGATGATCTCGGCATTGCTGACGCGGTAGTTCTCGATGAATACCACCTTGATCTTTCCTTTGATAGAAGCGTCGTTATTCACCACATCTGCCACACTGTTGATCAGCTTGATGATCGCCTTGGCACGACGATATCCTGCGGATGCCTTGGCGCCAAAGATAAAAGTATGAGGCACCATATCCAGCTCTGGATTTTCCTTGAGCTGATTGTACAGATACATCACATGGAGGATGTTGAGAAGCTGGCGCTTATATTCATGCAGCCGTTTCACCTGGACATCAAAGATGGAATTCGGATCTACGTCCACGCCATTATGCTCTTTGATATACTTGGCGAGACGGATCTTGTTCTGGTGCTTGATATCCATAAACTGCTGTTTTGCCCTGGCATCTTCTGCATAGGGGGTCAGTTTATCCAGCTGTTCCAGATCTTTGATCCAGCCCTGCCCGATCTTCTCCGTTACCCAGTTTGCCAGCAGCGGGTTTCCATGAAGCAGGAAGCGTCTCTGGGTAATACCATTTGTCTTATTGTTAAATTTCTCCGGCATCATCTCATAGAAATCTTTGAGCTCCTGATTTTTCAGAATCTCCGTATGGAGCCTTGCCACACCGTTGACAGAAAATCCTGCGGCGATAGCAAGATGTGCCATCTTCACCTGGCCGTCGTAGATGATGGCCATTTTCTTTACTTTATCAAAATTGCCCGGATATTTCTCTGCGATCTCATTCTGGAACCGGCGGTTGATCTCCTCCGTGATCTGGTAGATTCTCGGAAGAAGTCTGGAAAACAGGTCGATGGGCCATTTTTCCAATGCCTCTGACATGATGGTATGGTTTGTATAGGCACAGGTCTTTGTGGTGATCTCCCAGGCATCCTCCCACTCCAGGAAGTACTCATCGAGAAGAATACGCATCAGTTCCGGAACCGTCACCGTCGGGTGGGTGTCATTCAGCTGGAAACATACCTTTTCCGGCAGCCCGTGAATGTCGTCATGTTTCTCCATGTATTTTGCAACTGCCCTCTGTACACTGGCAGAAACAAAGAAGTACTGCTGTTTCAGTCTCAGCTCTTTTCCGGCAATATGGTTGTCATTGGGATAAAGGACTTCACAGATCGTACGGGCAAGGTTCTGCTGCTCCACAGCCTTCTGGTAGTCTCCCTTGTCAAAAGAATCCAGGTTAAAGGTATCAATGGCCTCGGCATCCCAGATCCGAAGGGTGTTGACGATGCGGTTGCCGTATCCCACAACAGGAATATCATAAGGAACCGCCCTTACAGACTGATAATTCTCCTGCACATAACAGTCACGGCCTTTCTCATCCTTGCGGACAGCCACATGGCCTCCAAATTTTACCACAGTAGAATATTCCGGACGCTTCATTTCAAAAGGATTGCCATCCTTCAGCCAGTCATCCGGCGCCTCGATCTGGAAACCATCCTCGATCTTCTGCATGAACATACCATATTTGTATCGGATACCGCAGCCATATGCCGGATATCCAAGAGTGGACAGGGATTCCAGGAAGCAGGCAGCCAGTCTTCCCAGACCGCCATTTCCCAGTGCTGCATCTGGTTCTTCGTCTTCCAGAACGTCCAGATCCACGCCCAGTTCCTCCAGAACCGCTCTCACTACCTTATCCTGTTTAAGGTTGATGATCATATTTCCCAGAGCACGGCCCATGAGAAATTCCATGGAAAGATAATAAACGGTCTTAACATCCTTTTCCTCATATTGTTTGTGGGTCTCAAGCCAGTCGTCTACGACAATATCTTTTACCGCATAGGCAACCGCCTGAAACAGCTGCTGGCTGGTAGCATTTTCTACTGGTTTGCGGAACAGCAGCTTCATATAGTTCTCGATGTCCTGTTTCAAATGAGCTTTTTTATCGTGTTCATTAAAAAAATTCATATTCTTCCTCACTTTCCTTTTGATATCTATAAAACTATTCCTTCTTAGAAAGAAATTTTTGCCACACCAAAGGTAGCATCCTCACCGTTGATGGTCCACTCTGCCGTATGTCCCTGCATGTCTCCGATAATGATCTTATCGGCGAGTACCTCCGCCTTGATCTGCTCGGCATTCCGCACAATGACTTCGGTAATGCGGTCACTGCCCACCATATAAACCTCGATCAGATCCATCACCTTAAAGTCAGAGTCCTTACGCATGTTCTGGATCTTGCTTATGATCTCACGGACAAACCCTTCTTCGATCAGCTCCTCCGTCAGATGGGTATCGATCACCACGGTAATGCCGTGGTCCTCCTGGGATACATAACCCTCCATCTGGGCAGACTCGATCAGCAGGTCATCTTTCTCCAGAACCTCATCGGTCCCCTCAACTTTTACCGTGATCTCACCTTTTTCATTCAGCTCATCCATGGCCTGGTTTCCGTCCAGTCCGGAAAGGACTTCCTTCAGCGCATTCAGACGGCTTCCAAATCTCTTACCGAGGGTGCGGAGCTGTGGTTTAAAGGTATATGTGGTAAAATCTCTCACATCGGCAGTAAATACCACCTCTTTGACATTCAGCTCATCTGAGACGATGCCGCGGTAAAAATCCGAGAGCTCTCCTTCCGCTTTCACATACATCTTTCCGATGGGCTGGCGGTTCTTAATGTTTGCCTCGTTACGGCAGGCGCGCCCCAGAACAACGATCTGCAGGATCTCATCCATCTTTGTCTCCAGCTCTTTGTCGATAAAGGCTGTATTTACTTCCGGAAAATCACAGAGATGAATACTTTCCGGCGCATTTTTATCCACACTGCACACTAGATTGCGGTAGATGCTCTCTGTCATAAACGGGATCATCGGCGCCGCCGCTTTACTGATGGTCACAAGGGCTGTGTACAATGTCATGTAAGCGCTGATCTTATCCTGCTCCATTCCTTTTGCCCAGAAACGCTCACGGCATCGGCGCACATACCAGTTGCTCATATCATCCACAAAATCCTGCAGGGCTCTGGCTGTCTCCGGGATGCGGTAACCCGCAAGATTTTCATCCACCTCTCCCACTACAGTATTGAGCCTGCTGAGCAGCCATTTGTCCATTACGGATAATTTATCATATTCCAATGTATATTTAGAAGCATCAAATTTATCTATATTAGCATAGAGTACAAAAAATGCATAGGTGTTCCACAGGGTGCCCATGAATTTACGCTGGCCTTCTACAACGGCTTTGCCATGAAAACGGTTCGGCAGCCACGGAGCGGAATTCACATAGAAATACCAGCGGATGGCATCGGCGCCATACTGTGTCAGCGCTTCCATCGGATCGATGGCATTTCCCTTACTCTTGCTCATCTTCTGGCCATTTTCATCCTGCACATGCCCCAGAACGATTACATTTTCGTAAGGCGCCTTGTTGAACAGCAGAGTAGATTCTGCCAGCAGCGTATAGAACCATCCTCTGGTCTGATCCACTGCCTCAGAGATAAACTGAGCCGGGAACTGCTTCTCAAAAAGTTCTTTATTTTCAAAAGGATAATGATGCTGGGCAAAGGGCATCGCTCCGGAGTCAAACCAGCAGTCGATCACTTCCGGCACACGGTGCATGGTCCCGCCACAATGGGGACACGGAATCGTCACCTCGTCGATATAAGGACGGTGAAGCTCGATCTTCGCCGCTTCCGGATCTCCACTTTTCTCCGCCAGCTCAGCACGGCTTCCGATGGATTCCATATGACCGCAGCTGCACTCCCAGACATTCAACGGAGTACCCCAGTAACGGTTTCTCGATACCGCCCAGTCCTGTACATTTTCCAGCCAGTTCTGGAATCGTCCCTTTCCAATGGACTCCGGGATCCAGTTGATGGTATTGTTGTTGCGGAGGAGGTCTTCTTTTACCTCGCTCATGCGGATGTACCAGGACTCTCTTGCATAATAGATCAGCGGTGTATCACAGCGCCAGCAGAAAGGATAATCATGCTCGAACTTCGGCGCGTCAAAAAGCAATCCTTTTTTCTCAAGATCCTGCAGGATCGGCATATCCGCATCCTTTACAAACATTCCCGCGTAGTCGGTCTCTTCTGTCATCTCACCTTTGCCATTTACCAGCTGTACGAAAGGCAGATCATACTTACGTCCCACCTGGGCGTCGTCCTCACCAAATGCCGGTGCGATGTGTACGATACCAGTACCATCTGTCATGGTAACATAGCTGTCACAGGTGACGAAATAACCTTTTTTCTTCTGCTTCTCACAGATTCCTTTCGCATAATCAAACAGAGGCTCATATTCTTTCCTCTCCAGATCGGTTCCCTTATAAGTCTCCAGCACTTCATATGCCTTTGTACCTTCATTTCCCAGGGCGCTGAGAACATTATCCAGAAGTGCCTCTGCCATATAGTACGTATATCCGTCATTTGCCCTGACTTTACAATATGTCTCATCCGGATTTACACAGAGCGCCACATTACTCGGCAGTGTCCAGGGCGTCGTGGTCCATGCGAGAAAATATGCGTCTTCGCCCACTACTTTAAAACGTACAACAGCGGAACGCTCTTTCACAGCCTTATAGCCCTGAGCCACCTCATGAGAAGACAGCGGGGTGCCGCAGCGGGGACAGTAGGGAACGATCTTGAAACCTTTATACAACAGTTTTTTATCCCAGATCTCTTTCAGCGCCCACCACTCGGACTCGATAAAATCATCATTGTAGGTTACATAGGGATCGTCCATATCCGCCCAGAAACCGACAACACCGGAAAAGTCTTCCCACATACCTTTGTATTTCCATACGGATTCTTTACATTTTGAGATAAAGGGATCCAGACCGTACTCCTCAATCTGCTCTTTTCCGTCCAGCCCAAGAAGCTTCTCCACCTCCAGCTCTACTGGAAGGCCATGGGTGTCCCAGCCCGCTTTCCGGGGCACCTGATATCCCTTCATGGTGCGGTATCTGGGGATCATATCCTTTATGACACGGGTCAGTACATGGCCGATGTGGGGCTTCCCGTTTGCTGTCGGCGGTCCGTCATAAAACATATAGGTCGGACAGCCCTCCCGGAGCTGGATACTTTTTTTGAAAATATCTTGTTCTTTCCAGAACTTTTCTACTTCCTTTTCCCGGTCGACAAAATTCAAACCGGTTGAAACCTTCTCATACATTCTTGTCCTCCATTCGCACACGCTTTTTGTGCATAAAGAAGTTTGGGCGTGTGCGCACAAACTTCCTGAGCGAAAAATATATTTTTCACTCTTGTCCTCCTTGCAAATTTGCTCTACTGTTTTACTGATTCGCGCTGCCGGGCCTGGATAATAGCACCACGGACCCAAAAGGGCTTCCACCCAAAAAAGGATGAAAGCCCCAAAGCTGTCATAATTACCACCTGTTTTGTAAGATCGGGCTGCCATGAATACCCATAACTGCCGAATCATCTCCATATAACGGTGGAATCCGGATCAGCCTACTAGATAAACCGTTCGGCATCACAACTCAAGGGTGATCTTCACATAAGCATACTCATACCGCGTTCCCACTGTCCACGGCTCACTGCGATTTTCTTCTCTCTGCTACTGTCCCCATCAAAGTCTTTTGCTTATCCTATATAATAATTACTTTTTTAAAAAATGTCAATGAATAATTGCAAAAATTTGATTTCAAGTGCTGTCATATGATTAAAACGGGCTGGTCTACGCTTCCGCTCCGGTCCGTGCTAAACAAGCGCCACTGGCGCTTAGCACC
>CAMTDY010000159.1 GCA_947070915.1 uncultured Roseburia sp.
TATTATTTTTTCCATCTGTACGATCCTAAGCGGGTGACGAGCCGCAAATCCCAGATGTACAATATTTTCAAGGCAAATGTAGTGGGAATCCTTTACTGTACTGCAGGTCTTTATTTTATCCGCAGCGGAAACTATGCCCGCCTTTTTATCATTATATTTGTGGGGATCAATTTTATTCTTGAACTTATTTTCCGCTTGCTCATCACGACGATCCTCCGCCGTTTCCGCAGGAAAGGGCACAATCTCAAACACATTCTCCTGATTGGCTACGGACGTTCCGCCGAGGGTTATATCGACCGCATCTGTTCCCATCCGGAATGGGGCTACGTGGTACATGGTATCCTTGACGACAGCAAACGCAATGGAAAATCCTACCGGGATGTCCATGTCATCGGCGATATCGACGATCTGGAGACCGTTCTCGCCGACAATTCCTATGACGAGATCGCCATCACCTTGGGCATCGACCAGTATGAACGCCTGGAGGGCATCGTCGCCATTACGGAAAAATCCGGCGTGCACACCAAGTTTATTCCGGACTATAACAATATCATCCCCACCAAGCCTTATACCGAAGATCTGGACGGGCTTCCGGTCATCCATGTGCGGAATGTGCCCCTCACCAATTCCTTCAACAAATTTGTAAAACGGACGATGGATATCGCCGGCGCTCTCGTACTCATTGTGCTGTTTTCACTGCCGATGCTGGTAGTTTCTATCATCGTAAAGGCCACCTCAGAGGGGGAACTGATCTTCAAGCAGGAGCGCATTGGACTCCATGGCAAGCCATTTATGATGTACAAATTCCGCTCCATGGCGGTCCAGAAGGCGTCGGATGAGAAAAAAGCCTGGACCACTCCTGACGATCCGAGAGTTACCCCTATCGGAAAATTCATCCGCAAGACAAGCCTGGACGAACTTCCCCAGTTTTTCAATGTACTCAAAGGAGACATGAGTCTGGTAGGACCAAGACCGGAACGGCCATTTTTTGTTGAAAAATTCAAAGAGGAGATCCCCCGCTATATGATCAAACACCAGGTCCGTCCAGGCATCACCGGCTGGGCACAGATCAACGGCTACCGGGGCGACACTTCCATCCGCCTCCGTATCGACTGCGACCTCTATTATATTGAAAACTGGTCCGTGATGCTGGACATCAAGATCCTGCTGCTGACAGTGATAAAAGGCTTTATCAACAAAAATGCATACTGACCAACATTTGATCAGATAATGAAAGAGTGCCCCCTTCAAACCCGAAAGGAGCACTTTTTATGTTCTGCCGTCAGATATTCATTGAACTAGTCCAGCTTTTTGTTGATAAACTCGTCCCACTTGCCATCGTCTTCTGATTCTTCCTCATCTTCACCAAATTCTTCCTCATCCAGCATTTCATCAAAGGCATCCGCCAGGGCTTCCAGCGCTTCCTCATCATCGATCTGGAGAAGCGTGATCTCCGGCTCTCCCCCCTTGTCTTCGATCTCAATGCCAAAGAAGTAGATCTCTTCGATGCTCTCATCCACAGGAGTAAGAGCGGCATAGTCGTCGCCACCCCATTCAAATATATAAATAACCTCGCATTCCAGCGTACTTCCGTCCTCCAGCTGCAGCTCTACCTTCATTTCTTCTATATCTTCAAAATTAAATTCCGCCATGGATGAAACCTCCTTAAGTTTTAATCATTTATCTTATCATAACATATCATTTTTGCCAGTTCAAGTTCAGATGTTGACAAGATTCCATATTTTATATAAAATGTTTTTCATCCGCAGCATTTTTCAGCGGGAATCGATGCCCGATGGCGTCACCGGGCTGATCAAAGACAAGGAGGTGAAACAGATGAAATATTCATACCGGACAAAAGGAACCTGCTCACAGCAGATCGATCTGGAGATCAATGATGATGTGATCACCAATGTGAAATTTTATGGCGGATGTGACGGAAACCTTAAGGCGATCCCGATCCTCGTGGAGGGGCTCACCGTCGATCAGATCGTACAGAAATGCTCTGGCATCCAGTGCGGTTTCAAAAACACGTCTTGTGCCGACCAGCTATCCAAAGCAGTCCTGGCAGCACAGGCAGAATGTGCCGCCAAATGATCAGAGGCATAAAGACCCCTGATTTTTATGATCCGTGTGTTCGAAACCATCCACACGTAAAACAAAACTAAGGAGAATAAAAAATGAAAAGTAAAAAAATCATGTATCTAAGCCAGGCAGCCATGATCGCTGCCCTCTATGTCGTGCTGACACTTCTGGCAAATGCCCTGGGACTGGCAAACTACGCCATCCAGGTAAGATTTTCTGAGGCTCTTACGATCCTCCCCTTTTTTACCCCCGCCGCGATTCCGGGACTCACCATCGGCTGTCTTCTCAGTAATATCCTCACTGGCTGCGCCCCACTGGATATCCTCTTTGGAACTCTGGCGACACTGACCGGCGCTCTGGGTACCTACGCACTGCGCCGCTTTGAGTGGCTGGCTCCACTGCCTCCGATCCTCGCCAACACCATTATCGTTCCCTGGGTGCTGCGGTTTGCCTATGATATTCCGGATGCGATCCCCTATCTGATGGCCACGGTGGGCGCGGGTGAACTGATCTCCTGCGGACTTATTGGAATGCTGCTACTGCGCTCCCTCAAACAAATAAAGAAAAATATATTCAAAGTGAATTGACTTTTTCTATAACCTAAGAGTATAATGCTTGTTAGAACTTTTGGAGGTACACATGAAGAGATATATACTAACTGGCATTATACTTTTTTTTGTGGTATCCGGAATCATACTTCTTAAACCAGCGGAACCACAGCATAACTCCGGCAATAACAAACCAGCAGCCTATGAATATTATTATAATGAAAATGAAAACGACGAGGAGGACTCGCTCTTGCCAGAAGATCTGAGTTCTATACTTTCAAACAGCCGGACTGTACCATTAGATACGATACCCAGCAGTAAAACCGTACTGGTAAACAGGGTATATCTTCTGCCATCGGACTACATTCCACCAAATCTCGTGGTGCCAAATGTTAAATTTAGTTTTACCTATTCTTCGGATAAGCGGAAACTACGCAAAGTAGCGGCAGAAGCCCTGGAAAGACTGTTCGAGGCAGGGGAAAAAGAACACATTGAATTGTATGGTGTGTCCGGATACCGTTCCTATGCCCGCCAGAAACAGATTTACGATAAAAATATCGCCACCAGGGGACAGGCGGCTACAGATGCCGTGTCCGCTAAACCCGGCAGCAGTGAACACCAGACCGGACTGACCATCGATGTCTCCGCCCGAAGCGTGAACTTCCGGCTGGATCAAAGTTTTGGCGACACAAAAGAGGGGCAGTGGCTGGCAAAAAATGCTCATCACTACGGATTTATCATCCGCTACCCTTATGGAAAATCAGAGATCACCGGATACAGCTATGAACCCTGGCATATTCGTTTTGTGGGGAAAACCGTCGCCACCTATCTATACGAAAATGAACTGACTTTGGAAGAATATTATGGTGTAGAAGATGCGGTAAAAGACGACACTCTCAAGAACGAATCCGAACCCCGTGTAGACGTAGAAGATCCGGATTCTGTGAAATATGCGACGCCGAGACCGACGGTTAAACCAAAGGCAGGCGCATCTCCAAAACCGACCAAAAAGCCGGCACGTCCCAAGAAGACAAACGACAAACCAAAAAGGACAAAAAAACCGGTACAGACGAAACTACCCGCGACAGACAGCCCCACGTCACCACCAGCGGCGACGCCGGCCCCAACACCGGTTCCCACCGCGGCACCTACCAATCCGCCGCCCGCCGAGCCGTCAGCGCCCACATCCCAGGACGATGAATAATAAATTGTTTGATCATTGTGCCAGGACCATAACGCTCCACAATAGAGAAAGGATTTCAACCCATGAGAACGATACTTTTAATACTTCTTTACCTGCTTGTCTGCATCCTGAGCATTCCCCTTCTGCTGATGGAATGCATTGTACGGAAAATAAATAGTAAAGCCGCCGCGGCATTTGCCATACGGATCGTACGCATCGTATTCAATATAACAATGTTTTTATCCGGCTGCAGAAAACACATCTGCGGCCTGGAGCACATTCCGGCAGACCGGCCGGTGATGTTTGCAGCAAACCACCGGAGCTTTTATGACATCATCCTGGCATATTCATCCATTGCCGCCCGTCACGTACAGGTGGCGTTTATTTCAAAGATTGAGATCAAAAAGTTCCCCATGATCGCCCAGTGGATGTATTTCCTGAACTGCCTCTTTATGGACCGGGGCGACATGAAGCAAAATATGGGAGTGATCCTGAATGCCATCTCCCTGATCAAAGAAGGATATTCCATCTATATCGCGCCGGAGGGCACCCGCAATGCCACAGACCACCTCCTTCCTTTTAAAGAGGGAAGCATGAAGATCGCCACCAAAACCAATGCTCCCATCATTCCTGTCTGCATTAAGAACACAGAAAACATTTTGGAAAACAATATTCCCTGGATCAAAAGCGGAGATATTTACATCGAATATGGCGAACCGGTTTATCCGGATCAGCTGGACAAAGAGCAAAAAAAACATATTGGTGCTTATGTGCAGAATATTATTCAGGAAATGTACAACAAACCCTATCCTGCTGCATAGCAAATTTGAATCCTGTACAAAAATCACTTTTCATTTCCTGGAAAACATGGTAAAATGAACGCATAAGCACGAACGCAGACGTTTTGCTGCATACATGTCTGCTTGCAGACAAATGTATGTGGCAGAACGTCTATGTGAGTTTAACGAACACGGAGAAACCGAAGGTTTCGACGTGAGTGCTTATGCCGTGCATATAGCGTGAGTGCTTATGCCGCGCATATAGCGTGAGTGCTTATGCCGCGCATACATTCCTTTGTGACAGAGAAAATATCAAGAAAGAGAGGCACGATAATCCATGAAAACATTTTTGATCGTACTAGGCATTGTCCTGGCTGTACTCATCATTGTATTTATTGTATTATCTATCATTGGAAGAAAACTTCAGAAAAAGCAGGAAGCATCTCAGTCCCAGATGGAAGCCGCTGCACAAACCGCATCCATTCTGGTCATAGATAAAAAACGAATGAAGCTAAAAGAAGCGGGACTGCCAAAAGTGATTCTGGAAAACACGCCAAAATACCTGCAGCGCTCCAAGGTTCCGATCGTCAAAGCAAAAATTGGTCCCAAGATCATGTCCCTCATGTGCGACGAGAAGATTTTTCCTCTTCTCCCCGTAAAAAAAGAGCTTAAGGTAGTGATCAGCGGCATCTACATCATGGATGTAAAGGGATCCCGGAATAATCTTTTGAATCCACAGGAAAAGTTAAGCTTTTTCCAGAGGGCAAAGCTCAAAGCCTTGAATAAAATGTAACTAAAACAGCATCTCACAAAGCTGCATCTAATAACTTGTGAGATGCTGTTTTTTTCTATTTGCGGAAAACGACTTTCAATAGGATCGGCGTTACAATGGTAGTGATGACCACCGTAATGATGATCGGACCATAAAGTTCCTGTGTCATCAGCCCCACCGCCATTCCTTTACTGGCTACGATCAGCGCCACCTCTCCACGGGAGACCATTCCCACTCCGATCTGAAGACATTCCTTGTTCGTATATCTCATGATCTTTGCCCCCAGGCCACAGCCGATAATCTTACTTATCACCGCCACAACACAGAGCAAAACTGCAAATAGGATGATCCTTCCAGACATCTCCGGAAGCACCACCTCCAGACCGATACTGGCAAAAAAGATCGGAGACAGGAA
Organism: uncultured Roseburia sp.; assembly: GCA_947070915.1. Lineage (GTDB taxonomy): Bacteria > Bacillota > Clostridia > Lachnospirales > Lachnospiraceae > Eubacterium_F. Next base: position 5,783 of record CAMTDY010000159.1, read on the forward strand.
CATATAAGAAACCGTCTCAAACCTCTTGCTTATGTACTGGATCTTCGGACTGACAGAGATCGCAAGCCCCGCCACATAAGCTCCTGTGATGTCTGCCACATTGAAAAAATACTCAGAGCAGAAAGCAAACAACAGGCAAAAGGCAAAGGCGATGATTCCGTACCGGCGGTACGGTTCGTGCTCGACATCTGTCCATTTGTAATAAAGTTTTCCTACTCCAAAGGCTACCACAAAAGCAAAGATAAAGAACAATATAATTTTCAGAAGCACCATCCAGATACTGGGACCCTCCTGTCCTCCCTCTCCACCTGCGCCCAGGGTTGTTATGATGGTCAGTGCGATGATACCCAGCACATCATCGATCACCGCAGCGCCCAATATCGCATTTCCCGCATCGGTATTCAGCTTCCCCATCTCCCGCAGCGTTTCTACTGTTATACTCACGGAAGTAGCTGTGAGGATCACTCCGATAAAGATATTGCGGTACATCATCAGATCCGCAGCGGCACCGCCGGCATCTGTGAAAAAGTATGCCACCAGATACCCACCCAGACAGGGTACGATCACACCCATCAAGGCGATGACCAGAGATGCCAGACCGCTTTTTTTCAGCTTCTGGATATCCGTCTCCAGCCCCGCAGAAAACATAAGAACGATGACGCCGACTTCAGAGAGGTTCCCAATCATGCTCTGGGACTCTGCTCCTGCCAGAAGTACCGAAGAGAGATTCAGACAGGCGGGACCTATGATCAAACCTGCCACAAGTGCTCCCACCACCTGGGGCATATGGAATTTTTTGGTCACAAGCCCAAGACATTTTGTGCTGATCAGCACAAGTGCAATAAACAACAAGTATCCATATTCTTCCATATTCTTTCCTCCTTACTTAAAAACCAAACCCATTTTATACCCCTTTTTATCAAAAATCAACACAAAAAACAAGACTGATTTTCCAAAGAAAACCAATCCTGTTTATAATACTTTTCTTTTTTAAATTTTGAAATAAAAGTCTTAACTATGTAAAGTCATCCTAGATCTTTACTCAAATTCCGCCGACCCAGTTTTTACTTTT
>CAMTDY010000160.1 GCA_947070915.1 uncultured Roseburia sp.
CACGAGCCTTATCGTCGGCAGCGTCAGATGTGTATAAGAGACAGACTTATTATAAGGAGGAGTCTCAAAATGGTAAAAGAGAAAAATCTCGCACTTTGTATCATTCTTTCTATCGTTACTTGTGGTATTTATATGTACTACTGGATCGTATGTCTGACAGATGATACGAACGCAATCGCAGGAGAACCGGAGGATACTTCTGGTGTAATGGCATTGGTTCTGACAATTGTAACATGTGGAATCTACGGTTTATATTGGGCATATAAACGTGGAGAGAAGATTGACAAAGCGCATCAGCTCAATGGGCAGCCGGCTTCTAATGGTGGAGTTCTTTACTTGATTCTCTACATCTTTGGTGGCATCATTGCCCTTGCTTTGATCCAGAATGAGGTAAATAAATTTGCTCAGTAAAAAACGAAAGACCTTGGGCATATTGTTTTTGATCGGTGTTTTTTATGCAATCATAGTGCGGTATACATCTTTTTGTATACCGTGTTTTTTTAACACGATTACCGGTTTAAAATGCCCAAGCTGTGGTGTTACCCATATATTTCTCCATCTGATGGACTTTGACCTGCCCGCTGCTTTTCATGCAAATCCTTTTCTATTTGCCACTGCTCCGATTCTTTTATTGATTCTGATCCTGAATATTTTTTGTAATATAAAAATAAGAAAAAGCCCTTTTACAAGGGCTTTGACGATTATATACCTGATCAGTCTTATAATATGGGCTGTGATCAGAAATATCATGCATATTTAAACTTAATTTCTGTGCATGCATTTTGCACATTCCAAGTTAGGAAGCAACTTGCTAATAAGTTTGTTAGAACTTATTTTATCATATTACTCGCCTGATGTGCCGGTTTACATGACAGCATATGTTGATGGCTACCGGCATACCGGCGATATGAGTTGGGTAAGTTTCCACATTGACACCTAGTGCCGTTACTCTTCCTCCCAGACCTCCAGGCCCTATGCCAAGCCGATTGATCTTTTCCAGCATCTCATCTTCTAACTCCCTGACATACGGAATATCCGAAGATTGATTCAGATCTCTTGTGAGAGCTTTTTTGGCAAGTATCGCACTCTTTTCAAAGGTGCCGCCAATTCCCACTCCTACTACGATCGGCGGACAGGCATTGGGTCCCGCAAGCTTCACTGTCTCCAGTATCGCATCTTTGATCCCTTCAATGCCATCTGCCGGCTTCAGCATATAGAGACGGCTCATATTTTCACTGCCAAAACCTTTAGGAGCTACCGTGATCTCAACCTGATCTCCCGGAACGATTTCATAATGGATTACACCAGGTGTATTATCTCCAGTATTTACTCTGTCCACTGGATCTTTTACCACTGATTTTCTAAGATATCCGTCTTTGTAACCCTGGCGGATCCCTTCGTTTACTGCATCTTCGATATACATTCCTTCAAAATGTACATCTTGGCCAACTTTGAGAAATACGACAGTCATCCCGGTGTCCTGACAGATTGGAATATTTGTCTCAGCTGCGATATTCATATTCTCTTCCAGCTGTCCGAGAATCTGGCATCCCAGAGGAGATTCCTCTTTTTCCTTCCCTGCCAGGATCGCTGTCTTTACATCATCGGAAAGGTGAACGTTGACCTGCATGCACATCTCCCGGATCTGACTTATAATTTCACTGGTATTAATGACTCTCATCGGTTTCTTCTGATGCCTCCTCTGATTCATTTTCCTCGGAAGTTTCTTCTTTGCGCACTTTCGCTATGCTTGCCACAACGATATCTTTCGTGTGATCAAGATTCATAAGCTTAACACCTGAAGTGATACGTCCCAATACAGAGATTCCACTCACCTCGATCCGGATAATGATGCCTTCATTGGTGATGAGCATTACTTCCTGGTCTTCGTGAACCGCCTTTGCACCAACTACATTTCCTGTCTTTTCCGTTATTTTATAACATTTGACACCTTTGCCGCCACGGTGCTGAATCCCGAATTCTTCGATGCTGGTCCTTTTTCCCATACCAAACTCTGAGACAAGAAGAAGTTCTTCACCCTGGGTATTAAGCTGCATTCCGATTACTTCATCATCAAAGGAAAGGTTCATTCCCCGGACTCCCATGGATGTTCTTCCGGTTGGACGGACATCTGTTTCATTAAACATGATACACATACCCTGTCTGGTGACAAGAAGAATATTTTTTTCGTCATCCGTAACTTTCACTTCAATCAGGTCATCATCCTCTCTGAGATTGATGGCCTGCAGTCCTGTCTTACGGATATTCATGTACTCGGTAATGGATGTCTTTTTTACCAATCCATTTTTTGTCGCCATAAACAGGTAAGTGTCTTCTTTATATTCTCTCAGGGAAATAACCGCTGTAATTTTTTCTTCCGGCAGAAGCTGAAGCAGATTAACAATGGCAGTTCCCCGGCTTGTCCGGCCGGATTCCGGAATCTGATATGCCTTGATCCGGTATACACGTCCCTTATTTGTAAAAAACATAAGGTAATGGTGGGTCGTCGCCATAAACAGATCCTCAATATAATCCTCATCTATGGTCTGCATGCCCTTTATACCTTTGCCACCACGGTGCTGGCTCTTGAAATTATCTATGGTCATGCGCTTGATATAGCCCATATGGGTAAGGGTGATCACCGTATTTTCTACTGGGATCAGATCTTCCATGGAAATATCAAATACATCAAATCCAATACCAGTTCTTCTGTCATCACCGTACTTATTGGAAATTAATGTAATTTCTTCTCTGATTACACCGAGAAGAAGTTTCCGGTCTGCCAGGATCGCTTTATATTCACCGATCTTCTTCATCAGCTCTTCATATTCGTTTTCTAATTTCTCCCGTTCCAGACCTGTCAGTGCACGGAGCCGCATATCAACGATCGCCTGGGCCTGGACATCATCCAGCCCAAATCTCTCGATCAATCTCTCCTTCGCAATAGGTGTACTCTGAGATCCACGAATGATTTTGATCACTTCATCAATGTTATCCAGCGCAATCAACAGTCCCTTTAATATATGAGCCCTCTCTTCCGCCTTGTTCAGATCATACTGGGTACGTCTTGTGACGACCTCTTCCTGATGCTTGAGATAGTAGGTCAACATCTGAAGAAGATTCATCACCATAGGCTGCTTATCCACAAGGGCAAGCATATTTACACCAAAGGTATCCTGCAGCTGGGTATGCTTAAAAAGCTGATTGAGCACCACATTCGGATTGACGTCTTTGCGCAATTCTATGCAGATACGCATACCTTCCCGGTTGGACTCATCTCTCAGCTCGGTAATACCATCTACTTTTTTATCCTTATGAAGTTCAGCGATTTTTTCAATCAGCCTCGCTTTATTAACCATGTAAGGAAGTTCCGTCACAATGATACGGTTCTTTCCATTTGCCATAGGTTCAATATTGGTCACCGCCCTCACGCGGATCTTTCCCCGTCCTGTGCGGTAAGCTTCCTCAATTCCAGATCGTCCCAATATCGTAGCTCCGGTAGGAAAATCCGGCCCTTTTATTATATCCATCACTTCATCGATGGTAGTTTCCCTGTCTTCTTCCACAATATTGTCAATGATCTTCACAACTCCGCCGATTACTTCCCGAAGGTTGTGGGGAGGAATGTTAGTTGCCATACCAACTGCAATACCAGAAGTACCATTTACAAGCAGATTCGGATATCTGGAAGGGAGCACAACAGGTTCTTTTTCTGTCTCGTCAAAGTTTGGATCAAAGTCAACAGTATTTTTATTGATATCTGACAGCATTTCCATGGAAATCTTACTTAAACGGGCCTCAGTATAACGCATAGCAGCTGCCCCGTCTCCATCCACAGAACCAAAATTACCATGACCATCTACCAGTGGATATCTTGTGGACCACTCCTGTGCCATGTTGACAAGTGCCCCATAGATAGAAGAATCACCATGTGGATGATATTTACCCATTGTATCACCGACGATACGGGCACATTTACGATGAGGTTTATCCGGCCCGTTGTTCAATTCGATCATCGCATAGAGAATACGGCGCTGTACTGGCTTTAAACCATCTCTTACATCAGGAAGCGCCCTGGATGCGATAACCGACATGGCATAATCAATATAGGAATTTTCCATTGTCTTTCTGAGATCGATCGGTTTGATCTCATCCAAAGAATCAATATCTTTGTCAAAAATATTTTCATCCATGCTCTTCTACATTCCTTTCCTAAATATCCATCGTGGCAAATCTTGCATTTGCTTCGATAAATTCCCGTCTCGGCTCCACTTTATCCCCCATCAGGGTAGTAAAGGTAAGATCGATCTCAGAGGATTCATCTTCGTTCATTGTTACCTTCAGAAGTATTCTCTTTGCTGGATCCATGGTAGTATCCCATAACTGTTCCGCATCCATCTCACCCAGACCTTTGTAACGCTGGATGCTGTTATTTCCATCCCGTCCCAGTTCTTCCAGTTTTGTATTTAACTCTTCATCTGAATATACATAATAGGATTTTTTACTTCTGTCAATCTTATATAATGGCGGCTGGGCAAGGTATACATACCCTTCCTTGATCAGATCCGGCATAAAACGATAGAAAAATGTCAGCAGAAGGGTAGCTATATGCGCCCCGTCCACATCGGCATCCGTCATGATGATGATCTTGTGATAACGCAGTTTATTGATATCAAAATCATCAGATATTCCGGTACCAAATGCCGTGATCATTGCACGGATCTCATTATTTACAAGAATTTTGTCCAGTCTTGCCTTCTCTACATTCAGAATCTTTCCACGCAGCGGCAGGATTGCCTGGGTGGCACGGTCTCTCGCCGTTTTCGCGCTTCCTCCGGCGGAATCTCCCTCTACGATATAGATCTCACAATTTTCAGGATTTTTATCACTGCAGTCTGCTAGTTTTCCTGGCAGGGTAGTTGCATCCAAGGCAGTCTTTCTTCTTGTCAGATCCCTTGCTTTTCTCGCTGCCTCTCTCGCTCTCTGGGCAAGGATGGCTTTGTCACAGATCATTTTTGCCACAGAAGGATTTAATTCCAGGAAAATTGTCAGCTGTTCCGTGACAATGTTATCCACAGCTCCCCTGGCTTCACTGTTTCCAAGTTTCTGCTTTGTCTGCCCTTCAAACTGGGGCTCTGGAATCTTGATACTGATGATCGCTGTTAATCCTTCTCGTATATCGTCACCGCTTAAATTCGGATCATTTTCCTTTAAAAGTTTCTGTCCTCTGGCATAATCGTTAAAAGTCTTTGTCAGTGCATTTTTAAAACCAGCAAGATGAGTACCGCCTTCCGGGGTTGTAATATTATTTACAAAGCTGTAGCAGTTATCGGAATAGGAATCGTTGTGCTGGAATGCAACCTCCACATATACATCACCTTTCTGCCCTTCACAGTAAATGATGTCTTCATAAAGAGGATCTTTGTGGCGGTTCAGATATTCCACATATTCTTTTATTCCGCCCTCATAATAAAAAGCTTCGATGACCGGCTCTTCCCGACGGTCGTCGTGAAGAACGATCTTTATTCCCTTAGTAAGAAATGCCATTTCCCGTAGACGGTGTTTCAAAGTATCATAATCAAATTCTGTCGTTTCGGTAAAAATTGTTTTATCTGGCAAAAATGTAACTTTAGATCCACGCAGGTCAGTTGTTCCCATCTCTTTCAGATCATACATTACCTTACCACGTTCATAGCGCTGCTTATAAATTTTTCCATCTTTATATATTTCTACCTCTAACCAGTCAGAAAGGGCGTTTACCACCGAAGCCCCCACACCGTGAAGACCGCCGGATACTTTATATCCGCCGCCGCCAAATTTACCGCCTGCATGAAGAACGGTGAATACAACTTCCACTGCCGGCCTTCCCGCTTTGTGATTGATGCCAACGGGGATACCGCGTCCGTTATCCAGTACAGTGATTGAATTGTCTTTGTTAATATGTACATCAATGACATCACAAAAACCGGCGAGAGCCTCATCAATGGCATTGTCCACAATTTCATACACAAGATGATGAAGGCCTCTCTCAGACGTACTTCCGATATACATTCCTGGTCTTTTTCTTACAGCTTCCAGACCTTCCAGAATCTGTATCTGGTCAGCACCATATTCAATCTTTTCCTGATTCTCCATTTTTTCTCCGTCCTTCCTCTATTTCAAAGGTTTTTTGAATATTAATACCATTTTTTACAAACTCTTCCAGACCAGTACAGGTTATGATGGTCTGTATTCCTTTTATATGTTCCAGAAGATAATTTTGTCTCTTGCGGTCCAGTTCTGACAAAACATCATCCAGCAACAAAATCGGTTTATCTCCTGTTTTTTCTTCTACAATCTGTATTTCTGTCAATTTGAGGGACAGTGCTCCCGTCCTCTGCTGTCCTCTCGAACCAAATTTTCTCAGATCCTTTTCTTCTGATACAAAAGATAGATCATCCCGGTGAGGACCTGCGTGCGTCGTCTTTTTAAAAATATCCTTTTGTTCTGACAATATCAGTTTCTGGCTGAATTCTTCCGAAACAACATTGGGCTCATAGATCAGCTCAATATCTTCTTTTCCACCCGTAAGTCTTTGATGGATCTCTTTGATATAACAGTTCAGCTTATCTACAAATTCTTCTCGTGCCCGAATAACATATGTACCATATTCTACCAATTTACTGTTCCATATATCAAGTGTGTCCAATAAATCAGGATTTATACCAATCTGTTTTAAAAGTTCATTTCTCTGTTTTAAAACACTTTTATAT
>CAMTDY010000161.1 GCA_947070915.1 uncultured Roseburia sp.
CATGTGACATTTCCTCACGTCTGCCCTCAATTTTCCCTTTCTCTATACCACTCTCTTCCAGCATATCCAGCATAATGCACATATAGATCTCCTCGCTCTCTTTTCCATTTTCCTGCAGATTCTCTGCTATTTTCTCATACCGGCTGTCGTTCGTAAAGGCATGCATCAAATCCAGGTATTCCATAGGATGAGCTACCTTTCTCCTTTTATCTCCCATGTATTCTTTCAGCTTTTGTCTTTCTTTGTTGCGGACATATGCCACATAATCTACAATATGGCGAAAATCACTCTGGTACTTTTTACGGGTCTCTTCATCCTGTGCAGCCAGATGAATGATCCGTATAGGATGGTCTGCGATCAATGGTTCTAATCTTTTCCGCCATTCTTCAGGTATGTCTAACAAAGCTAGGAACCTCCCAGTCATCTGTCCCATAATATAACACCAGACTGATCACTGGTTTCAGCTTTTGGCTGTCCCCAATCTCTTTTGTATAATAAGAGATTCCCTTCAAAAGATTCTGTTCTTTAATCTTTTGAATCTGTTCACTGTAACTAGAGTACAGATAGCCCATGTCCCGAACTGGCATCGTCCGGCAGACATCACTTTGATTTTCCAGACAGAAAATAGCAATCTCCGTATTTGACATGGTATGCCTCATGCGCACATCCATGCGGTGTTCCCTCAACTGTCCCTCTGCATCGTGATAGACTGTGTCCGATGGAATGAGTTCAAGCTGTTCCGGCTCCAGAAATCTTTCATCTGCAAACAGATTCACATTGCAGATGTCGGAAAATATATCCCTACACCTTGTCATTGCTTTTGTTGACAAATCTCTTTTCATTCAAATGCCTCCCTGCTTATTGGACTGATCATTGATATTTTATAAGCAAGAAAGCCAGATTATAAAGACAGACAGTTGAACACTGCCCAATAAAAGATATATCAGAAGTTTACTTGCTTGTATAGTTATGTTATCATAAGGTAAAAATAAAATCAAGTGTTGTTTATACGCAAAAACGGTCGTTTGTACGTATAAACAGGGAATTCATCCAACTCCTCTAATCCCTCCGCACCTCCAACTCCACCGGACAGTGATCCGATCCCATCACCGTCTTATGAATCTTAACATCCACCAGCTTGTCTTTTACCCGCTCCGAGGCAAGAAAATAATCGATGCGCCATCCGGCATCCTTTTCTCTCGCCCGGAACCGGTAACTCCACCAGGTGTAGGCGCCTTCCAGTTCCGGGTGAAAATAGCGAAATGCATCCACAAAACCCGCTGCCAGAAGCTCCGTGAATTTCCCTCTCTCCTCATCTGAAAATCCAGCGTTTCCACGATTATTCTTCGGATTTTTCAGATCAATCTCCTGGTGTGCCACATTCAGGTCCCCGCAGAAAATAACCGGCTTCTTCTGATCCAGCCCACAGATATAGTTTCGGAAATCATCTTCCCATTTCATACGGTAATCAATACGTTTCAACTCGCTCTGGGCATTGGGAATATAACCATTGATCAGATAAAAATCTTCAAATTCTAATGTGATCAGCCTGCCTTCATGATCGTGCTCGTCAATCCCCATGCCGTACATAACCTGAAGTGGCTCTTCTTTCGTGAATACCGCCGTCCCCGAATACCCTTTTTTGTCCGCATAGTTCCAGTATTGGTGATACCCTTCCAGCTCCAGTTCGATCTGCCCACTCTGCAGCTTTGTCTCCTGAACGCAGAAAATATCTGCCTGCACTTCTTTAAAGAAATCTACAAATCCTTTTGTCACACAGGCACGCAGCCCATTCACATTCCATGATATAATTTTCATTTTAATTGCCCTCACTTTTCATTTTTTCCCTCTATGATCTGCTTCAGATAAAAGCGGAATGCCGTCGGCAGTGCATAGTTTTGCGACAACTCATCCCTGGAGACAAAGATCACACTGGGGGGAAGCTTCTGCCTCTCAAATGCCCTTTCCAGCTTCACGTAAAATCCTTTCATATGCCATTCCACATGGGAAAAAATATGTTTTGCCGTCCCCATGGAGCTAACTCTGGCATTTAATATGCCCTGCTTTTCCAACAGTTCCCTGACCCCTTTCAAGGTGAGCTTTTCCGGAACCGCCGGGAACTCATACAAGCCTGCCAGAAGTCCGCTCTGGGGACGCCTCTGGATCCCGATATAACCGTCCAGCTCATAAATTAGCAGTGTCCTGTGTTCCATCCTTCTTGGCTTCTTTTCTGTTTTTTTCGGATATTCCTCCTGACAGCCAGCCGCCCTTGACTGACAGCTGTCCATCAGCGGGCATTTTTCACAGAGCGGAGCGCCATTAGGGATACAGACCACCTCACCGAGTTCCATGACCGCCTGGTTAAAATCTCCCGGTCTCTCTGGCATCACATCAAGAAGCATATGTTCCACCCGACGCCTCACCGACATTTTACTAATATCATCACCGCACTGGAGATATCGCATCATCACCCGGAGCACATTGCCATCTACTGCCGGCGCCTTGATACCATAAGAAATAGAGGCGATAGCGCCCGCCGTATAGGGACCGATCCCCGGCAGCGTCATGAGAGCCTCATAATCTGCCGGCAGCCTGCCATCATATTGTTCCACCAGGATCTGGGCTGTCCTCTTTAGGTTTCTCGCCCGGTTATAATATCCAAGCCCTTCCCAGAGTTTCATCAGCCGTTCCTCTGGAACCTGTGCCAGGCTCTGGATATCCGGCAGCTCTTCGGTAAAACGGATAAAATATCCCGTCGCCGCCTCGATGCGCGTCTGCTGAAGCATGATCTCTGAAATCCACGTATAATAGGGATTCATCCGGTCTCTCCAGACCATGTCGCGCTTATTTTTGTCATACCAGTCCAGAAGAGGAATGGAAAAATGTTCGGTGTCTACATTATTCATCGCTATTCTCCCTAAAGCACAGCACATTTTTATGCCGGCTATCTTTTCATTCCATTGACTAATAACGCCAACTACTGTATTAGTTTAACATATTTTTATAAACATTCCAGCATCAATTTTATACCATAATTTTCTGCATCGTTATCTGCGATTAAAACTACTGCTGCTTTCATTCCATCTCACCTCTCTTTACCAGATTAACCACTTGTTCAAGACTCATTTCTCCCATGTCCTGTTTATCACGCTCTGCGTCTCTTTGTCTTACGGATACAGACATATTATTTTTCTCTTTTTCACCTATGATAATCATATATGGCACCTTATCCATGCGCGCTTCACGGATCTTATATCCAAGTTTCTCACTTCTGGCATCCACTTCTACCCGGATATCATTTTCTTCCAAAGCTCCTTCAATTTTCTTAGCATAATCATTATATTTATCTGAAACTGGAAGAACTTTAACCTGTACAGGTGCAATCCATGCAGGAAATTTCCCTGCATAATGTTCTAATAAAATACCAATAAAACGTTCTATCGAGCCAAATACAACTCTATGCAGCATAATCGGGCGATGTTTCTCTCCATCTGCCCCAATATAATCGATATCAAATCTTTGCGGAAGCTGGAAATCAAGCTGAATCGTTCCACATTGCCACGTTCTGCCTATGGAATCTTTTATATGAAAATCAAGTTTCGGTCCATAAAATGCACCATCTCCTTCATTTACTACATAAGACTTACCCATTCCCTGCACTGCTTTTTCTAAAGCTTTTGTAGCAAGCTGCCAATCCGCATCACTTCCGATGGAATGCTCTGGTCTCGTAGACAATTCAATCTCATATGAAAAAACAAACTTCTGGTAAACTTCATCAATAAGACGCATAACACCTTGAATCTCATCCATTACCTGATCTTCTCTCATAAGAATGTGAGCGTCATCCTGCGTAAATGAACGTACTCTCATGAGTCCATGTAATGTTCCGGACTTTTCATTACGATGTACAAGCCCTAACTCTCCCATACGCATAGGAAGCTCCTTATATGATCTCGGTTCCAGTTTATATACCAGCATTCCACCCGGACAACTCATTGGCTTAATTGCATAATCATCTTCTTCAACCTTTAGAGAGTACATGGAATCCCGATAAAAATCCCAATGACCGGATGTCTCCCAAAGACTTCTTTCCAGCATAATGGGCGTAGAAATTTCAACATATCTTTCTCTGCGATGGATTTTCCTCCAATAATCAATCAGCAGGTTCTTCAATATCATTCCCTTTGGCAGGAATACCGGTAATCCTGGTCCTTCATCAAAAACCGTAAATATTCCAAGTTCCTTTCCCAATTTCCTGTGATCTCTTGCTCTAGCTTCTTCAACCATATGCAGATATTCATCTAATTGTGCCGCTTTTGGAAAAGATATGCCATAGATCCTCGTAAGCATTTGATTTTTTTCGCTGCCTCCCCAATAGGCTCCTGCCACTGACAATAGCTTAATTGCTTTAATGTGACACACATTAGATATATGTGGCCCTGCACAAAACTCCTCATATTCTCCCTGCTTATAGAAGCTAATTTGCTCTGTATCATTCAGTTCCTGAATCAGTTTGATCTTATACTTTTCGCCTGCATTCTCCATAAAGCTAAGAGCTTCTTCTTTTGACTTCTCATAGACTTGCAAGGAGAGAGACTCCTTTACAACTTTTCGCATTTCTGCTTCGACTGTCTTTAAATGCTCTTCTGAAAATGGAAAATTAAATTGAAAATCATAATAAAATCCATTTTCGATTGCCGGACCAATGGCACACTTCGTTTCCGGATATAAGCGTTTTACAGCCTGCGCAAGCACATGTGCACTCGTATGCCAAAATGCCTTTTTGCCCTCCTGTTCTTCAAAGTTAACTTCTACAATTTCTCCATTTTTTCGTAGAACCTTCATAATTTGTTGCTCCTTTCTTTTTTCAGCTTTAACTGTTTGGCAACAACATAAGAAAAGCACCCATAAGACCATAATCGTATCGTCTTAAGGGTGCACTTAGCACGGTTCCACCTTAACTTTTCACTTCAGATTCTATCAAATCCTATCCTTTAACGCAGGAATACGGTAACACTTACTTATTTCAGCATTACAGCTCTGGAATGGTTTTCGTCTAATTTCCACATAAATAGCTTTCACCAGGTGCTATTCTCTCTGGATGTTTCCAACTAAACTACTCTTTTCCGTCATCGCTTTTCTTATGTTATTGATGGTACTTTATCACAACTTCTTTATTTTGTCAATGCTCATTTTGACCCAAAACAGTTACTTCGGGGCATTTGCAGCAGTTCATGGATACAAGAGAGGCTAAGCTGGAATCTGTAAAACTCTTGGATAAGGTTGTGGGAATGAATTAAAACTGAATAAGAAAAACTTTCCCTTGTAACTTGCTATAAATAGCCCCGCCTCTCTGCCTCGTTTATCAAATGCGGTTGGATATCAGGATACGTCCATCTTTTCGGCAATTCATCCATTATCTCTATTTTCTCAATCTCACTATGTAACTCTGCCTCAAAACATTTGATATCGGCAAAAAAAAGCATTCCGAAAGATTCTTCTCCATTATAATTATCCGGCGCTGTAACAGAATATACACAAACAGGCTCTATATTAAATTCCAGAGCGCCTGTTTCCTCATACAGTTCCCGCTTTGCTGCATCCAAAATATTTTCCCCTTGTTCCCGGTGACCTCCAGGGATTTCCCATGTATCTCTATCCTTATGTTTGCAAAAGATGTATTTATTCTGTGTTCTAGATATTATCACTGCAAATCTAAGCAGTTCGTCCTCTATACTCTCATAAAATTTAACCTCTGTCATTTCAATCGCCCTCCATTCGCTGCCTTAATTCATTCCACTCTGTTATTGTCACAATATCTTTATCTTCTGTATATGGCAAATCAATCGCCCCTATGTACCATATTGGCAGCAGACCGGCATTTAAAGAACCTTTCACATCGCATTCATACTGATCCCCGATATACCAGACTTCGTCTGATTTCAATTCAGCTTTTTCCAAAGCCAGATCAAATATCCTTCTATTGGGCTTACGGAACATAAAATTACTCGAAGTAATAATAAATTCAAAAGCATTTTCCGGAAGCAGTCTATTGATACGCTCTGCAACCACAGAGGGGTCATAAGAAATATTGCTGATCACGCCTGTGCGGACCCCTTTGTTCTTTAAATATCCCAAAAAATCTTCTATTCCGTCTGTAGGCGTTCCAGGAGCCGCCGCGTTCCAAAATACTGTATCAATTTCAGAGTTACTCAATGCAATCTCTATTCCCTGGGATTCATAAAGATAAGGCGTAAACATTGTATTGGGTATTTCTATCTGAAATAAATGTCTTTTCTCAGGATCAAATCTTCCGAACTCCCGATTGATTTCATTTGCTTTGGCTTGCACCTGTTCTGCCGACAAATGATATTTATTTCTTGCAGCATACTGTAAGACGGCCTCTGTTCCCTTTACTCCGTCAAATTTCTGTTCTTCAATCAGTGTTTGACCATAATCAAACAATACCATTCTGGGTATCTCCATGTAATTTGCCTCCACATTCAAAATATCCTGCTTGTATCAACAATTCTAAGCGCCTCTCGTTCCAACATTACCTTGCTGAAAAACGTAAAGCCTTTGTTCACGTCAACTGCTATAATAGTATAACATATTTGGATAAATCTAACAATCACCAGCAAAATTATTATTTTTTTGCAGATAATCCATTACATTAC
>CAMTDY010000162.1 GCA_947070915.1 uncultured Roseburia sp.
CGCTGCCGCGGCATGAACTGCCACATAAATCTTATTCCTCTGAATGAGGTAAAGGAGCGGAAAACCAGACGTTCCAGAGAAGAAAACATAAGAGATTTTAAAATAATACTTGAAAAAAATCGAATAAATGTTACTATAAGAAGAGAGATGGGGAGTGATATCGATGCTGCCTGTGGTCAGTTGCGTAATAACTTTATGGAACAGACTAACTCTGACTAAGGAGGTCAAACTGTGCAAACATTTTCTTTGACAGATAAGGGACGCACCAGAAACACCAACCAGGATTACGTGTTTTGCGAAGAGAATGCGGTTGGAAGTTTCCCGAATCTGTTTATTGTGGCTGACGGTATGGGAGGCCACAATGCGGGAGACACCGCCTCACGGATGTGTGTAGAGGAAGTTGTCTCACAGATTGAACAAAGTACAAAAGTGACACCGATCGGAATCTTTGAACAGGCAGTGGCGGCTGCCAACGAAAAGGTTTTCCATGCTTCCATCAGTGATAAGGCGCTGAAGGGGATGGGGACGACGATTGTCGCCACCGTGGTGTTTGGGGATACCGCCTATATTGTAAATGTAGGTGATTCAAGACTGTATGTTTACAAGGATACGTTCAGACAGGTCACGATCGACCATTCTCTGGTGGAAGAGATGGTTCAGTCAGGAAAACTCCACAAGGAGGATATGCGAACACATCCCAATAAAAATATTATAACGCGGGCTCTTGGTACAAACAGCGAAGTGAAGGCAGATTGCTTTGAAATCGAAGTGGACGAGGGGGACGTGCTTTTGTTGTGTTCAGATGGATTGTCCAATATGCTTGAAGATGAAAAGATCGAGAGGATCATCAGGAGCAATAGAGAAGATATGGAAGAAGCAGGGAAACAGCTGGTACAGGCGGCAAATGAAGCCGGTGGGAAAGATAATATCAGCGTCGTTTTGATCCAGGTATAGAAGGGTGTCCATTTGTGAACGCTTAGAATAGAGAATGGAGGAATTGTTTTGGTAAGTGTAGGAACCATAATCGGTGACAGATATGAGATTGTGGAAAAAGTCGGTTCTGGCGGAATGGCAGATGTATTCCGCGCCAAATGCCATCGTCTCAACCGGTTTGTTGCCATAAAGATCCTGAAACAGGAATACAGTGAAGATACCAAATTTGTTACGAAATTTCGAGGAGAAGCCCAGGCAGTTGCCTGCATATCACATCCGAATATCGTCAGCATCTATGATGTGGGAGAAGAAAATGGCATGTATTATATTGTCATGGAGCTGATTGACGGAATAACACTGAAAAAATATATTGAAGAAAAAGGAAAACTTACCGTAAAAGAGGCGGTTGGGATATCCCTTCAGATCGCCAATGGGCTGGATGCTGCCCATCGGCATAATATCATTCATAGAGACATCAAGCCCCAGAATATTCTGATCGCCCGTGATGGCACCGCGAAGCTCAGTGATTTCGGAATTGCCAAGGCGGCAAGTTCCAATACGATCACTGCCAACGCCATGGGGTCGGTTCATTACATTTCCCCGGAACAGGCAAGGGGGGGATACAGCGATGAAAAAAGCGATATTTATTCCCTGGGTGTCACCATGTATGAGATGATCAGCGGGACGCTTCCCTTTACCGGAGAAAGTGCTGTGGCGATCGCCCTCTCCCATATCCAGGATGATGCCACACCGCTGGCGGCGATGGATGCCACCATTCCCAGAGGGCTTAGCAACATTGTAAATAAGTGTATGCAGAAAAAAACGGAGCTCCGTTATATCAGCGCGGCAGATCTTATTGCAGATCTCAAGATGTTTTTGCAGGATCCCAGCGGGGATTACGGCGTTATCGGAAGTCTGTACGAGAACGGAGGAACCATTTTTATGTCAAAGGATGACGTGAATACTCTGAAAAATGCCTCCCGAACAGGTATGACGCCGAAGGAAGACTATGGGACGCAGGAAGAAGAGCCGGAGGAAGAAGAAGAGAGCAAATCCGATGTGGATCCAAAACTGGAAAAAGCCCTTGTCTTTGGAAGTATTGCTGTGGCAATCATCATCGGCCTGGTGGTGATCTATATGCTGGGGCGGTTTATCGGACTCTGGGGAAGTTCCGGCGGCGGTGAAAAAAACGAAGATAATAAAGCCAAAGTAACGGCTTCACCTACACCGGGGACAGAAGAATCCGGGGATTATGTGCTTCCTGATTTTGCAGATCAGCTCAAGGACAGCGTTATCGTGGAGCTGGGCAATGAAGATATAAAATATGAGATCGAGGAAGAAGCCTCGGATGATGTGGATAAGGATAGGGTGATCCGGACGGAGCCCGGAGCAGGATCCAAGGTGGCTGCGGGAAGCACCGTGACCCTCGTAGTCAGCACCGGTGAGGAGAAGATCAGTGTGCCGGAAACCAGTGGAAAAACTATTACCGATGCCATTACGGCCCTCCAGGAACAGGGATTTTCTGTGAAGCAGGGGGCAGATGTGTACAGCAGCGAAGAGGTTGGCAAAGTGGCGTACACGGATCCGGCCGCTGGGAAAAAAGCTGAAAAAGGCGCTACTATTACAATATATCCCAGCAAGGGTGAGGAGACCAAATTTACCAAGGTTCCAAATCTCATCGGCAAAACCAGGAGTGAGGCAAAGGCAGCCCTTAAGGCGGCCGGACTGGTTTATGGAAATGAGACGAAAAATTATTCCTCGACCCAGAAAAACCGCGTGTGTGTACAGAGCGTTGCCGCAGGAAAGCAGGTGGAAGAAGGAACCAGGGTGGATATAACGCTGAGCCTGGGAGAAGAGCAGACCTATGTAAATAAGGGTTCTGTCACGATAAACAATCCTTTCGAGTATGAGACAGATCCGTCGGCAGAGTTCAAGTTTGTGCTTACCCAGGACGGCAGGGATAAAGTCGTAAAGACCGCTACAATGAGCTATCACAATTTCCCATTCCAGTTAGAAGTGGAGGGGGAAAACGCCGGTGCCGCTACCCTGAGCGTGTATCGTGACGGTTCCCTGGTGGCGACCTATAATGTTACTTTGAAGAGGGTTGCCGGCTGATGGAATTAGAGGGAAAGATCGTAAAAGGAATCGCTGGTTTTTACTATGTGAACTGTCTGACAGAGACCGGAGAGAAGCTTTATGAGTGCAGGGCAAAGGGGATTTTCCGCAAAGACAAGATCAAGCCCCTTGTCGGTGATAATGTGGTGATCCAGGTCACTTCGGAGGAGAAGGGACTGGGAAACATTCAGGGCATCCTGCCGAGAAAGAACAGGCTCATCCGGCCGGAGGTGGCAAATATCGATCAGGCGCTGATCATATTTGCCATGGCCGAGCCGCAGCCCAATCTGAATCTTCTGGACCGCTTTCTGGTGATGATGGAGATGCAGGGCATCGACACGGTCATCTGTTTTAATAAATTGGATATTGTCACGAAGGAAGAGGAAACGCGTCTGCTGGCAGCTTACGAAAAATGCGCCAGCAAAGTACTTTTCGTCAGCAGCCGGGAGGAGATCGGCATGGATCAGATCCGCCAGCTTCTGGAGGGCAGGACAAGCGTCCTGGCGGGACCTTCCGGCGTGGGAAAATCCAGTATACTTAACCAGATTTTTCCCGAAGCAGCTTCCCGGACCGGAGAGGTCAGCGAAAAGATCGGAAGGGGAAAGCATACCACGAGACATTCCGAACTTTTTTGTGTGGGAGAGGGGACCTATCTCTTTGACACACCGGGATTCAGTTCTCTGCGGGTTCCCGAAATGGAGAAGGAAGAACTTAAGAATTATTTTACGGAGTTTGCCCCCTATGAGGGCGGCTGCCGTTTTATGGGATGTACCCATACCCATGAGCCGGACTGCAGGGTTAAGGAAGCACTGGGCCAGGGACAGATCAGTCCGGTGCGCTATGAAAACTACGTGCAGATGTACGAGGAGCTGAAGGAGTGGGAAAGGCGTAAATACAACTAAATGAAAGGTCAGGTATTTTTATGGTTTACAAAATATCGCCGTCAATTCTTGCCGCAGATGTATCCAGGTTTGGGGAGGAGCTTGCTGCGGTAAGCCAGGCAGGGGCAGACTATATACATATTGATATCATGGATGGCATGTTTGTACAGAATATTTCTTTTGGCGTGCCGGTTGTAGAGGGAATACGTAAATGTGTGGACACTTTTTTTGACGTCCATCTGATGGTTCATGAGCCCATACGCTATATCCGGGATTTTGCAGAAGCCGGGGCGGATGGGATCACGGTCCATGTGGAGGCCTGCGAGGATCTGGAGGCTACCATTGATGAGATACATAACTATGGAAAAAAGGCAGCGGTATCCATAAAGCCCCGGACAGACATTGACACCATACTGGACATCCTTCCCAAGGTGTATATGGTATTGGTCATGACGGTGGAACCCGGCTATGGCGGACAGAAGATCCGGAGAGATACTTTTGATAAAATCCTCCGCCTGCGCCAGTACATAGAGGAACATGATCTGGATGTGGATATCGAAGTGGACGGCGGGGTGGACCTGGAAAATGTCAGGGAAGTGCTGGACGCCGGAGCCAATGTGATCGTTGCCGGCACTAAGGTTTTCCATGGGGATGTGGAAGAGAATATGAAAAATTTCAGGAGGATTTTGGATCAGTACTGATCGGTCTGCCAGGAATAAGATAAAGGAGTGCATTTGAATCTCTGGTAATGGAGAAAATGCACTCCTTTTTTGCGTGGAAGAAATACCGCTGGTGGAAAAAACAATATTTTTCGTATCTGTAAATGAGGAAATATGTAATAAAAATAGTGGGAAAAGGAGAATGATGGAGGATTGTGGGAAGAAACCATGTATTATATAATGAAAAGAAAGAATATGAGAAAGGGAGTTTTTTATGGAAGGTATTAAAATAGCAGGATATAATAGCAGACGGATACTAAAGGCGGCGTGTAAAGTAGCTGCCACATTATTTTCTGGTCTTACGATTCTGCTTTCCTTTGTGACATGGGAAGATCTTAACATTCAAGGTTTTTTTGGCAAATCTATTGTTTTTCTCTGCATTATGCTGTTCAGTGTATCAGCTGCGTTGTTGTGGATCTGTGTTTTGAAAAAGGAATTTACTGTTTATGAGAAGGGAATCAATAAAATAAGTATCTGTTATGGAGATATTATGAGATTAGGGTTTCCAAAGAAAAACAGCAAAAAAAGAACGGTGGTTATTCCAGTGAATACATGTTTTGATACGATTGTGGATGAGAATATTGCAGAAAATAAAAAGCTATTAGTTTCTCCCGAGGCAATTCACGGGCAATGGCTGCTGAAATTTTGTGAGGAGAGGATGGACAGAATTGAACTGGATAGGAAAATCAGTGAATATCTTGAAAGTAAAATCCCCAAAGAGATATTGCCGCGTGAGAAGAAAGAACGGGGGAATTTGAATAATTACGAGATCGGAACTATCGTACCGGTTGCTGGTAGCAATAAAGTTACGTTTCTTCTGGTGGCCCTGTCCGAGTTCGATGAAAACAATAATGCAAAAAGCTCAAAAGATAAAGTGATCCAGTGTGCGGAATCAATTTTAGATTTTCAACGGAAAAAGGGACAGGGATATGACCTGTATCTGCCTCTGATGGGAACTGGATTGTCGGGGGCAGACTTAAGCCCCAAAGATTCTGTAAGAATATTAAAGTCTTTTTTCCAATTACATGCGAATGAAATCCGGGGGACTGTGAATATTGTAATTTATTCTGAACAAAAGAGCCAGGTATCGATATATGATTGAATTTACATAGAGTAAACAGAGGGGAGAGATCTGAGATGTGTGAAAGTAAAAAGAGTGACGACCGTCGTAAATGCGCTGGAAATTGTGGGAATACAGATTCCGGCTTAAAAGTATGCCAGACGTGCTATATTTCTACGGAGAATAGTACACACACCCGCCGGTGTTTTATGAGTGGCGAATATTGTTCCCAAAAAACAAATATCCAGCGGGAAAGAAAAAAATTATATGAAAGTAAAGATAAAGAAGGAGAGGAGAAAATTACAATTTCTGCATTTGTGATCATGAATTTTTCTGATATGTCTGATGTTGTATACAAATGGCGGATTGAGATATTTGTTAAGTCACTGGCAAAATATTTATACATGGATACGGAAAATAATAGATTGTACTGTAATGTAAAGAAAAATAGCAGTATGGCTGGAATGAAAAAGGTTGACAAGATCAAGGTAGTCCGGTCTGACTCAAGTCCAGCCTCTAATTATGTCATTTGCAGCCGGATTTGCCAGCAGATTCAGATCGCAGATCTTGTAATAGTAGATGTATCTCTTCAGAATCCAAATGTATTTTATGAGTTTGGTATGGCAGTTGCTTTGGAGAAACTGATCTTACCAATTTGTTTTAGTGAGAGCTTTTATAAATTGGAGTTTCCAGATGAGATAAAAAAGATGGAACTTAAGGATGAGGAAGATATAGCTAATTTGGATGATATCCAACACCATATAGGATGTTATCCATGGCGAAAAAATCTGTTTGAATATTATGGAATCCGCTTTAAACAAAATGAGGAAAGCGATGAGCCCTCTAATACTTATTATCTTGACTATGATAAGGCAGTTAATAGACTGTATGGATTTTCAGATAGACAGTATAAGCAGTTTCCTTATGATGAAGTACTAAAG
>CAMTDY010000163.1 GCA_947070915.1 uncultured Roseburia sp.
CATAAATAAGATCCTCCGGGGAGAGGATGTGGACATAATGGAGGACTAAAAACTTTTACCCTGTGATTTCTATGGTATACCTACAGCCTGTCTTGCATAAGTTTTAAGGTGAAAAACTTTGGACTTGTGTAAGGGGGGCTTTTTTTGAAGAGAACCGGTTCCATATTTATCGTATTTGCGATCATACTTCTCTCCACAGCCGGAATGTGGCTGTATCAGTCCTGGAGAGATGGACAGGATAGTGTGTCCGCCAAAGATATAAAGAATGCCTATGTGGTAAAAGAAAAGGGAGAGCAGCTTCACCTGTACTCGAGGGAAGGTGAGGCAGATTATAAAGTAAAAAAAGATTTCCAGGACCAGGAGTACCGGGGGATTGCTGATGTATGTATCCGGGAAGGGGAAGTGGAAAGCCTGGTCTGCAAGCCGGAGATCATCCGGGGAAAGGTGCTGGCGGTGGAGAGCGGTTCCGTGGATGTGGCGGATTATGGGACGCTTCCAGAGGAAGAAAACTGTAGATGGTATGCGGTGAAGGATAAGATTGCCAGCTGTTCCAGGGACAATCTCTATATCGGGCAGACGGACGCGGAATTTGTGGTGGCAGGGGGAAAGATCTGCAGCGTTTTGTTCCGGGGAGAAACGGAAGAAGAGGAAGAGAGCAGCGAAGCACAGAAACAGCAGCGGATCCGTGTGATATTGAAAACAAATGATTTCAGTGGTTATGAACACAAAGTGGTAAAACTCCGGGGAACGAAAAAAATATACGTAAGAGAAGGAAAGACCCAGAGGGAGTACCAGCCCGGTGAATTCTATGAGGCCACTGCCGCGGGTATGAAAGAGAAGCGGGTTACCATAACCTGTGAAGAAGGAGGGCGTATTGAGCTGTCCAGTCTTAAACGGGGGAAGGAAGCGCCGATATACAGAGGAGAGTTGGAGATCGTTAAAGCTGGAGACGGGCTTCATATCATCAATGAACTGTCTATGGAGGAATATCTGTATGGTGTGATCCCCAGCGAGATGCCGGCGGAGTATCATCCAGAGGCTTTGAAGGCCCAGGCGGTCTGCGCCAGAAGCTATGCTGCCAGGCACATCAATAACAACCGCCTCAAAGAAATGGGCGCCCATGTAGATGACAGCGTTTCCTATCAGGTATACAATAACACCCGGGAGGATGAACGCTGCAACCAGGCAGTGGATGCCACCAAGGGACAAAAGGTATATTATAAAGATAAGATTGCTTCTACCTATTTCTTTTCTACCTCCTGTGGGGTAACGACCTCGGCGAAAGATGTGGATTTCAGTGGAAAGGAACTCCCTTATCTGACAGGCAGGCTGCAGGAGCCGGACAGTCAGGAGGGGGATAAAAAAGAACGGGCAAAACTGGTTTCTGGAACCTTTGGAAATGAAGACCTCTTCCGCAAATTTCTGGATCAGGACAGAAATGTGCTGGATAAGACCCAGCCCTGGTACCGCTGGAGTACCACAATTTCCCTGGGAGACATCGAAAACAATATCAATACAAAAATTGGCGGGAGGTGTCAGGCAGCAGGAGAAAAGATACAGGTCCGCCAGCCGGACGGAACTTATAAACCCCAGCAGATCAACGGTATCGGCAAACTGAAAAAGATCAGGATCAAGACAAGAAAGAGCGGCGGTGTTGTAAACATGGCAGTCCTCGTGGGAACAGAGGCGACGGTGCGGGTGTATTCCGAGTACAACATCCGGCTTCTTGTATTTCATGAAAATGCCATTGTGAAAAAGAATGATGGGAAATGCGTATCCGGCATGAATATGCTTCCCAGTGGTTTCTTTGTCATGGATAAGAACGGAAGCTCCTATGATATCCGGGGCGGAGGTTTTGGCCATGGAACCGGGCTGAGCCAGACCGGTGCCAACGAGCTGGCCCAGATGGGAAAGAGCTTCACCGACATATTAAATTACTATTTTGATGGAACCGTAGTGAAATGATGTTTTTTCTTTTCCCTCCGGACAAAAAATACATTGCCCTCCGCAAGAAAGCGGTTGATCAGGGCACCGGTAAATAAAATGTCCATACATACGTAGAGCCAGAGCATGATGAGTACAATGTAGGTCAGACTGCCATAGACAGAAGAGAAGTTGGTAAAATAATCCACATATATGGAAAAAATGTAGCTGAACAGCATCCAGAGCACCGAGGTAAACAGGGCGCCGGGAATCTCTTCCTTGATCTTTGGCCTGCGGTCCGGAATAAAAGAATACAGAAGCAGGAAAAACAAGAAAAAAATGGAAAATCCAAGGATGGAGCGCAGGGAGAAGATGCCGATAAATAAAGGCGTTTCGATAGAAAAATAGGAATCTATCGCAAGCAGTATTTTGTTTCCGTAAACGAGTACGATCAGCGAGATCAACAGGATCACAGCAAAAGAAAGGGTGTACAAAAGGGAGGAAATACGTTTGAGAAACCAGTTCCTCTGGTTTTTTACACCGTAGATCTTATCCAGCCCATAGGTGATCCCCATAAAACCCTTAGAGCCGGACCAGAGTGTCGTGATCACCGTGATGGAGAGCAGGGTACCGGAAGCCTGGTGATAGGCTTCATTGATCCAGCGGGAAAAGATTGTATTCAGATTGCCGGGGACGATGGACTCCAGCATACGGATCATGTTTTCTTCTGACAACGGGGTGTATTTTAAGAGGGTGAAAAAGAACATGACAAAAGGAAAGAAGGAGACCATAATGAAAAACACGACATGGGCGGAATGAATCGAAAGGGTGTTTTCACTAAATTTATCCATAAACCACTGAATGACCTTTTTATAGTGTTTCATATGATACCTCCACAGCAATGATTTTTTCTTTTACAGTAAAGTATATGTAAAAGTATGAGAAAAATCAAGATAAAAAGGTGCGGCTGAGAAGCACGCACCTTTAAAGAACTTCCTGCAGATATTCTTTTGCTCCGTAAATGGAGGATTTTCCGATTCATTCATTTTTTGATACGGATTTTGAATACCGCTTTTTTTCGGCTTCCGTCCCTGGCTGCAGCCGTGATCTTAACGGTGTGGCCCCGTCCCTTCTTTTTGGCAGTGACGACTCCTTTGCTGTTTACCGTTGCCCATTTTTTCTTTGAAGAACTCCATTTTACTTTTTTGTTGGTGGCATTGGAGGGGGAGACAGATACCTTAAGTTTTCGCTTTTTACCGGCCTTAAGGGCGGTTTTTGAGGCGCTGATCTTTATCTTTTTTACTTTGATTTTTTTTGTCACTGTGGCGGGTTTTCCTGGTTCTGTGGTGACAGAAGAGGGCGGTGTCACGGAGGGAGCGGCCTGGATAGTATAATTGTCCATCCGGCTCAGATCCAGGACTCCGTTGGTGGAACATTTTCCGGTGACGCCTGCCGTGGTTTTCACACAGGCAAGAAGGCGGTTTTTCCGGTTGGTGACATTGTCCTGCGGATAAATTTCGCTGAGGAGTGCCACAGCGCCAGTGACCATAGGGGCTGCCATGGAGGTGCCCTTCATAAGTTCATACTGTCCAAATTGGGATGTATCCGGATTCTGAACGGAGATTCCAATATGGTCGATGTAATACCGGCTGGTTCCAGTGGAACTGCCGGAAGAGACGATACCCAGGATCTTAAAAAAGATCCGTCCATCCCCTCTTCGGTAAAAACGGTTATTCTCTGAACCGTAGGGGCCGCTGGATTTCTTAACCACATGGCTCCAGGTAAAGCGTCCTTCTGTATCCGTATCTCCCAGGATCATAGAGACATAATAATCTGCAGTGACATCCGGATCTGCATCTGTCACATCAAGATACAGATAATTTTCCTTCTCCTTCATAGACATGGAATCATCGAGATCTATGGTCCACTGAAGACTTCCTGAACCGGGATCTTCCCGAAAATCTTTTCCGCGGGTGTGATCGATCCTGGCTTTTGCCCGTACAGGTATCCCCAGGTCTTCATCTGTATAGAGTTTCTGGCAGTCGGCGTCGGTGTCAAAGGTCAGGAAATGTCTGGTCTGCTCCGGCATTTTGTCCGTGGAACCGATTCCAGGGAAATAATTATTTTTATAATAGGTAGATAAAATACGGTCCCCGGGGGCAAAGAGATCCACATCCTCTTTTCCGTAATCCGAAAAACTGCAGGCGTTGTCATTGGGGTCTGAGGCGCCGGTTATGATGATATAATTGCGGTTGTCCGGAATCGAATACTCTCCCTGGTACAGATCGTAAGGGCAGGAGAGATAACTGATGTCATGGTTGACGCTTTCGTTGCCGGAGGCAAAGACAAAGAGGGTGCCGGACTCGCCGATCTGATGGACCAGAGTTGACATGGCATAACTAGAGGTCCCCCCGCCCCAGGAGCAGTTGACAGCGACAATATTTACGCCGGCCTGTTTTGCCTGAATGATATAATTCAGAGCTCCTACGATATCTGAATTTCTTGTTCTGCTCTCGGTATCAAATACTTTCAGTGCCATGAGCTGGGCATTGGAGATCCCGGCGATCCCCTTCTGGTTGTCGGCCGCGGCTGCGATAATCCCGGCGCAGTGGGTTCCGTGTCCCAGGCTGTCCATACAGTAGGCATTTTTATTTGTAAAATCATAGCCATGGATACCGGGAAGCCCTTTGGAGAGATAGGGATTGCTCCACATCCGTCCGGCGAGGTCTTCGTGTTCATAATTGATGCCCGTGTCCATTACGGCGATGACTGGAGTATCTTTTTTTTGCTTTGAGATCGTGGAGCGGAAGGATATGCCGCTGCTGCTGCCTTGAAAATGGCTCCCGCTGTCCAGATACCACTGTTCCTCTGAATAGGTATCCTGGGTCAGTGCTGTGAGGTTCTGGATATAATCCGGTTCCACAGAAACCACATAGGCTTTGCGGTCCAGTTTGTTCATCAGCTCTTCCGTGGAATAGGTGCTGGAAGATACTTCCGATACATACAGCGTTTTGTCGGAGAGAAAATTTTTCTGCTGCCGGTTTTTCGCTATGACATCGGCATCCCCCAGATCGTAAGCTTCCCGGATACGGATATCCCGGTCAAAGGAAGCGGTGCCCTCCCTGGTCAGGGAAGTCTCTTCAGGGGCGGCAATGGTCACCAGGACAGTTCCCTCCTCATATTCGCCTTCCACCGGAGAAATTTTGTGTCTGTTGCCGGTGGTTTGTGCCGGTTTCGTTCCGGCTATGGAATCAGCAGGGAAAAAGCTTAAAGAAAAGGCCAGAATTAACAGTAAGGCTACAATTTTATTTTTCATCGTATTCCTCCAAATTCTATCTAAAAATTTTAATTTCATATTGTATTATTCTATCATAACTGTTATCATTATACTAGTATATAAGTGTGTCGAAAACGTGAAAGGAGAAAGATTATGCTTTTTGTAAAAGTAGATGACTTAAAGCCGGGAATGCGCCTGGGGAAGCCGATATATAACAAGAACGGCGTACTTCTGCATGACCGGGACACCAAACTTACGATGCAGGCCATATTTGGAATTAAAAATTTTGGCCTGATTGGATTATACATACTGGAACCGGCAGAACCATTGCCGCCGATGTCAGAAGAAGATATTAACTTTGAACGGTTTCAGACCATGGCGGTATTCAGTATCCGTGAAGATCTTGATCTGATCGCTGCGGGTAAGAAGGATAAGGGACTGGACTGGCTCTGCAGTCTGATCATTAAAAATTATTCCAATCTTCCCCACAAAATTAATTTTGTCCAGAGCCTTCGCAGCGGTGACGATTTTGTATATAAACACAGCATTAATGTAGCGATCCTGTCTGCGATCATCGCAGGGCGTATGAGTATGCCGGCGGCCAGGATCAACTCCATTGTAAAGGCAGCGCTGCTGCATGACTGCGGCGGAGTGAAAGTGAGACAGGGGGGAGCGGAGGAAGAAGATGAAAAAACCCGTGATCTCGTCCGTATCAATACCATTGAGACGCTGAAGAACTACGGGGAGATGGATGAAAATATACTTCGTATTGTACAGCATATGCAGGAGATGTACCAGAGCGAAGGGAGCGGGAAAGCAGCGGAAGCGGCATGGGCAAATGTCAATGCGGCAATCCTGTATGTGGCGGATGCCTATGACCGGATGACCGCCATGAAGTCCTTTGAGGAGCCGACCAGCGAGGTGAAAGCACTGCGGGCGCTTCTGGCAGATCCGGAGACATATGATCCGGTGGTGGTACAGGCTCTGATCAATGGTATCAACGTCCTCTATCCGGGTGTCTGTGTAGAGCTGACAGGACATGAAAAGGGACTTGTCATCATAGAAAATGAGATGGATATTTTCAAACCGTGGGTTCTCAGTTTCCGCGACAACAAGCTTTATGACCTCTCCAACCCATCTTCCTGTGAAGGGCTGGAGCTGGTGGATATCATGAAGACTATGGACAACCGGATCAAGCTGGATCCGGAACTGTTGAAGGAATATGAAAAGAAATGATTAAAACAGTGAGCCCAGTCGTGCCCGATGTCATGCTTGCATGAACATCGGGCACGATTGGGCGAACGTCCATCACGAGGAGCGGAGCGCTGCGAAGCAGCGCGGGAGTTCCGAGTGATGGTAGGGCTGGGAAAGCTGCGGAGCAGCGGTGCTAAGCGCCAGTGGCGCTTGTTTAGCACGGACCGGAGCGGAAGCGTAGACC
>CAMTDY010000164.1 GCA_947070915.1 uncultured Roseburia sp.
CACGAGCCTTATCGTCGGCAGCGTCAGATGTGTATAAGAGACAGTAATATATCCGTTCTCTTTATTTACATTTTATCGTAATACAGGTATAATAAAATCGGGGGAGATAACCTGCTCCGTTCGCTTTTAAATGTGGAAATATTGAGCTGATACGTTCAGTGAAAGTGTTAGGTGAGATAAATTGAAAAACATACTTGTACTGGAAGATGAAGTTGAGTGCAACCAGCTGCTATGCGATATCGTTACTGCGAGCAAGGAGAGTGTAACGGTTTATCCGGCTTTTAATGAAAGAGAAGCAATGCAGATTGCACTTGAATGTCATATGGATCTGTTTCTTGTCGACATTTCCTTACATGACCTGCAGGGAAATGATGTGTCGGGAGTAAAATTTGCCAAACAGATCCGAAATATTGATTATTATGAGGTTACGCCCATTATCTTTGTGACATCTATTGCCAATCTCGAACTCCATTCTTATCGTGAAGTTTCCTGTTTCAATTATATTTTAAAACCGATAGACGAGGTAAAGCAGAAGCAGCTTGCTGAGGAAATAGACAAGCTTCTCAGGGACAAAAAGTCTGCGAGCAGAGAACAGTATCTTTATTTTAAAGTTGATTCTGTTTTTTATCCTATAAAAGTAGATGAGATTATTACGATCCGCTGCATTAACCGGAGACTGCTCATACATACGACATCAGATAAATTCTATGTGAATAAGCTGACATTAAAACAGATCCAGAAAGAATTGAATGCCATGGGGTTTAACCCCTTTGTGGAGTGTCATCGGGGGATCCTGGTGAACCTGGATCATGTGGAACATATTGACCGGGTGAATAAATATGTGAAAGTATACAAAGAGGATCAGATGATTGATTTTGGACGAACGAAATGGTTTTCGGAAATACAAGGAGTAATTGAGCATGATTAGTAATATTTTGATGGCAGGCATAGAACAGACGGCTAATATAATGGTTGTTGACAGTCTTTTTGGAGGGGAACTGAAAAAAGACATAGGTAAAAAAATAAGCATCGTTCTTTTGGAGACAATTATTCTGGCTTTTTTTAATATATATCAACTGACTGGTTTGTGGATGATCCTGGTTTATGCCGTCATGATCGGCGGTATGAAGCTAATCTATCATGGAAATTTAAATATTTGTGTTTTGTACTGTATTATAGCATTTTTGATAGTGAGTGCCATGGAGCTTCTTCTATATATTCCCTTTGCTTTTTTCTGGAAAGAGATGGTGGGGGATTCCAGGGCAGGACTTATTGGAACCATCGGTGCCTTGCTTCTGGTGTGTGCCGCCCGAAAAAAGAGATGGATCAACTGGAACATGATCCAGGATTTTGTGAAGTGCCGTTATAAGCTGCTGTGCTATATCTGCGCGGCTGTGGGGAGTATCATGCTCTTTGCCGTGTCATACTTTCGCGTTTTGGACAGTATGCCGATTTACAGCTTTATCTTTCTGATCCTGATGATCGTTATCCTGTTTCCCATGATGTCGCAGTTTATCAAAAATGAGGTTGAACTGAAAGAGCGCAGTAAATTTGAGAAGCCTATGCGGGATGTGATCACCAGGATCCGGCAGCAACAGCATCAGTTCGATGCCCATCTGCAGGCGATCTACGGTATAATCAATCGTTGCCAGACCTATGACTGTCTTGTGGAGACCCTGGAGGACTATATGTCCAGGATTCAGAGGATGGATGCCTTTTACAGCCTGATCAAGGTAGAGGATCCAGTGCTGTCGGGGTTTCTCGGAGTTAAGTTCTCGGAGGCAGTAAACCGGGGCATACATATTTCCCAGGAGATATCCGTGAAAAAGATATGTACCAATATTCCCCTTACGGAGCTGATCGGTACCTTTGGCAACCTGATCGACAATGCTATTGAGGAGGTCGAGAGCAACTATCTGAAAAAAGAGATCCGGCTGTCTTTGCACGAAGAGGGGGACTGGTATGAATTCCGGATATCGAATCCGATCCGGAGCACGGATATGAATGAGATCATCAACTTCCCCAAGAAAGGGTTCAGCACAAAAGAAAATGGTGATATGAGAGGGCTGGGTCTGTATAATGTGCTGGATACGATGAACCACTATAAAGGAGAGCTGTACCTGAACCGGTATACGGTGGAAGAAGCAGACTGGTTTGCGGCACGGATCAAAATAAAAAGGCTTACATGAAAATAAGCCTTTTTACTTTAGTGTCTGGTTGGTTTAATTTGTTTCTGTTACTGGTTTCAGTCCTCTGTTGGATACTCTGGTTCGCCCCAGAAACAGTAGCTGATAACATTTGTGGTCATCATGGCAGCCATGGCAATGCACAAGCTGCAAATCTTGAATAAAAGACTGCTATTGAATTTTTTCATTGTTTTCTCCTTTCCGTGCAGCAATGGCACAAAGTAGTTGTAGTGTCTGTAAAACAATAATCCAGAAGCAGATATCTGCGATTGGAGTTGTTTTCAAAATAAGAACAGCAACAGAATATAAGAATAATAACACAGTTGCCCTGTTGCGGTACCGGCGTCTGGCCTCTGGTTCTGCTGGGGGCCTTTTTTTTGCGGGCACTGGCGCTGCCAGAAATGTGGCCAGGATACACAGAGCCAGCAGGAAGGGCCTGGCTGGATACGGAACTGGTACGAAAGCTGGCAGTAGGATGACCGACAACAGCATAAATATGAGAGTAAATAAAAGACAGGTTACAAAGTGTTCCATATGAAGACCGCCTGAATTGCACCGGATGGTTATCAGGATGAAAACGCCGATGATAAATTCGGGAAGGTGTCCCAGCTTAAAGAATAAAACAGAAAGCACCAACGTCTTGACTAGTTCTGAACTTACAGCCTTCAATGTATATTTTAACCGCTTCATTTCCAGATCCGTGAAATGATAAGACGACTGGATCTGCTCCAGAAACTGTTCCGTATGAATGACTGCCATATTGCAGTATCCTCCTTTACGAAAAATATGCAATGCACCGGTGCAGCCGACTTGTTGTGTAATAGTATAGCGGAAAAAATGACAAAAACAAGGGGGTGTGCGCGAACTGTGCGATTTCGTGTCTGAAATCATAAAAAATGGCCGCAAACGACGAAGCATCGTTATTTCAGACACGAAATAACACGGTTCGCGCAAAAGTATATCATCTTTTTTCTGTTTCCTGTATAATGAATGAAGAACGAAAGAATTTTAAGGAGGAACTGATTATGGATATGGAATTAGGTATGGAGCTGGTATTGGATACGAACCTCCCGCTGTGCGAATGCAATAATTGCTTTATGGGATCATTTCTTCAAATGATGCGCTATAAGGAAGTGAGGTTAAGTGAATTGGAGGTACAGCTTCCCTATGCTGGTGTCAGGCTCAGTTTGTCATATCAGGAAGGAATCAGTCTAAGTGCTAATTTTATTCAGGGAATACATTATTTTTGTTCGGAAAATCAGATTGCATATAAGACGGGAGAGATCCTGCCGCAACATATTGGAGAAGTGGCATATGAGATTTTGTCTGAGCACGGAGCCTTTATGATTTCGCTGAATTCGAGAGACTACGGATATTATAAGGCTTTTGTCAATGACGGGATACAGCACTGCACACTGGTGACAGGGGTGGACCGGGAAGGGCTTCACATCGTGGATGTCTGTGCCTCAACGTCCCAGCCGACGACACATAAAGGAGTTCTTCCTTTTGGGAACATTCTTGAAATTGGTCAGCATCAGCCAATTCCTATCGCTTACATAGAAGGGGAAGTGGCCTGGGATAAAAAAGAGAAGGAGATCGACTGGGTACAGGCAAGAAAAAACCATATGGAAGAAAATATAAAATTAGAACAGGGCAGCAGGCTTAGGACAGGTTTGGATTATTGTCAATATCTTTACTCGGATCTGCCTTCGCTGAGAGGATTTGAATTGCGCAAGATCGCCCATAACATTATGACAGATACCCATGTTCCACAGCTGAAGATGCTGATAAATTTGTTTGCAGATAAAAAACAGCAGGAATACTACATAAAAATGAACCAGCTCTGCAATGACTGGACCCTGATGTCCTATCGTTTTCTGAAAGGCAGTTTTGAGTATGATTTTGCGGATCAGGAAACCCTTGTATATAATTATAAAGCGCTTCTTGAGAGAGAACGGGAAATATACCAGCTATAACGAGAAGTTTTCACCCTGCCACAGGATCAGAAGGGTTCCGTTTTCTACGCTGATACTTCCCTTTTTTCCTATAGATTCGTTGCTGATCCCCAGGGGAAAGCGATTGGTCAGGGTACTTCCTTCTATTTCATACTTTAATCCTTTGATCGTTACATTCTGACTCTTGTCACTGAGGGAGAATATTGAGACATAACCAGAAAAATCCTTTGGAATTGTAAAACCGGAATTTTGGATCACGGTCAGTTCATACTGGTCGTGGTGAAGAACTCCCTGGGCGCCTTCTGCGGCAAGGTAGGAAAGTGCCTGGATATTAGCTATGGAATGATCCAGCCGTCCCCCCAGTCCGCCGTAGATCTCGAACATGTGATAACCTTTGGAGAGTCCCAGTTTGATGGCAAGCATCATATCTGTATCATCTTTTTCTGGTGGATAGGTGTACTTTTGGCATATTGTATCTTCCCATATTTCGAGGGATTGAACAGAGTCAAAATCTCCCAGGGCAATATCTGCCCGAAGCCCAATCTGAAGCAGGTGGTCATAGCCGCCGTCAGCGGCAATGACCAGATCTTCATCCATCAGTGATATGTTACAGGTGGAAAACTCCCCCGCGCCAAAAATGTAACAGACAGGAGTGTCCATTTTCTATACCTCCAGGTTTTCGATGATCTTGACAGCATCATCCATGTAATCAAAGGAAAAATCTTCGATCTTGCCGTGGTCCACTGCTTTGGTGAGTTCCGGGTTGATGGGAAGCTGGCTGAGGACGATCAGTCCGTACTGGTCAGCAATCTCCTTCACATGGCTCTCTCCAAACACAGAAATATGTTTGCCGCAGTCAGGGCACAGGGCATAACTCATATTTTCTACAATTCCCAGTACCGGGATATTCATCATTTCTGCCATTTTAACCGCCTTGCTCACGATCAGGGATACCAGATCCTGCGGGGTGGTTACGACGACGATGCCGTCCAGGGGCAGGGACTGGAATACGGTCAGGGGAACATCTCCCGTTCCAGGAGGCATATCCACAAAGAGATAATCTACATTCTCCCAAAGTACATCGGTCCAGAATTGTTTTACGGTTCCGGCGATGACCGGCCCCCTCCAGATGACAGGGTCGGTTTCATTCTCCAAAAGCAGATTAATGGACATGATATCTATGTTTGTTTTTGATTTGACCGGAAAAATGGTCGTGGCATTTCCCATAGCCTTTTCCGTGATACCGAATGCCTTCGGTATGGAGGGACCGGTAATATCCGCATCCAGGATACCACAGTGATATCCCTTCCGGCTGAATGCCACTGCGAGAAGGTCCGTGACCATGGATTTGCCCACGCCTCCTTTGCCGCTGACAACGCCGATCACTTTTTTTACACTGCTGTCGGGATGTGGTTTTTCCAGAAAAGATCCGGGTTCTCTGTCTGCACAGTTTGAACTGCAGCTGGAACAGTCATGATTGCATTCACTCATAGTACTATAATGCCTCTCTTTCACAGATTTATGGTTGTGCGACAACCGTCACAAATTTACTTTAGTACGAAACCTTGATTTTGTCAATAAAATGTGGCAGGATAAAGTGTGAATAGAACTACTAAGCTTTTAAAATTCAAAAGCTAAGAAGTTCTACGGCAGCAAAGCTGCCTATTCACACTGGTAGAATCCGCTTTGCGTTTTCTACGCCACTAATTCAAGTATTGTTTGTGCCTGTCACACGCTTTTCACGAATTATTTGTGCCGCCTGTGGCGGCATGTCTGGAAGTGTGAATAGAATGCAAAGGCAGTGTTCTTCACGAATTATTGCGCGATTTGTGCGTGAATGGAGGGAAAAAAATGGAATCCAGAAGAGAAAAAGCAATAAAATTATTTAAGAAGGGATATAACTGCTCCCAGTCGGTGGTGCTGGCATATGCAGACGTGCTGGGACTGGATTGGGATCAGGCGGCTAAAATGTCTGCTTCCTTTGGGGGTGGATTGGGAAGACTCCGCCATGTGTGCGGTACTGTGTCAGGTATGGCAATGGTAGCGGGGATGGTGACGGCGTCATCGGACCCGGAGGACAAAGAACAAAAAAAAGAAAATTATGAGATGATACAGAAGCTGGCAAAAGAGTTTGAGAAACAGAATGGAAGCATTATCTGCCGGGAACTGCTGGGGCTGGATGGCGGGAAGACCGCGGTGGCAGAAGAATACCAGACGGGAACTGTTCCGGAACCGCGCACCCCGGAATACTACAAAAAGAGACCCTGCCCGGAACTGGTAGGGCAGGCCTGTGAAATTTTGGATCACATGCTGTTTGATGCGGGGGAAGGAAATTCTTGATTAAGGTTTTAAAATCCTGTCTTTGACAGTTTATAAGAAATGAAATCGCTGTAAGCCTAATAAA
>CAMTDY010000165.1 GCA_947070915.1 uncultured Roseburia sp.
TCCCAGGGAAGTCCTGTGGATGATATAAGGGCGTACTTTTTCACCATTTTCATCGATATAGTACATGTCAAACTGCTCTGCCAGCAGGGCATCCCACTGAATGGTGATCATGGTATCTTCTTTGCCATAGACATTTTTCGCATTGATGTCTACCTTCGGACCATAGAAAGCGGCTTCGCCCACATCCTCAGTAAAGGGAATGTCCAGCTCCTGAAGAATATTGCGGATATGCTGCTCGGTCTCTTCCCAGACTTCTGCATCGCCAATGTACTTTTCTTTGTTTTCCGGGTCCCATTTGGACAGATGATACGTCACATCTTCTTCCAGGCCAAGGGTCTGGAGACAGTACTGTGCCAGTGCGATACAGCCTTTGAACTCCTCCACCATCTGGTCAGGACGTACCACCAGGTGTCCCTCTGAGATCGTAAACTGTCGTACACGGGTGAGGCCATGCATCTCT
Source organism: uncultured Roseburia sp. (assembly GCA_947070915.1). Lineage (GTDB taxonomy): Bacteria > Bacillota > Clostridia > Lachnospirales > Lachnospiraceae > Eubacterium_F. The sequence goes on from CAMTDY010000165.1 coordinate 461, forward strand.
CCCGACTCTTCATTCCGGAACAGGGTAGAAGTTTCACCATAACGGCAGGGCAGGTCCCGGTAGGATTTCTGGCTGGCTTTGAACACATAATACTGGAAGGGACAGGTCATGGGCCGCAGCGCGAATACCTCTTTGTCCTTTTCCTCGTCTCCCAGCACAAACATTCCATCGGTGTAGTGATCCCAGTGCCCGGAGATCTTATACAGGTCGCTCTTTGCCATAAGGGGCGTCTTTGTGCGGATATAGCCCCACTCTTTATCCTCCAGGTCTTCGATCCAGCGCTGAAGCTTCATGATCATTTTCGATCCGTTTGGCATAATGAGCGGAAGTCCCTGCCCGATCACATCCACCGTGGTAAAGAGCTCCATCTCCCTGCCCAGCTTATTGTGATCCCGTTTTTTAATGTCCGCCAGATGCTCCATATGGGCATCCAGATCTGCTTTTTTTGTAAATGCTGTGCCATATACGCGGGTCAGCATCTTATTTTTTTCATTTCCTCTCCAGTAAGCGCCGGAAGATGAGATCAGCTTCATGGCCTTTAACGGCTTCGTACTCATCAGATGGGGGCCGGCGCACAGGTCGATATATTCGCCCTGCTGGTAAAAGGAGATCTGCGCGTCCTCCGGAAGATCTTCGATCAGCTCTACTTTATAGGGCTCTTCCCTCTTTTTCATCAGTTCGATCGCTTCCTGTCTCGGAAGGGTAAAACGCTCAAGCTCCGCTCCCTCCTTCACGATCTTTTTCATCTCTTTTTCTATTTTATCCAGCGCTTCTCTGTCCAATGATTCCATATCGAAGTCATAGTAAAATCCGTCGGCGATCGATGGACCGATGGCACATTTTGCCTCCGGGTACAGTCGCTTGACCGCCTGCGCCAGCACATGGGAAGCAGTATGACGATAAGCTGCTTTTCCCTCCTCGCTGTCAAAGGTAAGTATATTCAGCTGGTGTTCTCCGTCCACCACCGTACGGAGGTCCACCGTCTCGCCGTCCAGCTCTGCCACACATGCCACTCTGGCAAGCCCTTCGCTGATGTCTTTCGCAATATCAATAATCGCCATTGGCTCCGCATATTCTTTGCTGGAACCATCTTTTAGTAATACTTTCATGGTTATTCCATTCCTTTCTTATTAAATCGAGGCTCAGTCGTGACAGTCGTCACCACAGCTCCTTACGAGACACGCACCTCGCCTCTCCGAGGCTCGGTCGTGACAGTCGTCACATATCCCCCTGGAGACAGCCGATTTTACATGCAGGCATGAAATCGGCTGTCTCCAGGGGGATGCGTGTCTCGTTGTTTACACGCACGAAGCCCCGCCCCGGCAAACAGTATTGTTTACAGGGACGGGGCATAATCATCTGTTATTTCCCGCGGTTCCACCCTAATTGGCATCTCATAAAAGATACCCGGCTTCATTTGACGATAACGGGGTCACCGGACCGGATGAGGGCCACTCAGAGGTAGTTTTCAAATGTTTCCCATGGGGGTGCTTCCAGCCCGATACCTTTGGCCGCTATGAAACTGCCCGTATTCCGGCACCCTTCTCTGTCATGTTATCGCATTTTACTCGTCTCTTCAACGTGTTATGCATATTATAATCATTTGAAAGAGGATTGTCAACCAGAAAATTCCCCGGGTTTTTGTTTGAAAATCTGGTGCGGTCCCATATGCAGGACACTTATTTTACATGATCTTCCCTCTTTCGCTGCTTTTTCATATTTTCCACAATATTCATCTTAAATTCAAAATCCTGCCTGTCCCGCTGCCGCAGGGTCTGAAGGATCAATCCTACCGAAAATAAAAGCATCGCCAGCAAAAAAACAAATCCACACATAAACAGGGTAGGAAATTTGGCCACCAGTCCCACTTTCAGATAATCCAGGAATACCGGGATAAAAAATCCTATGCTGACAAAAGCGAGCACCATTGAAATACTGCCAAAAAACTGAAGGGGTTTATAATTTTTGTAAAGGCTTAAGATCGTCATAAGCACCTTAAATCCGTCAGAGCAGGTATTAAGTTTGGATTCACTCCCATCCGGACGGTCCCGGTATGCGATCACCACATTTTCCATCTGCATATTTCTCTCCACCGCATGAATACTCATCTCAGTCTCGATCTCAAATCCTTTGGAGGTGACCGGATAGGTCTTAACAAACTGATAACTGAATGCCCGGTAACCGGTCATGACATCCTGAATGGAGGAATGAAAGATCTGATTGACGCATTTGCGTACCAAGTCATTTCCAAAATTATGGAATCTCCGTTTGTTCTCCGTAAAATAAGTGCTGGAGAGCCTGTCCCCCACCACCATATCCGCCTGTTTTTCCAGTATGGGCGCCACAAGTTCCGGAGCGACATCCGCCGGATAGGTATCATCGCCGTCCACCATAATATATACTTCCGAATCGATTTCCCGGAACATTCTCCGGATCACATTTCCTTTTCCCTGCTGGTATTCATGACGAAGGACCGCTCCCGCCTCCTCTGCCAGCCTGGCCGTATCGTCCGTCGAATTATTATCATATACATAAATAACTGCTTCCGGCAATGATTCATGAAAGTCAGCCACTACTTTTTTAATCGTTGCCGCTTCATTATAGCACGGGATCAATACGGCGATCTTATCCATTTTTCCCCTCCATTTCCAGCAGATCCTCCACAAATTCCCGGTAATCCTGCATTGTCGTACAATTCGGAGCATAATTGATCAGCAGTTTCTTATTCATCTGGGCTTCTTTTGTCTTCACGCATTCGCGTACCGCAGTGGAAAAAAGCCTGGTTCCAATCTGGTCCGCCACTTCCTGAATCTCTTCTTTTACATTCTTTTCAAGATTTGACCGTCCAGCATATTTTACCAGCAGCAGTCCGGCGATCTCCAGCTTAGGATTCTGTCGTTTCTGTACCGCCTTGATGGTCTCATTTAATTTGGACAACCCCTGCATCGCATAGGCGTCCGCTGTCACCGGGATGATCACCCGGTCAGCGGCGATGAGGCAGTTATACAGTACCACATCCAGCGAAGGCGCCGTATCGATAACGATATAGTCGTATCCCTCTAATAACTCCAAAGCGTCCTGCAGGCGGTAAAGTCCCTCCACGTTTCCATCCAGCATTTTACCGGCTTTGGCCAGCAGTGGGTCCGACGCCACAATATCCCCATTGGGCATGTGCTGGACCGCCTCCTCGATGGGCAGGGCATCAGAATCCACCATCACATCATACAGCGTAGCCTGATCTTCTATGAGAGCCTGGTAAGTATTTGTGCTGTTTCCCTGGGGATCCGCATCGATCAATAATGTTTTTCCCTTCGTTCCCAGTATTCCCGCCAGCGTCGTCGCTGTCGTTGTCTTCCCTATCCCGCCCTTTTGATTTGCGATCACATATGTTACTGCCATAGTTCCCCTCCGTCTTTTGCATTTAAGCATAGATTTAAAAAGCAATCTGTCCTTCTATCTTTTTGTTTATCACATAAAACACTGCCTGTTCCTCGGGTTTTACATATATGTCAATATCCTCGATCTCTGTCTCCTGCACACCCCGGTCCAGAATATCCTGATAGATCAGATCAAGCAGATGTTTTTCCGAGCGCTCCCGCCCCTGGTACTGAATGATCAGATTTTTCTTTGCACTGGCAAAACTGCCAATCTGCTGGTTTGCCCTCTCTACACTGCATCTCCTTGCCATAAAGCCACCTCCGGAATTAACGGTTTTTATTTTAATATATTACCATGTCTCATTGTATCATTCTTTTTATGGGAGGGCAAGTATGCTTTACTTTTTATACAGGCATGCACAGTATTCATTAGGTGTTTTATATTTGTATGAAATCGGCATTATCTAAAATCAGCTCATTCTCCGGCGGCAGACAGACATGCCCCCGGCAGACATAATACGTTGTCTGGTCATTTTTCAGCGGGTATTCCTTTGTGTCCCCTTGAACCACCCGCACAAGCGCATCCAGCGGCACCCGCATGGGAAGAAACTGAATTTCCTTCCGATCCCTGACTGCCACTGTAATCTTCTCCGGCCCATGAAAATAGTCGGACAATGCCATAAGAAACATAGCATAGCCCGCCGGATACCCCTCTGCCGCACCGCTCATAAAGGCAAGCTGGTTCTCCGCCCATTCTTCATATCGCTTTTCTCCCGTGAGAAAGGCAAGCTGCACGAGATTATACGCCATGACAGAGTTACCGCTGGGCAACGCCCCGTCATAGGTTTCCTTTGGGCGGAAGATCAGTTTTTCATTTTCCCTGCCATACAGGAAAAAGCCCTGCTTTTCCGAATCGTGAAAATCCTGGACCGCCTTTTCGCAAAACTGCTCAGCCATCTCCCGGTACTCCTCTTTATATGTCGCACCATACAGCGCAAGGAGGGCATAGATCCCATAAGCATAGTCATCCAGAAATCCTTTTCCGCTCCATTTCCCATTCCGGGTACTGACATACAGTGCCGATCCGTCATACAATTTTTCCATGACAAAATGCCATGCCTTCTCTGCTGCCTGCAGCCACTTTCCCTTCCCGGTCACACGATACAACTGACAAAGCGCCGCCACCATAAGGGCATTCCAAGAGGTCAGAATTTTATCGTCCCGGTGCAGTGGAACTCTTTGTTTCCGGTATTCATAAATTGTCTGCCGCTGCTCCTCCAGCCCAGCAATATCCAGCGGTCCACGCAATAGGTTGGGAATGCTCTTTCCCTCAAAATTCCCCTCCTTCGTAATATCATACCGGCTGTTCCATTTTTCCCCTGCCTCCACACCCAGAAGCGCAATAACTTCCTCCGGCTCAAACAAATAAAAAAGACCTTCACACCCCTCACTGTCTGCATCCTGTGCACAGTAAAAACCACCCTCCGGTGCCGTCATTTCCCGCAGAATATAAGCCGCAGTCCGTTCTGCCACCTCGCAGTACACCGAATTTCCCGTCATCTGATACGCCTTGCAATAAGCATGGATCAGCAGCGCATTATCGTAGAGCATTTTCTCAAAATGAGGGACAAGATAAAACCGGTCCGTAGAATAGCGGCAGAACCCGCCGCCCACATGGTCAAACAAACCACCCCGTGCCATCTGTTGCAGCGTCTTCTCCACCATCTGCAGAACTTCCTGGTCGCTGTTTCTCTCATAGTATTTCATAAGAAATAAAAGATTGTGGGTAGCCGGAAACTTAGGCGGTCCACTGAAACCTCCATACAGACTATCATAGTTTTTCTTATAAATGCCAATGGCTTTCAAAATCAGCTTCTCATCCAGCGTACCACCTGCTTCATTTCTTCCCTTCAAATACGATAGCACCTCATCGATCGGTTTTAGAAGGGTACTGCGGTCTGTCATCCATTTTTCATGAATGATCCGAAGCAGTTCTGTCAGACCGATCTGACCGTACCGGGCCGTCTTTGGAAAAAATGTACCGGCAAAGAAAGGGTTACGGTCCGGCGTGAGAAAAATAGTCATGGGCCAGCCGCCATTCCCGGTAAATGCCTGACAGACTGACATATAAACACTATCCAGATCCGGCCTCTCCTCCCTGTCCACCTTGATAGAAATGAAATACTCATTCAAAAGCGATGCCACCTCTGGATCTTCAAAGCTCTCACGTGCCATAACATGGCACTAGTGGCAGGTACTGTACCCAATGCTCAGAAACACAGGCTTGTCCTCTCTTTCTGCTGTTTCAAAAGCTTCCTCACACCACGGATACCAGTCCACCGGATTGTTTGCATGCTGCAGCAGATATGGACTTGTCTGATCACTTAACCGGTTTCTTGTCAGAATTTTTTTATTCCCCATGAAAAACTCCTTTCCCTCAGTTTTTGCAGGTTATTCTGCACAAATACGGGGAAATTTATGTATGCGGCATCCAAAACATTTTTTTCTATGTACTCCCAAAACTCTTCCGCCAATTTTACACAATCACAATATGTTTCTATGGGATACCGTCATTCAAAAAACTCTTGCAAAGACCGGTCGGAAAGAGTAAAATAAGATATATAC
>CAMTDY010000166.1 GCA_947070915.1 uncultured Roseburia sp.
GGTCTATAGCCGCTGGATGGACTTTATATGAAAAATCTGATTTTGTGGTTGTCAAAATTATATTTCATTGATACAATTAGAGTATGCACTCTGGTCTTTATCCCATGTGAACAAATTGGGAGAGAAAGACAATGAAAGAAAATCAGATCAAATATATGATAGCGGCTGCGGCGGTTGTTCTTTTTGGTGTCTTATGGATTTTCACCGGTCAGAAGAGGGATCAAGGCGGCGGAGAAGAAAACGGTATCTTTAACAGTGAAATGGATTCTGGGGAAGAGGAAAAAACGGATCTATCGGAGGGAAAGATATATGTGCATATAACCGGGGAAGTGAAAAATCCGGGCGTCTACATTTTTGAGAAAAAGCCCAGGGTGATCGAGGTAGTGGAAAAAGCAGGGGGATTTAAAAAAAATGCTGCCACATCTGGGATCAATCAGGCAGAACTTGTGGAGGACGGTACCCAGATTGTGATCAAGAACAGGGGACATACGAAGACTTCTGGAAGGGATTTGCCGGGGAAGGAACAGCCGGGGCAGGAGAAATCCAGTCTGGTGGATATAAATACTGCTGGGAAGGAGCAGCTTATGACCCTTGCCGGAATTGGGGAATCCAAGGCGATGGCGATCATTGCCTACCGGGAAGAGCACGGGAAATTTAAAAAGATTGAGGATATTATGAATATAACAGGGATTAAAAATGGTGTATTTGAAAAGATTAAAAGTCAGATCAGAGTATCGTAAGGAATGAAATACGCGCTGTAAGGGAAGTGCGGAAAGGTATTGTTTGAAAGGAAGAACAGGGAAATGGCGAAGAGAGTTCTGGTAGTGGATGATGAAAAGCTGATCGTGAAGGGATTGCGGTTTAGTCTGGAGCAGGATGGGATGGAAGTCGATTGTGCCTACGATGGTGAAGAGGCGTTGAATGCAGCGGCGGAAAAGAAGTACGATGTAATACTTTTGGATGTTATGCTGCCTAAATTTACTGGGTTTGAAGTGTGCCAGCAAATCCGGGAATATTCGGATGTGCCGATCATTATGCTGACGGCAAAGGGAGATGATATGGATAAAATTCTGGGACTGGAATATGGTGCGGATGATTATATTACCAAGCCTTTTAATATTCTGGAGGTAAAGGCAAGGATTAAAGCAATTATGCGAAGGAGCAGCAAAAAAGAGGAAAAGCCTGTGGAGAATTCCTCCATTCTTACCTTTGGAAACATGAAAGTAGATGTGGATAGCCGTCGTGTGTTTATTGAGAATAAAGAGGTCAATCTTACGGTCAAAGAATTTGATCTGCTGGAGCTCCTTATCCATAATCCGAATAAAGTCTACAGCCGGGAAAAGCTGTTAAATGACGTGTGGGGATATGAGTATCTGGGGGATGTCCGTACTGTGGATGTCCACGTGCGCCGTCTGAGGGAGAAGATCGAATCGACGCCAAGTGATCCGAAATATATACATACAAAATGGGGTGTTGGCTATTATTTCCAAGCTTAGAGAAAAACTGAATGTAGTGAAAAGTCTGCACATCCAGAGTATGGGTGTGCTTATCCTTATCGGCATCGTGCCGCTTATTATATTTTCCCTTATATTTCTGAATACCTACCGCGCGAGAAATATCAGCCAGCGGGTATCGGAGATCCAGGTCAGGGGAAGTGTGATCTCCAATCTTATCGTAAGCTCTGGTTATCTGACGAGTGACCGGAAAAATGAGGTGAATGCAGAGCTTTCCCAGGTGTCTGATATGTACGATGGAAGGATCCTGATTGTGGATTCCAAACTAAAGGTGCTTCGTGATACCTATGGATTGGAAGAAGGAGAGATCGTTGTGCTTCCGGAAGTGATAAAATGTTTCAGAAAAGATGCTGTCAAGATAGTCAACCAGTACAACGATAACGTAGAGATTTTTGTACCCATTATGGGAAGCGATGAAATGACTGTAAATGGCGTGGTGGTGATGAATTTTTCTTTTCAGTCCATCAATACACTGTATGATAATATCCGCACTGTTACATTTTCTGTCATTCTTCTGTTTGCTGTTATCATTATTGTCATATCCTGGATTCTGTCCGGAAAGCTGGTGAAGCCGATGAAAAAGGTGGTAGATTCCATCCGGCACATCGGTTCCGGGGACTTTAGCGAGAAAATGGAAGTACAGGACAATTTAGAGGTGGCAAATATCTCCGAGGCGGTAAATTTTATGCTGACCGCTGTCCAGAGCATGGAGGATTCCAGACAAGAGTTTGTATCAAACGTATCCCACGAGCTGAAGACACCGATCACATCCATCAAGGTTCTGGCAGAATCACTGACCATGCAGGAAGAGGTTCCGGTGGAGCTTTACAAGGAATTCATGGTGGATATCAACCAGGAACTGGAGAGAATGAATAAGATCGTAAACGATCTTCTATCTCTCGTCAAACTGGACAAATCGGCTGTCCAGATCAATATTGAAGAAGTTAATATCAATGAATTTCTGGAAGGGATCCTCAAGGGGATCAATCCCATTGCCGCCCAGCGCAATATTGAGATCATATTTGAAAGTGTGCGCCCCGTTTCGGCGCAGATCGACAGTGTGAAGCTGGGAATGGCGATTTCTAATATTATAGAAAATGCCGTGAAGTATAATTTTGATAATGGCTGGGTTAAGGTGACGCTGAATGCCGACCATAAGTTTTTTTATGTGAGGGTATCGGATTCTGGTGTGGGAATACCAGAAGAACTGCAGGATCATATTTTTGAGCGTTTTTACCGGGTGGATAAGGCGCGCTCCAGGGAGACGGGAGGAAATGGTCTCGGACTTGCCATAACGAGAAATGCGATTCTTCTGCACCGTGGTTCCATTAAGGTACACAGTGTAGAAAAACAGGGAACGACCTTTGCCATCCGTATTCCGCTGATCTATCAGGCGTGATCCGGCAAGAACAGGGAGAAATGAGGGACAGCATGAGATTTGTGAGATATATCCTGGGTATGTTTTTAATTAGTCTCTTTTTGTGCAGCTGTGGGAAAAACCAGCCAGATGTACAGGAGGGGAAATTTATTCTATACCAGGTAGAAGAAGACGGAAGTGGACTAAGGAAAACGCTTTATGAGGTTCAGGCAGAGTATGAGGATACGGTTGGTATTGTGAAGGAGCTGCTGGATAAGTATAAGAACGTGGATATCCGCGATTTTCAGATTAAGGAAAAACAGCTGTCTCTATATTTTTCAACAGCTTACAAAAATTTACAAGGAATTGAAGAGGTGCTTCATCGGGCAGCTATCGTAAAGACCTTATGTCAGGTAGAGGGAGTGGAATATGTAGAATTTTTTGTGGAGGACACTTCCCTGTTGATCGACGGTGAGCCGGTGGGAGTCATGAGTTCCCTTTCCTTTCTGGACTCCATTGGAGGAGACGGGGACACACAGGATAAATATGTGACACTGTATTTCTCAGATAATTCTGGTATGGGGATGAAAGAAGTCAATTCCAAACTTACCTACGATATGACGGTGCCGCTGGCAAGGCTTTTGATCCAGCAGCTACTGGATGGACCGGAGGAATTGGAGGATGTGAATACTTCAGATCTCAAGCAGACGATTCCCGATGGAACCACTCTAAATTCCCTGACCATCCGGGATAACGTGTGTTATGTGGATTTTAGCCGGGAATTTCAAAATATCCAGACGGAAATAAAAAGTGAGATTGTGATCTATAGTATTGTCAATACGCTGTGTGAGCTTTCAGATGTTAATAAAGTACAGTTTACCATTGATGGAGAGCAGAAGAACACCTATGGGGACACGAAGAAATTTAATATTCCTTTTGAGCGGAATCTGGATCTGGTAAGTGGAGGCAGTAAGGGGTGAGTAAGATCATATTACGCAGACCGTTGTTTGCTGTTTTTTTACTACAGATAATATTTATCTGTATATGGTACCATATATGTGGCGGAGAAGAGAGGTCCCCGCAGGAAGATATTCCGGTAGAATGCCTGGGGCGTGTGGGTGAGATACGCATCGGGACCTCGGGAAAAATGCTGGTACTATCGGATGTAAAAGCGAAAAATAAGGATACAGGCAGGGAAATTTTCACAGATCAGTGTATCGTCTATGATTTTTCTGGAAGACATCTATTTTCAAATTCCAAGATCGGAAATACAATTCATATTCAGGGTACATATTCTACCTTTCAAACGGTATCAAACCCTGGCGGTTTTGATGAAGACTTATATTATAAAAGCCAGGGGATAAGCGCAAAAATTTTTGCCGATTCCATGGATATTGTCGATGATCGCCTTGATTTTGTCCAGCACGGTTTATTTCTGTTGCGCCAGCGGGCGATGAAACAACTTCTGGCGGTGATGGAAGAGCGGGATGCCGGTGTGCTTGGCGCCATGATCCTTGGTGAAAGATCCTATCTTCCGGCGGACAGGAAAGAACAGTTCCAGAAGACGGGCATCGGCCATCTGCTGGCGATATCGGGACTTCATGTGTCCCTGCTGGGCGCCGGTCTGTTCTTTTTTCTGCGCAGTTACTGCCTTCCCATGAGAAAGGCAGTGGTGGTTACTGTGGTTTTTCTGTTCTTATATGGGCAGTTTACTGGCTTTCCGGTGGCGACAGAACGGGCTGTGCTCATGATGGTCTGCGGACTTTTTGCCAGGTATACTGGAAGGTGTTATGATGCACTTTCGGCGATGGCCCTCAGCGGAATTATCACGCTGTTTCAGCAGCCCTTGCAGTTGTTCCAGTGTGGATTTATCCTTTCCTATACGGCCATAGCCGGAATTGTCCTGTTTTCTCCAGTGATGGAAAAACTCAGTCCATATTTTAAGAAAAATGGATTTTGGGGAAAGATGTTGCAGGCTGTGATGTCTTCTACATCTGTATTTCTGGTTACCATGCCAGTGATGCTCTGGTTTTTTTATGAAATATCCCCCTATGCCATTCTGGCGAATCTTGTGGTTCTTCCCCTGCTTTCCCTGCTGGTGGGGGCAGGTGTATTTGGCTGTATGCTTTCCTTTTTCTGGGAAGCGGCAGGGGGTTTTCTTCTTTCTACGGTTCATTATATCCTAAAATTCTATGAAATGGTTTGCCTGGTGATAGAGAAACTTCCCGGCCGGAGTGTCGTAACAGGACGCCCGGCGCCGGAATGTATCCTGTTATATTATGTAGTTCTTGTGGGCGGTATTTTACTGTATGTAAAATGGGAGAAAAAATGGACTATCTTTATCACTGGCATACTGCTGGCTGGAATCTTTCTGTTTTTTCCGCCCAGTCCTTCTTTCCTCTATATTCAGCTGGATGTGGGGCAGGGGGACTGCTCTGTGATCCTGTGTGGGGAGAAAACTTATCTGATCGACGGCGGTAGTACTTCCGAAAAAGAGGTGGGGAAATATGTGATCTCCAAATGCCTCAAGTATTATGGAAGGAGCCGGCTTGATGCTGTATTTATTACCCACAGCGACGCTGACCACACGAATGGGATTCTGGAACTGGCGGCAAACCAGCAGAAATGGAATATAAGGATTGATAAAATAATTATGCCTGAAATAAAAAAGACAGATGAGGGGTATAAAAGGTTATATCGTAGTTTTCAGTTATGTAATATAAAAATAAATAAGATGAAAAGGGGTGACATGCTATCCCCTGGGGCACTTTGTATCCGTTGTGTCCATCCAGCTCCGGATTATGAATGGGAGAGTGAGAACGATTATTCCCTGACCCTGGACATTTCATACCAGGATCTGAGGATTCTGGCAACAGGGGATCTGGAACAGCAGGGGGAAAGGGCGGTCGGTGATCTGCCAGGCGGCTATGATCTGCTGAAAGTGGGGCACCATGGCTCAAAAACTTCAACTTCCCAGGAATTTCTTGTGATGGTATCACCCCGGTATGCGGTAATCTCTGCGGGAAAGAAGAACCGGTATGGACATCCTTCCCCGGAGACGGTAAAGAAACTTAAAACTGCCAACGTACGGATCCGGAATACCATGGAATGCGGGGCAGTGTTTGCGGAATGGCGCTTGGGAAAGAGGATCTATGGATTCCGGGAAAAGTGATGAAGTGAGAAATAAATTGGTGGTGACAGGAGGTGAAAAACGGAGTATACTATAATGGACAAGGCGATTTTAAGATGGAAGCAGGTGGAGTTATGAAAAATAGAGCAACGAAGGCGGCCGTTTATATCAGTGTTATTACCCTCTGCATACTGTCTGCGTGGGGCTGCGGGGGAGAATATGGGAATGAACCGGCAAAATCGGATGTTTCTGAAAACGAAGAAAATAAAACTGCTACAGAGAAGCCCCCAAAGAAAAACGGGATAGAGGAGCTGTCAGGAGATATAGGACGCTGCAATGCCTCCGGCTGGGAAAAGAAAATAGATGAAAATGAACAGTATATATTTGTTTTGATAAAAGAAAAGTCCATAATCAGGATTGATAAAGATACA
>CAMTDY010000167.1 GCA_947070915.1 uncultured Roseburia sp.
ATTCCAGAAATAGCGTAACTGTCAACAATACCAAAAAAAGTAGACGGTCATTTACAAAATGATCATATTACCGATAAGTCACTTCAAATTTTGAAGTGACTTCAGACTGTAGACAAAGTCCGAGGCTCACGCCTCGGATTTTTCTCGTAAAAAGGTATCGATAAATCCGGTTTTTCGCGACTTACCAGCGTTTTTGTGTTATAATTCATTAGGAAAGTATCAGATTCAGAGCAGAAACAAAAAGAACAGCTTATACAAAAGATAAACTGCTCTGAATGTGATTCTTTCCAATTGTACCAGGTCGCGGAACTTTAGCCGCAGACTGTATGGGAATAGTATTCTTCACCCGAATCTAAAAACAGGAAATTATGGTGGCCTGCAATGCAAAATCCGTATAGGTTTTACCCTGTTTTCTGTTTTTGGGCATGCTCCGCAGACCTTCTGGTGGGAGGTCTCAAAAAACATATGGGGAGAAAACGTATCCGGAAGGATGGACATAGCATCTTCCAAGCTGTTTCATGGCAGACTGTCCGCATTTGGGACACAGGCAGATGTCAAAGTTCCAGACTGCCTTTAAAAGTTCTGCCATGCCCATTCCGGCGAAACGCTGTTTAAAACGCTGGCCGTTCTGAAGTTTAAATATCAGCTTCAGATTCTTATATTTCATCCGGTTATTCAAAAAACCATAATAGCGTATTTTCTGAAAACCGGAAGGCAGTACATGCATCAGGTAACGGCGGATAAATTCCGTGTGTTCCAGAGTGATCCGGCGTTTTGGTTCACTGGGCTTTTTCCCCCTTGCGGAGAAAGTAACCATATCTTCTGTCAGGTTAAGAATCCGGCTGTTAGAAATGGCGATTTTGTGGGTATAACGTCCAAGGTATTCCATGGCATTGCCAAAGCCGTTAAAGGTTTCCTTGATGTAAGGGCACCAGTCTTTTTCATAAAGGCGGTTTTTCCATTCCTTCCAGCTGTAAGAGTTCCCGAGCTTTTCACAGGAAGATGAAAAGTTCAGGGAACCACTTTCATAGAGAGAAGAAAGATGAGCCATATACTTTCCTTTGAACTTATCCCGCAGGACTTCCGTGCGGATGAAAAAGTTTTTGGAAGATTTTCGGATCCTGCCATCCTTTGTAAGGCCGCCGCCGGAAACAATGCAGTGCATGTGTACATGATATGCAGGCTCCTGGTTCCATGTGTGGAGAACCTGGATAATACCGGGTACTGCTCCGAGCCATTTCTTATCTGCGGATAATTCCAGAAGTGTTTCGGAACAGCATCTGTGCAGGAGACCATACAGAAGCTTCTGGTTACAGTAAATGAGAGGGTTCAGCTCATGCGGAAGGGTAAAAACCACATGAAAATAAGGAGTGTTAATGACCTCTGCCCTGCGCCTGTCCACCCAGATTTCCTTAAGCACCGCCTGACAGTTCGGACAGTTGCGGTTACGGCAGGAATTGTTATGGATTTCGATATGCCCGCAATCCGTACACTGGCTTAAGTTAAAGCCGAGCCTGCCGGATTTGCAGTTTAAGATGGCGTGGGCGGCTTTGTGCTGGACGTCCGACTGAAAATGCCCCTGTGCAGAATAATCATCGTAAGCCTGTTCAAATATCTGCCGGATTTTATAATCACTCATGGCATTCACCTGCCAGGCGGTCAAAAGGACTGACGGCACTGCGGACAGCATTGCCGGAAAGATGGACGTAAATGGCGGTGGACTGCAGAGATTTATGTCCCATAAGAGCCTTTATGGTGAGCAGGTCTGTTCCGTTTTCATACAGGTGTGTGCCAAAAGCGTGGCGGAAAGAATGGCAGGTAAGCTTCTGCTCCCATCCAAGCCGTTTCTCGTGTGCATGGATATGCCTTGAGAGGAAGAAGGTATCAATGGGGCGGTCTTCCCCGTTCTGTTTCGGGAAAAGGAAGCCCTTCGGCCTGCCACATTCAAACCAATAGCGGGTCAGCAGGGCAAGGGCAGCTGTTGAAAGAATGGCAAAGCGGTCATTTCTGTTTTTGGAGTGTGTGATATGAAGCCGCATGTTTTTGCGGTCGGCATCCTCATAACGCAGGCGGCAGACTTCGCCGATACGAAGCCCCGAAGAATACATGAGTGTAACCATGGTTCTTTGCTTTAAATCCGGCATGGTGGAAATAAACTGCCAGGTTTCTTCCTGTGAGGGGACATAGGGAAGGTATTCATCAAATCTGCGCATGGGAAGCTGTGTATCATCCCACGGTCTGTGAAGGACATACATGGTGAAGAAGCGTAATTGTGAAATGGCGCAGTTGATGGTACGGTCAGAAAGATTTCTGGATTTTTGGAGCCATCTGATGTAATCACGAAGTTCATTCCAGGAAACATCTTCAGGTGATTTATGAAGAAAGTCTGCAAGATAATCCAGATAGGCACGGATATAAGTGCAGTAATTTTTTAGGGTATGGCCGGTCAGGCCACGAAGGGAAATCATTTTGATGTTGGTTTTGTATTGCCCAAAAGGAGTGATAACTGAATATTGTATCTTTTTAGGTAGGACTAAATTGACTGGTTGGAACGTGGTGTTTCGCTGTTGGTTTAGTCCTTTTATGTATTTGATTGCAAAGGAACTAGTTACATGAAAAGGAGGACAAAGAAAATGGATAACAAAATAGAAGTGATTGGAATCGACCACGGCTGGTCCGGCATGAAAACGATACATGAGGTATTCACATCGGGCTGCAAGGAAATCAGCACAGAGCCGGCCTTTACGGAAAACCTGCTGGAGTATGGCGGGAAATACTACAAGATTGGCAACAGGCGTCTTGAAGTAAAGGACACAAAGGTAACGGATGAAAATTACTACATGCTGACGTTGGCAGCAGTGGCAAAGGAACTGAAAATCAGGGGGAAGAAAACAGCCCATGTACTTCTGGCGGTAGGGCTTCCGCTGACAAGGTTTGGGGACGAGAAGAAAGATTTTGTTTCTTACCTGTCAAAGAGAAAAGAAGTCGTCTTTTCCTTTGAGAAGGAAAAATACCATATTTTCATTGAGAATGTATGTGTCTACCCACAGTGTTATGCGGCGGTGCCGGCGTGATGAAACGCTTTGGCAGTTTTGGGCAGGGGAATATCCAGTATATTGAGGATGTAAGGGCAAATGCGAAAGGATATGAAATGCTTGGAAGTGCGTATCTGGCAAAGGCACAGAGGCGTAAGATCGGATAGGGGGGATTGCTATGGCGAGTGGGGATTTATTCCGTGGGTTTCTGTTACGTTTTTCAATGAAAAAGGATCAGCATGTCAGGATGCTGGAGAAATTTGAGGACAACAGGCTCAATGGGGGGGAAGCCAAAACCCAGATTATTATGGACGCACTGGAAATGTACTATAATTTACTGGAAAGCGGGAGTGATACCAGTGAGGAGGAAGCAGTCACCGTACAGTATCTGGAACAGAGGCTGGAACAGTTCCGGCAGGAGATAAGGGAAGAAATGGTACAGGAACTTTTCCGTATGATTATCAGCAGTATGGCAGGGCAGCCGTCAGTGGAATTTCCCATCCGGAAAGAGAAGCAGGAGGAACCGGGGGAGGATGCTGCTGCGGACATCAGCGGGATGCCGGACATTATGGATAAGATTATGGACTGGAGAGAGTTAGGAGGAATCGGTATGCTAAAGCAGGGAATCAAAGGTATTGCCCATTTCATGGGTTGGATGTTCAAAGGTGCAGCATGGATTTTGATACACATTTTGAAACTGGCGCTGGCGGTATTGGAGATTGCCCTGCTTTTGGCCGGGAATGTGTTGAAGATGGTGCTGCTGGTCTTTCATGCAGGAAGATAAATTGAAAAATGATTGTAAGACAGCAGGAAACGCTGTCCAACAATCATTACGGAAACCAATCTAATGGTGGAGGAGAAGCTGCTGCGGGATACAAAGGTGCAGGTTGACACCGTAGCGAGCGGCGCAGAGTGTCTGAAGAAAACACTTCAAAACCGGTATGATGTCATTCTGATGGATCACCTTATGCCGGAAATGGACGGCATAGAGTGCCTGCACGCAATCCGGACGCAGATAGGAGGGCTGAATCAGAGTATCCCTGTCGTAATTCTCACGGCAAATGCGGGTGGGGAAAATCAGGCGCTTTACAGAAAAGAAGGATTTGACGGACGGTGTTTTATCGTATATCAGCGAGCAGGGGAAAGAGATACGGTCGGAAGCGCCTGCGGTGGCGGATTATGAAGACTTTTTGCGGATCAGCTTTCGGGGGCACAGCGGATCATCCATATCACAATGGCATAAAAAGTCAGTAAGGGGTATGCCAATGCGGTAGAGGCTTCTAAGACGTTTGATAATGTTATGGTAGTAGATTCCGGACATCTCTCGAGCAGCATGGGACTTATGGTGCTTCGTGCTGCCGAGTATGCGGCAGGAGGCATGACGGCAGATTTGCTTCTGGCAAAGCTGAAGGAAATGAAACAGTGCGTGAACACGAGCTTTATTGTAGACAGTACAGAATATCTGGTACGTTCGGGCAGAATTTCTTCCAAAATTAATACGATCTGCAAAGCCTTTCTGCTTCATCCGGTACTTACCTTGAGAAACAGCAGCATGAAAGTAGGGGCGATCCGGATTGGAACGAGGAATCATGTGTGGAAGAAATACATTGCCTCCACATTCCGGACGGTACGGGGAATTGATACGAATACCCTGTTTATCACGCATGCCGGCTTGACGAAAGAAGAGCTGAAGGAGATCGAAAAGCAGGTCAGAAATAAGGTGGCATTTAAAAATGTGCTCTATCAGAAAGCCTCCCCCGCTATTTCCACGAATTGCGGACCGGGGACGTTTGGACTGTTGTTTATGCTGCAAAATGAGAGATAGGAGTTGAATGGGGGGAAGATTTCGATGAAATGATCTGAAATGAAATTAAAATGGAGATGACGTTCCTGCCAGAAAATTGACGTTCCTGCCAAATATATTTTTTTTCGGCTGAAATACTATATAATTAAAATGGAAAGCGACGGCAGTGGTTAAACAATCCGAACTGGCAGTCATTTCAAAAATATGTTTTATAAATTTTGCAGGTAACAGTAGTAGATTGGAGGAAAAAGACATTGAAACAAGGAAATTTAAAGAGTAAAACAGGTACACTATTGCTGGTAGCGGCAATAATCCTAACTTCATTTCCGGCATTTTGCCCGGAGGTTCATGCGGCAGAACTCTCAGAACCCAGCCGGTTTGCGACAGCAAAACAGCTGCGGGCTTTTAATACGGATGATTCAGATGGTAGTAGTAATTCGACAAAGCTCTGCTTTGGAAAAAATAATCAGGAATGGTGGATTGCGGGAAGCCAGGGTGAAGACGGTCTGACATTGTTTGCGGCAAGTCCGCTGGCGAGACAGTCGTTTGAAGACGACTATGAATCAGATAAACCATATAGCGCAGATTGGGGGTGCCATTATCCAGGGGAAGCGCCATCTGAGGTATATCCCAACCATTACGGCGCCAGCCCATTAAGGACTACGTTAAAGGGACTGGAGACTTCTTATTTTTCAACTGCTGAGCAAAACCTGATGAAGAATACAACGATCTATACGAAAGATACAAAAAAGGACAGCGTATATTCTACAACTGATAAGCTGTATTTGGCAAATTCCGTTTCTGATCAGAGTAAATATATCACGGTGGGAGCAAATGCACCGGATGATTTAAATAATGGCCTGCGTATAGATCCGGCGTATTGGATAAATTTTATGCAGTGGGAATGCGATGGGTTTTGGCTGCGCACGCCGCACATGAACAAGGAGTATAGAGAGATTGTGCTTATTGCAACTACGGATGATTATGTAACTAATTATGTAACTAACTGCACGGTCGAAGGCAATGTGACCGGATTGGTTCCCGCTTTTGAGTTGAATCTATCATCTGTCCTCTTTGCATCTGCTGCGAAGGCGGCGTCCTCTGATGCTGCAGAGGCGGGTACGATAGCCGATGGTGCGGCAATGACCTTGAGGCTGAATGATGCGGGTAAAGCGATCGGAACCTTGAAATGTAATGATGCGGCCGGCCTGATTTCAGCCCGGAAGGATGAGAATGCAGAGGGAGCCGTTTCCCTTGTGGTGCAGGGGGATGACGGAGATAAAGAATGGTATTACAGCGTGCCGGCAGGGGAGGCGACATCCGTTACCAAAAAACAGATTCAGGATGCCTGCAACATATCTGCAGAGATAGACTTTGGAAAATGCAAGATATGGCTGGAAACGGCAGTAGACAATATGGCTTATGCAAGAATGGCAGAAAGACAAATAACGATTACGGCAGGGGATCAGAGCGTCATGTGGGGAAATGGCATTGACCAGAGCGCATACGCAGTATCAAGTGGACTTAGTGCAGGCGACAGGA
>CAMTDY010000168.1 GCA_947070915.1 uncultured Roseburia sp.
CCCCTGGCATGGTGGTCCTCCTATTACAATATCAACATGTCTGCCTGCCAGTAGTTCATCCAGATTTTCAACTAAATTCTTAATATCGCCCTGCACAATATGATCTCTGGGAGTTTCTGGATGATTATGTGCGTATGTGTCGACACAGCAATCTTGAATATCATTTGCAAGACTAGTTATAAATCCCTCCTGTGTAAAACCTAATGATAGTCCACCAGCCCCACAAAATAAATCAATCATTTTCAAGGAGGCATCATCAACACTCTTTCTGACATTTTCGATGTAAGTATTGCAATACTTACACACTGGACAATTAGCACAATCCTGCCCGGCTTCATTACAAATAACAGATAATCTCTTAAATGCCTCTTTGAAAGCATTGTCATTTTCCACGTCAACACGATATAATTCGGCTCTCGCACTAAGAAACTCTTCACCAATTTCTTTAGTAACACAATTCAAGCAAAAACTTATAGCCTCACTTTTTTTATCACTTAATCCAGCTATTGCAAATGCCATAAATTCACTTTTGTCATTTTTATACTGCATGTTAATCTACCCACTCTCCAAGTTCTTTTAAAGTATCCTTAACGGATTGGGCAACAGCTCTTGATACATTTACTGTAACCGCATTGCCAAACTGTTTATATGCCTGACTGTCAGACACTGGTATCATAAATGAATCTTCAAAACCTTGTAACCTTGCGCATTCCCTTGGCGTAAGTCTTCTAATCTTTCCTTTTTGTGTTACATAATTGTCCTGACATGCTCTGTGCATCTTTGCCATAGTTGCACATAACGGTCTCGCAATCTTTAAATCTATCTCAGATTTTGCCCTATATCCACCTGTTCCATCGGATAAGATTGTAGGCAGTATCTTGTCAGACAAAAAGTACTTGCTGTCTACATCATGTTCAAGCAGATCCTGCAATGTTTTATTAAGCTTCTTTTTTACTGGGAACTCATATTCCACCTCGCAATTATCAAAACATACAATATATGTTCTGTTTCTGGTCTGAGGCACTCCAAAATCGGCAGAATTTAATATATCGCAAAACACTCTATATCCCAGTACATCCTGCAATACACGATGTATTTCTTTGTATGTCTTCCCATTATTATGAGTTCTTAAGGAACGCACATTTTCCAAAATAATTGCCTTTGGCTTTTTGTCTCTTTTTATTTTGTCAGCCACAACTTCTGCAATTCTGAAAAACAATGTGCCTCTTGTATCTTCAAACCCCTTTTGCTGTCCCATCATACTAAATGGTTGACACGGAAAACCCGCAATCAATACATCACAATCGGGTATTTCCTCTAACGGTATTTCATTTATATCACCCAGTAAAATATGATTACCAAAATTGGCCTTGTAGGTTTGCACTGCAAATTTATCATAATCATTTGCCCATATAATATTATAACCTGTATCCACAAAACCTTTATCGAGTCCGCCAAGTCCACTGAAGAAAGATACAACTTTCATCTATTCTTCCTCCTTTAGCTTATTATTCTTTATATATTCTCTAATCCATAAACCGATTTCCACTGAAGCTGTCTTTCCCTCGCTTCGCAATAATGTCATAAATTTTTCTTTTACGTTCGGTTCAATTGAAATTTCTATTTTCGCCGTTTTTCTACGACCTGCCGGTCTTCCACAATTACTTTTCTTTGTATTCATCTACGCATTTTCCTCCAATTTATAAACATATTATATATTGTTTTTATCAGGGTGTAAATAAGGAATTTAAAATTCACTATATACATCTCAGGATTTTCCTGATACAATAAAATCAAATCCAAAGCAGGGGGATAACTAAATGTATAAAAAAATTATTAAAGAACTAAACCAATTTTTGAACTCCATAAATGTACCTATGGCATTACTTAATCCCGATGCATTCCAGGGAGTATTTGTCAAAAAGCTTTCAAACCAGAATATTATTAAAGAAAAACGCAAGATCAAAGCCGGAGAAGCTTCCTCTACCGTAAAACAGACACACATTGATATCACCGGGCAGGAAGCTATGCTGTTCTTTTTTGAAGAATTAGAGGAATCCACTTCTCCGCCTCAAAGAATTGATATTGATTTATATGATAACAATTTGAGATACCTTTGTGAAATAAACACTGCCATATGCCATGTTGATAAAAATGGCAATAAGTCTTATAAACGCGAGTCAGCACAATTTCCTCCGCATATAACAACCCGGGACTTAATACTCTACAGTTCGGCTTATAAAAAATATGGACACACTGGAAGCCAGGTGCAAATTAATATTCCCGATTCAGAAGAGCCATTTACAACGCTCCAGAGATATGCTTTCCAGGATGATGCCCTTGTCATGTTAAAATATGATTATCTTCACTACATGGCACTGCTCATTCCCAGCGAATTGTGTGACGATTTATATTCCATCACAAATACCCATGGTAATCAGAATGTAAATTGTACAGCATTGAACTCTTCATATAATTATACTAAGGCACTCCGGATTCAGAAGGAATTTGTTGCCAGAGAAGTTTCTGTTGACGAAAATAATATAGCGTCACTTCAAGAAACGCTACTCCAAAGTTCACAATCTGGCACAGATGTTGAAAGAATTGTAAAAGCACGTGTATCACAAGGTTCATTCCGCAGGCTTCTAATTTTAAAACATCGTCAATGCCGCCTTTGCAATATCAAAACTACATCTGCATTACGTGCCAGTCACATCAAGGAATGGTCCAGATCTTCGAGAAAAGAACGTATTGATGCCGACAACGGTCTGCTTTTATGTGCCAACCATGATAGTCTATTTGACCGTCATCTAATTTCATTTGAACCCAACACTGGAGATATTTGTATTTCGACCTCCATTGACAATGACCAAAAAGCAGCACTTAACTTGTCTGATTCATACAATCTAGCCATGTCTGATAGAATGAAATCATATATGGAGATACATTATAAGATATTTACAGATAAAGAGAATATTTGATTCATAAACATTTAGAAACAGGGGGTTGTCTACTGTACATACCCCTGTCTCTACTTCCCCGTCAATCCGTAGCTCTCCTGGATCATCCGCCTTACATCCTCCTCCGGCACAGTGCCATCTAAAATAATTGAATTCCAATATTTCTTATTCAGATGGTAAGCCGGGATCACCGAATCAAATGCCTTACGCCAGAAATCCCGCCATTCAGGATCACACTTGACATTGATCCATATATTTCCCTCCCGCTCGAAGATCCAAGCAAATACCTTACGGCTGTCATTGTGCCGGATCACTGTCCAGTTTGGATCCCGAAAGGGATAATCCTCATAACAGCCCCCCAGTGACAGGCAATACCGGATGGCTTCTTGTCGTGTCCTCATTATGCTCCTCCGTGGCTCAATGTTCCCAATCTGCTAACTACGTTCTTTAAAACTTATTCTATCATAATCTATTACAGCTTTCCATCTTTTTCTAAAAGCCTCTCCCCTTTCCCATTTTCCGCACTCCAGAGCTTGCAAACGATTGACACCAACCTCTCCCTATGTTAAGATAATCCTTGTTATGATATTACATACCGTCCTGTTTTTTGTCTTATGGAGGATCTGGCAAAATACCGGCGGTACAGGAAAAGAAACATGGAGGAAATTATGAAAAAGAAATTACTGGCATTACTACTTATGAGCACATGCGTATTCACATCCCTTACCGGCTGTGGCGGGGAAAATTCAAAAGAAGAACAGGCTTCTACCAGCGGGAAGAAATTCACCGTAGGATTTGACGCGGAGTATCCACCTTATGGATTTATGGACGACAATGGGGATTACACCGGCTTTGACCTGGAACTGGCTGCCGAAGTGTGCAAATTAAACGACTGGGAACTGGTTAAACAGCCCATCGTCTGGGACAACAAGGACAACGAACTGAATTCCGGCGCCCTGGACTGTATCTGGAACGGTTTCACAATGAATGGCAGAGAGGATAAGTACACCTGGTCCGATGCTTACGTTGATAACAGCCAGGTGGTTGTTGTGGCAAAGGATTCCGGCATCTCCGCACCAGCTGATCTGAAAGACAAAACCGTCGGCGTTCAGGCCGCATCCGCTGCCCTGGACCTTCTGAAAAGCGATGAAGAGGGCGGACAAAAAGCACTTTCTGACACCTTCAAGGCACTGCAGGAGTTCGCTGACTACAACACCGCTTTTGTCGAACTGGAGGCAGGCTCTATCGATGCCATCGCCATGGATATCGGTGTGGCACAGTACCAGATCAAAAACCGCGGAGACGGCAAATACATTATCCTGGATGAGCACCTCAACTCTGAAAAATATGCCATTGGATTCAAACTTGGCAACGAAGAGCTTCGCGATAAGGTGAACAAATCTCTTCATGAACTGAAAGCGAATGGCAAATTTGACGAGTTGGCAAAAAAATACGAATTAAGCGAAATGACCTGCTTAGAATAAGGAGCAATTACATATGAGTTTTTCCATGATGCTTTCCCAGATGTCTGAGGGTATGTTAAATACCCTCGGCGTCTTTATTCTCACCCTTCTGTTTTCCATGCCCCTCGGTTTCGTAGTGGCATTTGGCAGAATGTCAAAATGTCGGCCGGTCAGCGGCTTTACCCGCATCTTTATTTCCATCATGCGTGGGACGCCTCTGATGCTGCAGCTTATGGTAGTGTACTTTTTTCCCTATTACCTGTTCGGTCTTTCCATCGGAGCCTGGCGGTTTCCCGCTATTATCCTTGGATTTTCCATTAACTATGCGGCGTATTTCGCCGAAATATACCGCTCTGGCATCGAAGCGATCCCAAAGGGACAGTACGAAGCCGCTGCCATCCTGGGCTACAACAAGGTTCAGACCTTTTTGAAAATCATCCTTCCCCAGGTCATCAAGATCATTCTTCCTTCGGTGACCAACGAGGTCATTACCCTTGTCAAAGACACCTCTCTTGCCTACTCCCTTTCCTATATGGAAATGTTCAGCATAGCAAAGCAGATCGCCGCAAGAGAAACCACTCTGATGCCTTTTGCCATCTCCGCTGTCTTCTATTACATCTTTAACCTTCTGGTGACATTTGTGATGGAAAAGCTGGAGAAAAAAATGAATTACTATAAATAGAGGAGGAAATGGCTTTGAATTATCTACTGGAAATGAATCATGTAAAAAAATCCTTTGCGGATCTGGAAGTACTCAAAGATATTTCCCTAAAGGTAGCGGAGGGCGAAGTGCTCTCCATCATCGGTCCCTCCGGTTCCGGCAAATCCACCCTCCTGCGATGCGCCACCCTGCTGGAGAAGATGGATTACGGAGATCTGAGCTATCTGGGCAGAACTGCTGCCTCCATCCAGGGAGACACCTGTGTCTATGCCAAAAACGCAGAACTTGAGACCATAAAAGAATCCTTTGGACTGGTTTTTCAGAACTTTAACCTGTTTCCTCACTACACCGTTATAAAAAATATTACGGACGCGCCGCTTCATGTGCAGAAACGCCCGAAGGCAGAAGTGATGAAAGAGGCAGAAAATCTTTTGCAGAAAATGGGACTGAGCGATAAAGCGGACTATTATCCCCACCAGCTCTCCGGTGGACAGCAGCAGCGCGTCGCCATCGCCAGAGCTCTGGCGCTAAACCCAAAGGTTCTCTTTTTCGACGAACCAACCTCTGCGCTGGATCCGGAACTCACCGGAGAAGTCCTGAAGGTGATCCGATCTCTGGCAGAAGCCAAAATGACGATGGTGATCGTAACCCACGAGATGGAATTCGCCAAAAATATATCCGACCGGATCATTTTCATGGATCAGGGCGTGATCGCAGTGGAGGGCACACCGGATGAGGTATTCCATTCCGATCATGTGCGGATGAACGAGTTTCTGGGGAAATTGAATCGGTAGGATGTAAAAGATGGGAGGGGGCAGCCCTCCCATTCTCTATCTAGTTACTTGACAAACCCATCTAGTCTCTCATAGCTTCCTCCAGAAACTGTTCAAAATCCTCTTCTGGGTAATTCTCTGTATATATCTTCTCAAGGCTTTTATAACAACTATCTGTTTTCGGATGATTCCATCCAAGTTTGGAGACACAAATTTTATATGCCTTTAAAAAATATAATACTGCCTCTTTATACTTTCCCTGTTTATCATATAAATATGCCAGATTATTATAACACGTAGCTGTGTCCAGATGCTCTTCTCCCAGTATCCTTTCTTTTATACTAAGGCTCTTTCCATACAGTTCTTCCGCTTCCTTATACCTTCCCTGGCTTTCGTACACCCCTGCCAGGTTATTATAGCCCGCGGCTGTTTCTGGATGCTCCTCTCCCA
>CAMTDY010000169.1 GCA_947070915.1 uncultured Roseburia sp.
GATGTAGCTCCGTCTCGTGGGCTCGGAGATGTGTATAAGAGACAGTTATAAACCCAATTATTTTTAAAGGGATAAGGGGCAGAAAGACAATTTTCGATTAGTTGAAGTTGGCTGTCTTTTATGGAGAATGATAAATTTGTTTTCTTAATTACACGATCAACATGTGGAATAGTTCCGACGGTCCTTATATTTTCAGAGGATGTCAATATATATCTAAATTCTGAAAAATGAAGAGTACAGTCGCATACCAATCGAATTAATCGAATCTGGCGGTCTAGTTGTTTTAGTAATTCAAGTTCAAATTGTTGCTCAGAACCTGAAATTGGGATCTCTTGCTCAGGTATATTGAAATGAGATACTGCTGTTATTACATTTAGATCGTTGTCTAGACAAGCTTCCTGATATTTTCTTCGGAATTCCATAAGTTTCTCATCGAAAAAGGCAAGTAGAGCTTGTTCTCCCAGAAATCGTTTTTTGAATTTGTAATTATCTTGTAAGTTTATATCAAGTAGATCAAAGCTTGCGTTGTACATTATTGTGCAGGTTGTATCTCCATTGATTAGCCCTCTTTTCTTTTTATTATCAAAAGTATAGAATATAGCATGAAAAAAATCAAATAATTATTACTACACATTGTAAAAATTTCATGTATTGTATAATATTATACTTATTTTTCATTCCAAATTCCTTTAATTCCTCAACTCCGTCCAATGAAAACCCGTCCCGCAAGCCCGCGTGCTTCGCACTATAAAGCAAAATATCCAGAAAAAATTTTGAGTAAACTCAACTTTTTCTGGATTTTTCACTTTGCATTGTTTCATTTTTCGCGATATTTCGTCGTGCGGTATGCCCGGCAGAGCCGGTCATCCCACGGACTTTCGTCCTATAAGAAAGAAAAAATACAACAATTTGTGAGCAAGCTCCCATTGTTGTATTTTCCCTTTCTTGCACTCCTCAATATCTTCGCGAGTACTCCCAGCAGGAATCGAACCTGCAACTAGCCCTTAGGAGGGGCTTGTTATATCCATTTAACTATGAGAGCATATCAGGCAGCTTGATAGCTACCCTTCTATTTTAAATAAAATTATGCATTTCGTCAATCCCTAAATAGAGAAAAACTTTCCAATCTTCCCTGGCTTTACTTTCATATTAATAATAATGAAAATCCGAGAAGGTACAGCTTCCGCCAGTAATCTTCGTACTGTACATAAAAAGCGCTGCCCGGCAGCCTGTAAAATGATCTAAGGTAAAGGCGAGTTTGTGGGGGGCGCCTACAGGGTGCCAGTTACCGTCTTTCTGATAAGAAAACTGAACCTTATCCTTCATGTCAGTAAAATCTGCAGTCATGCAGAGAGAGATGACGGGACCATCCAGTGGGATCCGAAAAGTTTCATTTCCTGGTAAGGTATCTTTGTCCGTCATGTTCTGGGAAATTTCTCCCACATTCCGTTCTGTGAGGATGAGAAAATATTTCTGGTCTTCCATGGTAACAGCCAGATGTGCATAACTGCTCTGGAAGGCGCAGAGACCAGCTACATCTCCGTCTTTTAGCTGAGAGGCATCCAGCGTTACAGAAACTTTTGTCTGTGGAAAACGTGTTCTCTGGGTTAATGTATTCACAGCCTGTGCAATATTTGTGGATAACTTGTCCGTCTGAATTGTATAAGCTGTGGATGAAAGTTTATATAGCGAGGGATCTGGCTGATGGTTCCACTGCCACTGAAGATTTAAGTTCCCGTCGTTATCTGTAAAATTGCTAGTAAAAAGTGGTTCATAAGAGTGCTCTGGGCGAAGGGAGGGAAGATGGATCTCTCTTGGTACCACGCCATGTGCGCCAAATACCGGAAAATCATCTTCAAAACTTATGGGGATCAGTACAGGAATCCTCCCCACTGCGCCGCTGTCCTGAAAGAGTATGGCAAACCATCCGCCATCCGGGGTGTCCACGATGCCTCCCTGGGCAATTCCCCGGTTGTGAAAGCCCATATCATCATCCAGTACGTCCCTGCCCTGAAACTCACCGGTCAGGGAATCGGACACAAAACATGCCTGGGTACGGCGCTGGCTGCCGGTATCCGGCCAGTGGATAAAAAAGAGATAATATTTCCCGTTAATATGGTAGATATGGGTGCCTTCATATCCCAGACGGATTTTACCGGTGTCCTTTAAAAGCAGCCGGTGAAGGCCGCCCTCCAGTGGACCGCTGAGATCAGGTTTAAGTTCTGTTATGTAGATCTCTGTGTTTCCATAAACGATATATACCCGGTCTTCGTCGAACAGAAGTGAGGCATCGTGGTAAAAACCTTCGATTTCCTGGCGTTTCCAGGAACCTTCGATATCTGTCGTGTAAAACAGATAGGTTTTGTGGACATCATTTGCCACAAAACAGACGTAAAAAGTGCCGGCGTGATAACGCAGGCAGGGGGCCCACATGCCCTGTCCATAGATTCCTCTGTTATCTGCCAGCCGGGCTGCTTCTGTATCTTCCAGAATATCGTACAGATAGCTGACGAGTTCCCAGTTCATCAAGTCGTAGGAACGCAGAATGGCACCGCCAGGAAAATAGTGCATGGTTGTGCTAAGCATATAATAGGTATCATTTACCCGGATCACATCAGGATCCGGGTAGTCACATTTCATAATTGGATTTTCCATAATAATTCCTTTACTTTCTATCATTGGAGCAGCCGGGTTAAAGTAAATCTGGCAAGATCAACTATAAGGATTCGGCGATCTCGTAAATGAGTTTTTCTGTCTTTTCCCAGCCCAGGCATGGGTCTGTGATGGACCGGCCATAAACACCTTCGCCAATCTTCTGGCAGCCGTCTTCAATATAGCTCTCGATCATAAGTCCTTTTACCATATTTCTGATATCGCTGGAAAAGCGCCGGCTTTCCAGTACCTCTCTGGAGATACGGATTTGCTCTTTGAAGCGCTTGCCGGAATTGTTATGGTTGGTATCAATGATCACGGCCATATTATCAAGGTTACGCTGGCTGTATATCTCGTGGAGCAGGAGAAGGTCTTCGTAGTGATAGTTCGGGAGGCTCTTTCCGTGTTTGTTCACGCTTCCCCGAAGGATTGCGTGGGTGTAGGGATTGCCTTCCGTCTCTACTTCCTGCTGGCGGTAGATAAAATGGTGGCTGCACTGGGCGGCCTCGATGGAGTTTAGCATAACCGTAAGGTATCCACTGGTTGGATTTTTCATTCCACAGGGTACGGAGATGCCGCTGGCGGTGAGGCGGTGCTGCTGATTTTCCACAGAGCGGGCGCCGATCGCCACATAGGAAAGAACATCGGAAAGATATTCATAATTTTCCGGATAGAGCATTTCATCGGCACAGGTCATCCCAGTCTGTTCCACCACTGCCACATGAGTCTGGCGGATAAGATGAAGCCCTTCCAGCATATCTTCTTTTTTCTCGGGATCCGGCTGGCTTGCCATCCCTTTGTAGCCCTTGCCTGTCGTGCGGGGTTTATTCGTATACACCCTTGGCACGATAAATATCTTGTCTGCCACTTTTTCCTGGATCGCGGCCAGGCGCAGGGTGTAGTCGATCAATGCTTCTTCATTGTCAGCGGAGCAGGGGCCGATGATCAGTGCAAACAGATCACTTCTGCCTGCCAGTATATCTTTCAGGATACGATCCTTTTCTTCTTTAATTTTTTTCGCTTTTTCTGAAATCGGAAATTCATTTTTGATCTCATCTGGGTTTGGTAAATTTCTCAGTACTTTCATAATATTCCTTCTTTCTCATTTCCCGTCATGCCTCTGGCATGGCACAAACAATTCTAGCATTGAAAAAGAAGGATGTCAAGAAAAGACCCGTTTTTCCCGGAATTTATAAAAAAAGATCGAAATAAATATAAAACTGTGCTAAAATAAGTTCTGGGGCGTGTCTGAAAACTCATTCCTATATTCTGCACGCCCTTGTGAAACTTAAATGCTAAAATATTTGAAGATGCAGAAGAGAGGAAGGACATGAAAAAAAGTTCTGTGGCATTAAGACTGCGGAAAAGCAGAAATATGTTTGTTTTGATTGCGGTGGCGCCCATCGCAGCTATGATCCTGATGGTGATCCTTTTTGTATATGGTGAGCTTCAGGGTATTAAAGCCACCTATCATATTGATTCTGAAAAAATTGACTCTCCCTATACGATCTTTGATAAGGTACTGCTTCTGAATTCTTATACTAAATATGATTTTTTAGAGCTGCAGGATATGGCACTGCGAAATCCGACGGTTTATCTGGATGAAGAATTTTTAAAAAAAGAAAATGAAAAGCTGAAAAGCAAATATTCTTTTCTTGCTGTTATTTTAGATGGAGAATTTACTTTCTTTGGAAATGAACAGTATTATGACGAGACAGGCATAGGGGTCCTGATGGGAAGAAATAACGTTTATGGAAATAATGCCCAGTATCTGGATGCCGGTTCCCAGCGTTTTCTTCTAAAAAAACTTGGGCTTTATCTTCCGGATGGACGTATAGGAAGCGTATGTATTGTTACAGATCTGAATATTAATTTACCCCATATTACTATTTTTACAGTTGGCTTGATCTGTATGGTAATAATTATTTCTATACTTGTAATTATTGCAATTATCGGTTATGCTTATTATAATATTGTTATACCGATCCGAAAACTGCAGGCGGCGGTCATCCGCATCGCAAACGGGGAGATGGATTATAAGATCCAGACCACGGAAATCAATGAATTTACAGAACTGTTCAAGGATTTTGACGGGATGAGGATTGCCCTAAAGGAATCCATAGAGGAGAGAAATAGAGCGGATGCTTTGACAAAAGAAGTGATTGGCAATATTTCCCATGACCTGAAGACACCGCTAACTGCTATTAAAGGATATGCGGAAGGGATTCTGGACGGTGTGGCTTCAACACCGGACCGGATGGAGAGGTACGTCAGAACGATACATTCAAAGGCTTCAGATATGGCAGGTCTGGTGGATGAGCTTTCTTATTTTACTAAGATTTATCAAAAGAAAGAGACGTTTCGTTTTACAGAGGTTAAAGTGAATCGTTATTTCGGTGAATGTATCAGTGATATGGTACTAGATCTTGAGACCAGGGAGATTCAACTGCTATATCAGTGTTATGTGGATGAAGATACCCGGATCGTGCTTGACACGGATAAGATAAAAAGAGTAATCTCAAATATAGTAGGAAATGCAGTAAAATATATAGACCGTTCCCAGGGCATGATCCTAATTCGGATCACGGATGAGAGGGACTGGATCACAGTGATGATCAGGGACAACGGAAAGGGAATCGCGAAAGAAGAGCTTCCTTATATATTTGACCGGTTTTACCGGACTGACAGTTCCAGGAATTCACGGACCGGGGGAAGTGGTCTTGGACTTGCCATTGCAAAGAAAATCGTAGATGAACATGATGGAGAAATATGGGCAGAGAGTGAGCTGGATCAGGGAACAGCGATATATTTCACCATTCCCATATACCATTCCCAAGTAGAGGAATAGCAGACAGAATGGAGGATATGATGAAGAAAATATTGATCGTGGAAGATGAGCTGCCCATTGCGGAGCTGGAAAAGGATTACCTTGAATTAAGCGGTTTTGAGGTGGTTATCGAGACGGATGGAAAAAAGGGATATGAACTGGCAAAGGATGGGAATTTTAATCTGATCATCCTGGATCTTATGCTGCCAAATATGGACGGCTTTGAAATCTGCCGCAAACTCCGGGATTTTACAGAGATACCTGTTATTATGGTTTCTGCAAAAAAAGAGGATATTGATAAGATCCGGGGACTTGGCCTTGGGGCAAATGATTATATGACGAAACCTTTTAGTCCGAGTGAACTGGTAGCACGGGTGAAGGCTCATCTGGAGCGCTACAATAAGTTAGTGGGAACTGCCGTCAAGGTGGAAAATGAGGTAATTACCACGGGCGGTCTTAAGATTGACCGGACGGCCAGAAGGGTTTATGTAGATGGAGTTGAAAAATCCCTGACCACAAAAGAATTTGACCTTTTGTTTTTTCTGGCAAAAAATCCCAACCATGTTTTTTCTAAAGAAGAACTTCTTGAAGAGGTGTGGGAACTCAGCCCGGTGGGGGCGGATATCGCCACGGTGACGGTGCACATCAAAAAGATCCGGGAAAAGATTGAAAAGGATACCCAGAATCCGCAGTATATCGAGACTGTGTGGGCGGTGGGATATCGTTTTATTGTAAAGGAATAATATTCAGCCCTTTTTGACAATACTATTATGGAGGCTTGCGTTTTTCAGCCGGGCCATATGTACAAATGGGATTGTGA
>CAMTDY010000170.1 GCA_947070915.1 uncultured Roseburia sp.
AACACTTCTCTGGAAGATTGTACAGAGTACGGTGACGATTGGTAATGTATAAGATATTCTTTTCTCCGCAGGCAATGAAAGACCGAAAATTGATCGAAAGATCTGGACTAAAACAAAAAGTTATACGGCTTTTGGATATTTTAAAAGTAAACCCCTATGAAACCCCGCCATCCTATGAGAAATTAATGGGAAATCTTTCTGGTTTTTATTCCAGAAGAATAAATATGCAGCATCGTCTTGTTTATCAAGTCCTGCCTAATTGTGATGGATTTTGTGATGAAACTGGAGAAGAATATGATGGAGTAGTAAAAATTATAAGAATGTGGACTCATTATGAAAATGTCCGATGACATATTAGATATAAAGGCAATGATTGGCGGATCAGTGCCTTTTTCTTCTATATATACATAACGATGGGACGGTGGAAAAAGATGGCATCCCGGATCATGCACATGGCAGTTACTAAAATCATTTCTGAAAAGTGGCAGATTAAAGACTGGAACCGCTTTCTGCTGGGAGCAGTGTTACCAGACGTTTATAGAGAAGGTGACACCTCACATGAAAGCCATTTGAAAATTCTTATCCGCGGCGGCGGATGGGTAACTTATGATCTTACGAGTTTCAAAAAAAGATATGGGAAACGGATGACGGAAGACAGCTTATATCTTGGATATTATCTGCATCTGGTACAGGATCTGGTATATCGGGATTTTGTGTATAACGAATATCATTGGAATCCGACGGCCGCCGGAAATATTGAACGGCTTCACAACGATTACCGTCTGATCAACTCATATATAATAGAAAAATATGGGCTGAGAAATGAACTGTCCATATCCGATGATTTTGAAAAAGAACCTATAAATGCCCTGTGTCCTTTTGGGATCTATCGTCTGTATGATGATCTGAAGTCCGATTTTACCGCTTTTTCCGACGGGGACATTTTTTTCTTTACGAAAGAAATGGCAGATTTATTTATACAAAGGGCATGTGAGATTTGCGATCAAGAGTTACAGTCATGGAGAACGGGAACATGCTTTGTGGATGCCTATGACTGGGCATGGAAAAAACGGGCGGAGAGTCTGCTGGAAACCACGTTAAATACCAGAGAGCTGGGGGGATACAGAACAAAGCAGGGGAAAATGACAAAGGTTCATTCGCTGCTCCGAAGCGATGAGCAAAAGCAGCTAAGCAGTGGAGATATCGCGTATTTATTAGAGAGACAGATCACCACCATCATTGATATGCGGACAAAGAGATTTACATCCCATCTGCCAAGCCCTTTTGCAAATAGGCCCCCCTTTGCCTATCATAATATTCCCATTGAAGAGGGAAGCGGTGTGCCAGAGTCCATGGAAGCTGTTCCTATGAGCTATATGAACACAGCAGGTGACATCAATATGAGACAGGTATACCAATGCATCGCCCATGCGCCCCAGGGAGTGCTATTTCATTGCTCGGCGGGAAAAGACCGGTCGGGAGTTGTCTCTGCCATCCTGCTTTTGCTCGCAGAGGTAAGGGACAAGGACATCATCGAAAACTATATGATGACGAAAGAA
Organism: uncultured Roseburia sp.; assembly: GCA_947070915.1. Lineage (GTDB taxonomy): Bacteria > Bacillota > Clostridia > Lachnospirales > Lachnospiraceae > Eubacterium_F. Next base: position 1,560 of record CAMTDY010000170.1, read on the forward strand.
TATAATGCAAAACGCTTTGCCCTGGCACGCAAAAATCACCCTGATCTGGATATCAACATCATCATTCCGAGAGAGGAGTTTATGATCCGGTTTTTACAGTTATTCCGGCATAAGTATGGTGAGGCCAAAACATATATGAGCAGGATTGGGGTACTGCCGGAAGAAATCGAGATGATCCGGGGGAAACTAGTAACTGACACATTTATGAATACGGAGAGGAAACATTAGAAGGGAAGTTTGAAAAGTATGAAAGTAATGCATCTGGGAGATTTGCACCTGGGCAAATCCGTAAACGATTTTAACATGATTGATGACCAGCGGTATATCTTGGAGCAGATCCTTGCCCTGATCCAGGAGCAGGGTATCGATGCCCTCCTTCTCGCGGGAGATATTTATGACAGGTCGGTCCCCAGCGAGGAGGCAGTTCAGCTGCTGGATCATTTTTTGTGCCGGTTGTCGGAAAACGGCGTAAATACTTTTATCATAAGTGGAAATCACGATTCTGAGGAGCGGCTGCATTTTGGGAGCCGTCTATTTGAAACAAACCATGTTTTTATTTGCGCAAAATACGATGGGACCATTTATAAGAAAGAGTGCCGGGATGAATTTGGAAGGATAAATATTTATCTGCTTCCCTTTGTAAAAGCGTCCCAGGTAAAATATTTTTATCCAGAGGAAAAGATCGAATCCTATGAGGATGCGGTGAGGGTCGCCCTGGCACACACAGACATCGATGTTTCCGAGAGAAATATATTAGTGGCGCACCAATTTGTGGCGGGGAAAAGTGCGGATCCGAAAGCCGGAGGTTCCGAGGGCGCGGCGGTTTTGAATGTAGGCACCATAGAAAAGATCGGAGCGGACTGTTTTGATGATTTTGATTACGTCGCCCTGGGGCATATCCATTCGCCGCAGAAAATAGGCAGGGAAACCCTCCGGTATTCTGGTTCCATTCTGAAATATTCCCAGAGTGAAATTGATAATACAAAATCGGCGCCGGTGGTGGCTTTCGGTAAAAAAGGGGAAGTATCCGTGGAACTGGCTGAACTTAAGCCGCGGCGGGATATGCGGCATTTAAAGGGAAAGATGGAGCAGCTTCTGGACCCAGAGCATATTATTTCTCCAGAGGATTATGTCTTTGTCACATTGACCGATGATGAGCCCATACCCGATGCCATTTCCATTTTCCAACAACACTACAAAAATACTATGAAGATCATGTATGACAATGCCCATACAAGAGAGAAGGAGCAGGTCATTGTTACCAAAGCAGCGGAGAAGGATTTCCCGGAACGGATTTCAGATTTTTACCATATGATGTATGGCTGTGAGATCAGCGAGGATGAGATGAGCATAATGAAAGAGATTGCAGAAGAGGCAGGTGTGATAAATGAAGCCGGTTAAACTGAAGATCGGTGCATTTGGTCCCTATGCGGATGAAATGCCGGAGATAAATTTTGAACCCTTTGAAAAGAAAGGTCTGTTCCTGATCTGCGGAGATACCGGGGCGGGAAAGACCACGATTTTTGATGCCATCTGCTTTGCTTTGTACGGGGAGACCAGCGGTTCTTTCCGGGATACGAAGAATCTCCGCAGTGAATACGCCAGTCCCTCTGCCGAAAGCTTTGTGGATTTTTCCTTTACCCATCAGGGAAAAGAGTATCGCGTGTACAGGAAACCCTCCTATGACAGACCCAAACAGCGGGGAGAGGGCATGATCACGGAGAAGGAACGGGCGGAATTTTACTGCGAAAATAAAGCGCCCATCGAGGGCACGACGCAGGTCAATCATGCGGTAAAAGAACTGCTTAAGATTGATTTTAAGCAGTTTAAGCAGATCGCCATGATCGCCCAGGGGGAATTCTGGGATTTACTGAATGCATCCACGGAGGACCGGACGAAGATTCTGCGCACTATTTTCATGACCTCCAAATATGAAAGGATGCAGTATCGGTTAAAAGAAAGAAAAGATGCTAGTTTTTCAGAGAAAAAGAAGACCGAGGAGAGCATTGTCCAGTATTTTAAAGATGCAGAGGCGCCAAAAGGCAGCGGTCTGGAAGAGGTGCTGCAGTCTTTGCAGGAAAAGGCGGATTCCAGCGGCAGCGCCTGGAACCTGGAGGAAATGCTAAATATACTGACAGATGTGATTTCGGCAGATGCCGCCGCTTTGAAGATTACCCAGAAGGAATTACATACTGAAAAACAGACAGGGGAAGAGAAAAAGAAAGCGCTTCACAATGCACACACCAATAATGAATTTCTTCAAAGGTTCAGGAAGTTCACCGAAGAAAAGGACAAGCTGGAGGCCAGGAAAGCTGAGATCAAGGAACGGGAGTTTCTCACAGAGCGTCAAAAGACGGCAGTCCGCAAACTCAGACCATTGTATGAAGCATGGAAAAAAGAGGAGCGGGAGACGTCAGGCACAGAACAGGAGATCAGCAGCAAAAAAGAAGAACTGACCAGGATAAAGAAGGAAGTCCGTCTGGCAGAAGAGACATTGGCAAAACGTCTGGAAGGGGAGGCAAGGGCGCAAGAGCAAAAGAAAACCGCTGAAAAGCTGAAAGAGGATATTCCCAAATATGAAAAAAGAGATGCGCTGATCTCGGAGATAGAAGCGCTGAAAAAGAAAGAGGAAGGTCTGGATAAGGAAGAACAGACATTACGTGAGGATGAAGAGAAGTTAAAGTATAAGATCCATCAGCTGTCCTCATTGATCAAAGAGCTTGAGGGATGTGCACCGAGACGGGTGGAAGTACAGAACCGGGGAAAAGAGTTACGGACACTGGAAACCGGGATAAAAGTTATCCTGGAACATGACATCCCGGAATATAAGGAAAAGAAACGGGAACTTAATGTGAAGCAGGATGACTTCCGGTTGACTCAGGAACAATTTGAGAAAATATCCGAAGAGCGCAGGCAATGTGAACGTATTCTCGAGAACTGCCGGGCAGGCATATTGGCGCAGCACTTAGAGGACGGGAAAAAGTGTCCGGTCTGCGGCTCCACCCACCATCCGGAGCCAGCAGTACTGCCGGAGAAGACAGCATCCGAAGAGGAGCTGAAAGAACTGCAGGAGAGGGAGGAAGAAGCCAAGAAGGCAAAAGACAGCTTCTGTATAAAGGCAGAGAAAGCAAAGACGGCGCTGGAATCCGACGGGCAGCAATTAAGAAACCAGATTTTAACCTCGGTGAAACAGGCAGATCATAATGCTGGTCTTCCAGAAAATGATTCCATAGAGCTTTTTTTTGAAAAGATTTCTTCCGCATGGGACGCGGTTAAGGAACAGATCCTGGCGAATAAAAAGGAGGAAAACCGGCTGGCAGAGAACTGTGAAACCTATGAGAAGGCGGTCCAGGATATCGAGACCGCCAGAGGAAAGGAAACCGAAGAACTCATGGCACGAAAGCAAGATTTCTCCTCAAGAAAAGGGAAGAACCAGACTGCCTTTGTAGAGACGAAAACCACCTTAAAGGAATATGACAAGCTGGCATATCCGGATCTTGAGACGGCAGTGAAAGAGCAGGAAAAGGCAGAAAAAGAGGCCGTCGGTCTTTTGGAAGCCATCGAAAAAGCCAGAACCGCGAAACAGAAAGCGGAGACAAAGAGGGCGGAGACCGAAGCTGCTCTCGGCGTTCTGGAGACAAGAGTCCAATCCCAGAGAGAACTGGCGGAAGAATCCCACAGCGATTTTGAGAACCTTCTGAAAGAGGAGAATTTCGCAACGGAAGAGGCATTCCTGGAATTTCTGACCGATGAGGATGAGATCGCGGAAAATGAGAAAAAGATCCTTGAATACAGACAGAAGGTTCAGACCAACAGCCAGCAGTTAGAACAGGCAAAGGCGGATGCAAGAGGGAAAAAGGAGATGGCGGAAGAACAGCTAAAGAAGGAATCCCAAGAGCAGGATCTCCTGATCGAAACACTGAGAAAACAGTGCACACAGATCGAGTACCGGCTTGATAAGAACGAGAAGATAAAGGAAAATATATCTGCTCAGAGGAGTTCATTGGAAAAATTCCAAGAGGAATATAACCGGTGCACCCGGCTTTACGACCTTATCACAGGAAATATATCCAACCGGGCAAAGATCACCTTTGAACAGTATATACAGGCTGCTGGTTTTGATAACATTATCGCCGCGGCCAACCGACGTCTCCTGCCTATGAGCGACGGCCAGTTTGAATTGTTTAGGAAAGATGAATCCGATAATAAAAATAAGCAAAGCAAGACGATCTTAAACCTTGAGGTACAGGACAATTTTACCGGCCACAGAAGACCGGTGGGAAGCCTCTCCGGCGGCGAGAGCTTTAAAGCCTCCCTCAGCCTGGCGCTGGGACTCTCGGATACGGTATCCTCCCATCTCGGCGGGGTGCAGATGGACGCCCTCTTTGTCGACGAGGGCTTTGGAACCCTGGATAAAAAATCCATCGAAAACGCCATGGACACCCTGGTCCGTCTGTCGGGAGCCAATAAGCTGGTGGGGATCATCAGCCACCGCGAGGAATTGATGGAAAATATTCCCCAGCAGATCAAGATCGAAAAGACCAGGGAGGGGAGCCGGATTGAAATTGATACGGGGTTTTAGGAGGGGGGGATCAAAGGCTGTCTCTTATACACATCTGACGCTGCCGACGATAAGGCTCGGGGGG
>CAMTDY010000171.1 GCA_947070915.1 uncultured Roseburia sp.
CTGGTACAATAGGACTATTGTTTGGTCACATATCAGAGTTCAGTGAGGATAGGAGAGGGAAGATATGGTGAAGATTGTTTTAAAAACATTTTTAAAAACAATGGGAATTATTATTTTGCTGCTTGCAGTAGGGGCTGCAAGTTATTTTCTTACGATGCTGTTTTACAACACCACAGAGAGAGAAGAACGGAGTACCAGATATGAGCATGTGATCGATGTCAACGCGGGCTCCGAGTCCAGCAACCTGATCTACAGTGTGGAGAAAGATACCAAGCTGGTCCGGGCAGTGGTGTTGGAGCTTTTTGATAAAGAGACAGGGAATCTTGATTATATTACGATTCCAAACAAGACTCAGATTTCACTGTCATCTGCTAAATACAACGAATATATGGAGGTGAGCCCACAGATTCCTCAGATTGTGACACTGCGTGACATCAACGAATATTTTACCGGGGATGTTGCGTATGAATATGGAATACTTCTTCTCCAGGAAGTGCTGGATGTAGAGATTGGATATTTTACTGCCATGGATTCAGAGGACTTTAACAAACGTTTTGAGAAGAAAGAAGGGGCTTTTACCCCACGGCAGGAATATTTGGATAAAGTCCAGCAGAATAAAGATGAGACTGCCATGAAGGCCTTTATTGAACAGGAATGGGAGAGCATGATCTCAGATATTACGCTGTCCCAGAAAAAGCAGTATGCTCCAGCGTTTGTCAAGGTGGACCGTGATCTCATCTATGCCCACCGTGCCTATGCGGAAGAGATCAAGGGAAAAGCTACACTGGACGGGGCAAAGACGAAAAAGATGATCGATAAGATATGGGAGAGCGGAAAACGGAAGGCGAAGCAGAAACACGTAGATGGGACGGCGGCGCCGACGGATCTGGAAAAACTGAAGTCCCGCAGCATACAGATCACTAATGGAAGTAAGATCAATGGTCTGGCTGCTTCTTTTAAGGAAAAACTGGAGGCAGAAGGTCTTTATGTAATGGGTGTGGGGGATTTCAGCGGAGAGGTACAGAAAAAAACTATTATTTACGCCAGAAAGAAAAGATGGGGAAGATATCTGAAATCATTTTTTAAAGCACCAGTGATCCAGGAGGCGAAAGAACTTACCAACAGTGCTGATATAGAGATCGTTCTGGGCACGGATGATAAACCGTGACACAGATCATCAGAAGAGAAAGGAACATGTTATGGGAACAAGGATTAAGATCATGGATCTGGAAGTGGATATTCTGAGCGAAGAAACTCTCCGGGGGGAAGTAGCCGGATATCTCTCCCAGGATGCGCTGAATATGATTCATCTGGTCTCTTTGGATTATATCGATGCTTATGAAAAAAATGATCTTGTTCAGGACACTCTCAGGGAGGCGGATATGGTACTTCCGGGAGAAAAAGCGATACTGAGTACGTATCATGTGGATGTACTGGAAACCGGTGGGATGGTGGTGGATTACCGCTCTGCCGGAAGAGTTGCGGACCGTGAGCTGTTAGAAGGAAAAAAATGTTACCTGGTGCTGAAAGATCAGAAGGAGGCAAGAGTGGTTTACCGTTATCTGATCACCCATTATCCTTTTATGGAGATCGTCGGTCTGTATGTAGCTGGCAAAGATGTGAGCCAGGAGGCGCTGATCAATGATATCAATACAAAGCTGCCGGATCTCATCCTGCTCTCCATGGAGGATATTCAGGCAGAGGAGTGGGTTCACAGCAATAAGCTCAAGATCAACGCTAAACTCTGTGTCGTATTGAGCAGTGTTATGAATCTGATCATCCGGGAGAATATCCATATTCCACCAGTTTTAAAAATGCTCCATCTGGGTGGGATCTATGCCTGTATCGCGAGGATCCCTTATTCCGGGTTCTGGAGACGTCGAATATTTAGAAAGAAAATGGACAACTATAATAGCAAAAAGCTTTTGGAAAAAGCAGATGTGAATGAGGAGTTGTCAGATGAAGAAGAAAGACAGTGAACTGTTATCGTACCTGCTTGTGACGGCAGGTACTTTTTTTATGGCGGCGGGGATCAATATTATCTATGAGCCTCTGTCCATGGTGACAGGAGGATTTTCGGGCATAGGTATCATATTAAAAAAGGTGCTTGAGGCAAAGTGGGGATTCAGCCTCCCTGTGGGCGTCACAACCCTTTTTTTGAATCTTCCGCTGTTTCTTCTGGCGGTGAGGCTGAAGGGCGGCAGATTCCTGAAAAGGACACTGTACGCCGCCCTCTCTTTTTCAGTGGCGCTGCTGGTAGTGCCATCCTTTGAAAATCTTCATAAGGACTATCTTATGGCAGCAATCTATGGAGGTGTACTCAATGGAGTGGGACTGGGGCTTGTATTTTCCAGGAATACCTCTACGGGAGGAAGCGACCTGCTGAGTACACTGCTGAATCACTGGTTTCCGGGCCTCAGTATATCGGAGCTTTTGATCATCATCGATGGCGCTATTGTGCTGGGAGGAATGTTTTTCTTTGGCATGCAGACGGGGATGTATTCCATTGTCGCTGTATTTATCACGGGAAAGGTGTCGGATGCGCTGCTGGATGGCCTCAAGTTCGCCAAAATGGCGTACATTATATCTGATTCTCCCGCCAAAATCTCCGAAGAAGTCATGCGTCGTCTGGACCGGGGCGTCACCGGCCTGAATGGGAAGGGGATGTATTCAGGAAAGGATAAGAATGTGCTTTTGTGTGTTGTGTCTAAAAAAGAGGTGGTCCGGCTGATCGAAATTGTGAAAAGTGCTGATGAAAATGCCTTTGTTATCGTTACGGATGCCAAGGAAGTCCAGGGGGAGGGATTTATCGAAAAGAGTGCAGGTGGTTAGTTATGCAAATTAGACAAAGATTTGCGAATTATTTATGAAATTTGGATATAGAGTTTTTGGACAAAATAGTGTATAGTGTTAATAGAAGATGTTATGCAAATATTAATTTCCAGGGAGGAACATGTAATGGCAAGTTTATCATTAAAAAACATCAACAAAGTATATCCAAATGGATTTCATGCGGTAAAGGATTTCAACCTTGAGATCGAAGACAAAGAATTTATTATCTTTGTAGGTCCTTCGGGTTGTGGTAAGTCTACGACACTTCGTATGATCGCTGGTTTGGAAGAGATTTCAAATGGAGAGTTGTGGATTGGCGATAAGCTGGTAAATGACGTAGAACCGAAAGACAGGGACATCGCGATGGTTTTCCAGAACTATGCGTTGTATCCACATATGTCAGTATATGACAACATGGCATTTGGTCTGAAGCTGAGGAAGGTTCCGAAAGATCAGATCGAACGTCTGGTACATGAGGCAGCTAAGATTCTTGATATTGAGCATCTGCTTGACCGTAAACCGAAGGCTTTATCTGGTGGACAGAGACAGCGTGTGGCGATGGGACGTGCGATCGTGCGTGATCCTAAAGTATTCCTTATGGATGAGCCGCTTTCTAACCTGGATGCAAAGCTTCGTGTCCAGATGCGTATTGAGATCTCCAAGCTTCATCAGAGACTGGAGACAACGATCATTTACGTAACCCATGACCAGACAGAGGCGCTGACCCTTGGTACACGTATTGTCGTTATGAAAGACGGAGTGGTACAGCAGGTTGATAGTCCTCTTGATCTCTACATGAGACCGAATAACTTGTTTGTGGCAGGTTTCATTGGTTCACCTCAGATGAACTTCATCAAAGCGAGAGTGAATGTATCTGGTTCTGATGTACTTCTTACCTTTGGTGCGAACACCATTAAACTTCCGGAGAGCAAAGCGAAGAAATTGATTGAAGGAGGTTATGAGAATAAGGATGTGATCTTCGGTATTCGTCCGGAAGATATAAAAGATGAAGAGATGTTCATCAGTAATTCACCGGAAACTACTCTTGAGGCTACTGTGAAAGTATACGAGATGCTTGGTGCAGAAGTATTCCTTTACTTCACCATTGAAAACCATGACATTACCGTTCGTGTGAATCCTCGTACGACAGCTCGCCCAGGCGACACCATCAAGATTGCACTCGATGCAGAGAAGATTCACCTGTTTGACAAAGAGACAGAAAACACCATTACAAACTAAGCCTGGATTAATATTTCTATGTAGATTAAAGAAAACGTCTGTGCCAGCGGTTTGATCCGCTGGCACAGACGTTTTTAACGGTAAAAATCTGCCCTCGTAACCAAACTGGTACGAGGGCAGATTTGCTTTTGATCATATAATTTACTACGAAAACTTTTTGAGGATATCGTGAATGAAAAAGGCATTTTTTTCATTGTTTTTAACCACACTGGACAATATTTCTGTCGCAGAGGTGGTCCGGGAAATTTTTTCAATGATATCATCAACTCCGATGGCATTCTCACCGGAAGCATTCTGTACGGTTTCAATCTGATCTTTGATATTTGTCACTGCCTCAACGAACAGGGTAGAGACTTCATTAATTTCTTCTATGATAGTTTTGATCGTTGTGATTGAGGAATTGTATTCATTTGCAATATCTACAAATTCCCGGAACTGTTCTGCCACATCTGATCTGAGGAAGGTTATCATCTTGTTGAAACAGCTCTGAACATGTTCTATGTTGGAAGTAGTGTCGCCACAGATCGACTGGATCTGGGTGGCTGTTTCGGAAGAACTGTTTGCCAGTTTGCCGATCTCACTTGCCACAACGGCAAAACCTTTTCCTGCTTCTCCTGCCCTGGCTGCTTCAATGGAAGCGTTCAGTGACAAAAGATTGGTCTGGCTTGTGATATCGAGGATCTGTGTTGCCATATCGTTGATTCGCATAAGTGACTGTAATTTGACCATGGCCTCTTCGATATTTTGCTGATTTTCCTCAATACCGGATTCTGTGGACTGTAGCGAATGGTTTGCGTTATGTTTCATCTCGCTGACTACCTTCATCAGGTTCTCACTTTTCTGGCTTCCCATCAGTACTTTTTCTTCAATCTGCTGAACCATACCGGCGATACGGGAAATTTCATTTCCCACACGGTTAATGGCTTCGTTGGTGGTATCGGTGGCCGCAAGGAGTTCCTCTGTTGTTGCAGAGTTATCTTCCGAACATTCCAGAAGCACATGGGAAGATTCTGTCATCTTCTTGGCCGAATCCGATAAGAAGTCCGAGCACTGGGTCAGTGTTGCCACAATTTTACTAAAAGTAAAGAACAAGGAATCCATCGCAGAAGCGATCTGTCCGATCTCGCTCTTCCGGTCGGTGTATTTTTTCAGTTTTGGATCCGGCGTAAGGTGAAGGTTTTTTAATTCGATAATAGAATTTTCGATCACCTTCAATGGCTTGATGCTGAAACGGATCATAAACCAGGAGAGCAGTGCGATCAGGATAAAAGCAGCGACGCAGATCACACCAAGAGTTTTCATGCTTTTATTGGCTTGGGCGTAAATCTCAGACTGGCTGTCACTCAATGCCACAGCCCAGCCGCGGTCTGGCAGAGCACGGTAAGCGGCGATGGAATCGGAGTTATCTTTGGCAACATACTCAAGAGTTCCGCTCGTCTTTTTGGCGTCTTTATGTATTACATCAATGACGGAGAGAAGCATTTTGTCTTCGATGGGCTGAGCCATCAGTGATTCATCTTCGTTAAAGATATGGACACCAGTCTCTGTGTTGATCATATAATATTTTGCGTTCTTTAATCCTTCTACAGCCAGAGAATCAAGCAGTTCTTTCAGACCGGCTGCGAAAGGACCTCCTCCCACATAACCAAGGATTGTCTTGCCGTCGGAATCAAATACCGGACAATACATGGATAAAATTAATTTTTTGGAAGCGGGAGACACGATGATTCCTGTGTTATAGAGCCCATTTGCCTTTGTCATGGCATCCTGCAGCGCTTTCAGGCCATCTCCTTCCCTGGTGGTGATCCCTACAACTTCTGGATTGGAATGGGCAATTACGTGGGTATCCCACTCACCGATATAAATTCCCTCCCAGTTATCCAGGCCTTCAAAATAGTTTACGGTGAAGTCCTGGGCGGTCTTCTGCAGATCCTTATCGGATGGATTTTTTAGGAAAGCTGCCACTACCGGAGCTTTGCTGTAGGCGATCAATAAATTTTCCGAGTCGGTTACATACTGTTCAATGATTTTTGTTTTTGCTTCCAGAGAGGTATTCATATTGTCAATGGAAGTCGTCTTCATAGCTGTTGTCATACTG
>CAMTDY010000172.1 GCA_947070915.1 uncultured Roseburia sp.
GATTTGCCTCCAGCACATAAACCTTTCCGTTTTCGATGGCATACTGCATATTCATAAGTCCTTTGACATGCATTTCCTCAGCAATTTTCCGCGTATATTCTTTGATGGTTTCCACATTTTCCGGCGTGATGTGGACGGATGGAATAATGCAGGCAGAATCTCCAGAGTGTACACCTGCCAGTTCGATGTGTTCCATAACAGCAGGGACAAAAGCATTTGTTCCATCGCTGATGGCGTCCGCCTCACACTCCAGGGCATGATTTAAGAAGCGGTCGATGAGGATCGGACGGTCTGGTGTGACGCCTACTGCTGCTTTCATGTATTCGGTCATGCTCTCATTATCATATACGACTTCCATGCCCCGCCCGCCGAGTACATAGGAAGGGCGCACCATAACCGGATAACCGATTTTTTCTGCGATGGAGATTGCTTCGTCCACCGTGGTTGCCATACCGGATTCCGGCATCGGGATCTCCAGTTTATCCATCATGTCACGGAACAGATCACGGTCTTCGGCCAGATCAATGACGGAAGGAGAGGTTCCAAGGATACGGACACCATTTTTCTCCAGCTCTGCGGCGAGGTTCAGAGGAGTCTGACCGCCAAACTGAGCGATGACACCCAGTGGTTTCTCTTTTTTATAGATTGAAAGCACATCTTCCAGTGTCAGTGGCTCAAAATACAGTTTATCAGAAGTGTCATAGTCTGTGGACACTGTTTCCGGATTACAGTTGACAATGATCGTCTCAAAGCCAAGTTTTTTCAGTGCGATAGCCGCGTGGACACAACAGTAATCAAATTCGATACCCTGGCCGATCCGGTTTGGACCACCGCCCAGGATCATGATCTTTTGTTTGTCTGTGTTTACCGGATTTTTGTCCGGTGCGTTGTAGGTGGAGTAGTAATAAGCACTGTTTTCCGTACTGCTTACGTGAACTCCTTCCCAGGCCTCTTCCACGCCCAGCCCGATGCGATGGCCGCGAATATCCTCTTCCGGGATCTCCAGCAGCTGGCTTAAGTATTTATCTGAAAAACCATCTTTTTTTGCCTGGATCAGCAGGTTATCCGATGGCAGTTTTCCTTTGGACTTCAGAAGTTCTTCTTCCTCTTCCACAAGTTCTTTCATCTGCTCGATAAAATAGGTCTTTACCTTTGTGATCTCAAAGATCTCATCCACAGAAGCTCCTTTGCGGAGTGCCTCATACATAATAAAATGGCGCTCACTGGAGGGGGTGATCAGCAGCTGCAGCAGCTGTTCTTTTGTCATGGTGTCGAAATTCTTTGCGTGTCCAAGACCATAGCGTCCCGTCTCCAGGCTTCGGATGGCCTTCTGGAACGCCTCTTTGTAGGTCTTGCCGATACTCATAACCTCTCCTACCGCGCGCATCTGTGTCCCCAGCTTGTCCTCAACACCTTTGAACTTTTCAAAGGCCCAGCGGGCAAATTTGATCACGACATAATCGCCGTCGGGAACGTATTTGTCCAAAGTACCGTATTTGCCGCAGGGGATATCCTTCAACGTCAGCCCGGATGCCAGCATTGCCGACACAAGGGCAATCGGGAAGCCGGTCGCCTTGGAAGCAAGGGCAGAAGAACGGGAGGTACGGGGATTGATTTCGATAACGATGATACGGTCAGATACGGGATCATGGGCAAACTGCACATTGGTTCCGCCAATGACCTGTACAGATTCAACTATTTTATATGCCTGTTCCTGAAGCCGTTTCTGACATTCCTCAGAGATGGTCAGCATCGGTGCAGAACAGAAGGAATCTCCGGTATGAACACCAAGAGGATCAATATTCTCGATAAAGCAGACAGTGATAATATTGTTCTCTGCATCCCGGACAACTTCAAGCTCCAGTTCTTCCCAGCCGAGAATGGACTCTTCCACAAGAACCTGTCCTACAAGGCTTGCCTGCAGGCCACGGGCGCAGACGGTTTTTAATTCTTCTTTATTATAGACAAGGCCGCCTCCGGCGCCTCCCATTGTATAAGCGGGACGGAGAACCACCGGGTATCCCAGCTTGTCTGCGATGGAGAGTGCCTCATCCACGGTGTAGGCAACCTCACTGCGTGCCATCTCGATGCCGAGCTTGTCCATGGTCTTCTTAAATTCGATGCGGTCTTCTCCGCGCTCAATGGCATCCACCTGAACACCGATGACCTTAACATTATATTTGTCAAGAATGCCCTTCTTATTTAATTCGGCACACAGGTTCAGTCCAGATTGTCCTCCCAGATTGGGAAGCAGGGCGTCCGGACGCTCCTTTGCGATGATCTGCTCCAGACGGTCTACGTTCAGAGGTTCGATATATGTAACATCCGCTGTCTCTGGATCAGTCATGATCGTAGCCGGATTGGAATTTACCAATACGATTTCATATCCTAGTTTTTTCAGTGCCTTACATGCTTGAGTTCCGGAATAGTCAAATTCACATGCCTGCCCAATGATGATCGGACCGGAGCCGATAATGAGCACTTTGTGAATATCAGTTCTTTTAGGCATAAGTTGTTTCCTCCTTGTTCTTTGTCTCTAACTATATATTATAACGCAAAAACGGAAAACCACAAGAATTTTTTAACCGAAAGGACAAAAAACAATTGACAATCCGGCCTAAGTGTATATAATAAGATATATACAGTATATACAGTATAGCAAAAAGGAAAGAGAAAAATATGAACATTATTTTATCAAACGAGTCAGAACTGCCTATATACCGGCAGATTTTTGACCAGATCCAGGAGCAGATCCTTTCCGGGGCGATCCCGGAGGGAGAGGTTCTGCCGTCCATCCGGAAACTGGCGAAGGAGCTTGGCATCAGCGTGATCACCACCACCAGGGCATACAATGAGCTGGAGAGTGAAGGGTATATTGTCTCAAGACAGGGAAAAGGAAGTATCGTTCTCGGCAAAAATAATTCCGTTGTCAGGGAACAGTACCAGAAACGCATGGAGGAAGCCTTTGAAGTTATGAAGGTGAACGCAAAGTATCTGGAAATGTCGGAGGAAGAAATTATAAGATATGTGGAGGAACATTTATAGTATGAATGCGATTGAAGTGAACCATATGAGTAAACATTTTAATGATTTTTCTCTGCAGGACATCTGTTTTACACTGCCCCAAGGGTATATCATGGGGTATGTGGGGCAGAACGGAGCGGGGAAGACCACCAGTATCAATCTGATCACGGGGCTGTATAAGCTGACGGAGGGAAGCGTGCTGGTGGACGGAGTGTCCATGAGGGAGGACCCGGCAGCAGTAAAAGAGAGCATCGGTTATATCGGGGATGAATCCTATTATTATCCGGAGTTCCGCATAAGGGATGTGCGGGGGATCATGAAATCTTTTTATAAGGATTTTGACAGCGGACATTTTGACGAATGCATAAGACGCTGGGAGCTTCCAGAAAATAAGAAAATTGGTGATTTTTCCAGGGGGATGAAGATCAAGCTGATGTTCGCCGGGGTATTATCCCGTAAGACCAGGGTCCTTCTTCTGGATGAGGCCACCAGCGGGCTGGACCCGGTGACCAGGGAAGAGATCATGGAAATACTGCAGAACTATATTGAAGACGGAGAACACAGTGTTTTGTTTTCCACTCATATCATGGAGGACCTGGAGCAGATCGCAGATTATATTTTCTATATCGAAAATGGGAAAAAAGTATTCTGTGAGGCGAAGGATGACCTGTTGGAAAACTATGTGGTGGTAAAGGGCGGAAAAGAAGATGCAAAAAGGGTAAAGGGAAAGGCAGTGATCGGTTTTTCTGAATCGGAATTCGGGTTTTACGGAGTGCTTCCGGTGGATGAGGCGGCGGGGCTGCCAAAAGAGATACTGGTAGAGAAAGCAACAGTGAATCAGATCATTGTGGCGTTTCAAAAAGAGGCAAATAAAAGAAAGGCGGGGATGGCATGAACTGGGTTAAATTTATGAAGACAGATTTTTTATTTTATAAGTATCAGAAAGTATTAATGATAGTTTTTCCAGTATTCGTGGTCTTTATGTCCATATACTCCAAAGTTTCTCAGGATATGATATTTACCATCTCTTATCTTTGTTTTGGGGTGCTCATCGTCTCTACGGCGCCATACTGCCTGGAAAACAGAAATATGTCTTCCTTTATTCAGATGCTTCCCGGCAGTGACAGGGAACGGGTTGTGGGGCGTTATATGTGTTTTGGGGCGATGCTGCTGGCAGCCGTGGCATATGGCGTCGGTGTGGTGCTGGCAACGGGATGGATCAAAGGGTTTCATGTCACCTATTTCGATATGTATTTTAGTGTTCTGGCGGTGGCATTTAGCTTCATTGTGGGTTCTTTGCAGTTTCTTATTTTATACATCGCGGGCAGGGGAAAAAGCAACCAGTTGCTGAATATCATTAGAATGCTGCCGGGTTTTGTCTTTTTCTGGATAATCAATTATATCGGAGAAAAGGGCAAAGAGGGAAGCCTTCATTTGCTGGAATACTTTTTCATTCATAATAAGTTGATCTGTCTGATCTCCATGGCTGCCGCAGCACTGCTGATCTTTGCCGGATGTATTTTTGCATCGGTTAAAGTGATCCAGCGCCGGGATGCTATATGAGCTGGACGATATATACGGCAAGGATCGCCGCCAGAGCTACGATGACCAGCCCCCTTTTAAAGTAGGCTAAGATTAAGGCAACGGAAGTACCTGCCACGGCAGACAGCACATTTCCTGTGGAATAAAAGATTTCAGGAAAGGTCAGCGCCCCCAGTACCGCATAGGGAGTGTAGTCCAGAAAGGTCCGGATGTAGCGGGAACGGATGCGTCCCCGAAAGATTGTAATGGGCAGTACTCTCGGGAGGTAGGTGACGAGAGCCATGATCAGTATGGCGGTGAGGCAGTATTTGAGACTCATGGGTTTTCCTCCTCTTCTTCTTTAGGAAATAGAAACGCGCCGATGCCTGCGGCTAATATCGTGGCGATGATGACGCGGAAACCGGAGGAAATCTGTCTTAGTACCGGGGTGTATTTGAGCAGGCATGCGAAGAGAACTGCCATCAGAACCACCAGAAAGACTTCCTTTTTCTCGCGGGATGCTGGGACGATCAAGGCAATAAACATTGCATACAGACCGATTCCCATGGCGTTCTGCAGGGATAGGGGAAGCAGGGTGGAGACAGAGCCTCCCAGGAAGGTGCCCAGGGACCAGCCCACAAAGGGCAGGGTCATAAGGCCCAGAAGATAACCGGCGGACAGCGTTCCATTTTCCATGGAAGCCACGACAAAGGTCTCATCGGTGATCCCGAAGGAAAAGATGAGGCGTTTCCAAATAGGAGTCCTTTGGTCTATTTTCTGGGAAAGGGACAGGGACATCAAGGAGTAGCGCAAATTGATCACAAAAGTAGTCAGCGCGATCTCCAGATAGCCTGCCTGGGCGAAGATCAGGTTGGTTCCGGCAAACTGTCCTGCAGAGGTCAGATTCGTCACGGAAATAAAAACGGCCAGCCATACTGGAAGGCCGCCGGACACTGCCATGAACCCAAAGGTAAAGGAGACGGGCAGATATCCTAAAAAGATGGGAATTCCTTTTTGAATTCCATATTTATAGTTCTTCATTTTGAGCCTCTTCGATAGATTCTTCTAATATAAACTCAGAAGTACAGTGGGGGCATCTTGTGGCATTGATGTCAATTTCACTGAAACAGTAAATACATTTTTTTGTGGTCGGCGCCGCCGGCTCTTCTTTCTTTTTTCCCAGGCTTCCCAGGGCATTCATACCTTTTACCAGTAAGAAGATCACAAACACCATGATGATGAAATTGATCACTGCGGTAAGGAAAGCGCCGTATTTTATATCCACGCCGTTTAGCGTGAGGACGAGATAGCTCAGATCCGTCTGCGCCACTAAACCGATCAGCGGGGAAAGAACATCATTTACCAGGGAATTGATGATCGCCTGAAAGGCGGCACCAATGATAACACCTATCGCCAGATCCATAACATTGCCGCGGAGGGCAAATTCTTTAAATTCCTGTAAAAACTTCTTGAAAAATGCCATGTTTATCATCCTCCATTTCTTTTGCAAAAAATATGATAAGAAGAATATTCAATACTGCCTTCTAAATTTTATAAAACATTATAACACGAAACGAAGGTAAT
>CAMTDY010000173.1 GCA_947070915.1 uncultured Roseburia sp.
CCGTTTCAGCCATGATAAATCGCCTTATAATCCCGCATTCCGCGCCCATATTTCTTCTAAGGGAAAGCAGCCTGTCCCTGTGGGATATTATCTTATGATAAAGCCCGGCGGTCAGTCCTTCTTAGGCGGCGGTTTGTTTGCACATATGTTTAAGGATGCAACAACCATGATAAGGGATTATATTGTACAGAATGGTGAAGAGTGGGAAAAAATTATACATGAGCCAGCCTTTGAAAAATATTTCACTGTACAGGGAATAGCATTAAAGAATGTTCCGAAAGGATATGAGAAAGAACATCCTCAGGCGGAATATCTAAAATTTAAAAGTTGGTATCTGGAATATCCGCTAAAGGATGAAGAATTAATTGATGCAAATGTATTTCCTGCAAAGGCGGCAGAAATTTTCCGGATCATGAAACCCTTTAACGATTATTTAAACAAGGCCCTTGATGGATTCCAGATGCCGGCAAGGTGACGGACAACCGCCGATTACCGGTTTTGTATGTTTGTGGGTACAGAAAAACCGGATCTAACAGCTCCGCTTAGCCAGCAGATATTGAAAAAGCCATTTTGCTGTGGTAAAATGCTTAAAGTATCGATTTATGGATTTAGGAGCAAAAAATGAAACTGATCTTAAGTTATATCAGAAAGCATCTTGGTATCTTTCTGCTCTCCACCTTATTTCTGACGATGGAAGCGGCGGCAGATCTTCTTCAGCCCGCGTTCATGTCTGTTATTGTGGATCAGGGCATCAAAAATGCCGACATAAACCACATTCTTCGATTGGGGACAGCCATGCTGGGGATCGCCCTGGCAGGGGCTGTCTGCGCTGTCATACGAAACCGTTTTGCCAGCTTTGTTTCCCAGACCATCGGCAGGGAGCTGCGTCATGATATGTACCACCATGTGCAGCAGCTCTCCATGGAAAATATTGACCGTCTGCGCCCTGCTTCCATTATTACCCGTATTACCAATGACGTGGCGCAGATCCAGGAGTTTATCAACGGCATCATGCGGATCATGGTAAAGGCGCCGATCATTGGTATTGGTGCCATTATACTGATCATGATCCAGACGCCGGGGCAGGCGCCGGTTATGGCGGGGATCCTTCTGACCGCCTCTGTTCTGGTTTGGGGGAATATGCGCATCGGTTATCCACGGTTTGGGATAGTGCAGAAAAGACTAGACCGTTTAAATGGGGTGGCAAGGGAATTCCTTTCCTCTGTCCGTGTGGTGAAGGCATTCCGAGCGGAGGAAGAAGAGACAGAGAAATTTGAGGAAGTCTCACTGGAGCTGGCCCGTGCCAATACCGCTGCACTTCGGACGATGGCGGTTTTTTCGCCCTTTATCAATCTGACGGTGAATTTTGGCATTGTTCTTTTGTTATGGATCTCCGGGAACGAACAGAGCGGAGAGATCGGCAGACTTATGGCTTCTGTTAATTATATGACACAGGTGCTGTTTTCTGTAACAATGATTTCCAATACGCTGAATACAGCGGTCAGGGCAACAGCCTCTTCGGCAAGGATTCAAGAGATACTGGAGGAACGACCGGCGCAGAAGATGCCAGTGAACCCCCTTATGCCAGATATTACAGGTGATATCCATTTTGACCATGTATCCTTTGCCTACGCGGGGGCAGGGAAAGAATCCCTTCATGATATTGATATACATATTCATTCTGGTGAGACGATTGGGATCATTGGTTCCACCGGATCTGGAAAAACGACTCTTGTCAATCTGGTACCCCGGTTTTACGATGCTGTGTCCGGAAAAATATGGGTCGATGGGTGCGATGTGACACAGATTGAACCAAAGTGGCTGAGGGAAGCGGTGGCTGTCGTGCCCCAGAAGGCGCTGCTTTTTTCTGGGACCATCCGGGATAATCTGCGCTGGGGACGTGACGAAGCCGGGGAAGATGAGTTACGGGCGGCGGCAGAAACTGCCTGTGCCCATGCCTTTATCCAGCAGAGTGGGCAGGGGTATGATACACTGCTCGGCCAGGGTGGGGTGAACCTTTCCGGCGGTCAGAAGCAGAGACTCTCCCTGGCGCGGGCGCTGGTTCGGAGACCACGTATCCTCATTCTGGATGACTGCACCAGCGCACTGGATGCTCGGACGGAATCCGATGTGCTAAAAAGACTTCGGGGGATGGCAGGAAGCATGACTGTGCTGTTGGTCAGTCAGCGGATTTCTACGGTTATGCGTACAGATCGTATCTTGTGCCTGGATAATGGCTATATGGCGGGGTGGGGAACCCATGAAGAATTGATGGACTCTTGCTCTATGTATCAGGAGATTTATCAATCCCAGATCGGAGGTGAGTCCCATGGCTGAGAAAAGTGGAGGGGTGCCTCCGGTTAATCCAAGCGGAATATCCCGCCCCGGTCGTGGCGGAGTGGTGGTGAAACCTAAAAATATGAAGGGGACGCTGCTTCGGCTCTGGAAACTGACAAAGGGGCAGAGAAAAGGGCTTGGGTGGATTCTTGTGTTGTCTGCCTTTGCTTCCGGCGCGTCCATTCTTTCGCCCTTTGTGACGGGAAGGGCGGTGACTGCGGTTAGTAGTGGCGATACGGTTCTATGGGTTCTGGTATTGCTGACGGGGCTGTATCTCAGTGACTGGCTGGTGAAATTTCTGCAGGCATATTTTATGGCGTCCATCGGGCAGCGCGTGATACATCATATACGGAGAACCTTGTTTGGCTGGATCAAGACACTTCCGCTGTCCTTTTTTGACCTGCACCGGCACGGTGAACTGATGAGCCGCCTGACAAATGATGTTGACAATATCAGTATGACGATCTCTAATTCTATGACCCTGCTTTTGACCTATGGGTTTACCGTTGTGGGGGTCTTTGTTATGATGTTGTGTTTAAGCCCAGTGCTGACGATGGTATCGCTGTTTGGTGTGGGACTGATATTTCTCCTTACCAAAACCATAACGAAGCGGACCAAAGTTCTTTTTTTCGGACAGCAGAAGAGTCTTGGCTCACTGAACGGTCAGGTGGAAGAGAGCATTTCAGGACTTTCTGTGGTGAAGGCATTCTGCCGGGAAGAGGCTATGGAGCGTGAGTTTGCAGAAAAGAACCGTGAACTTTGCAAAGTATCGATCCGGGCGCTGATCTGTTCGGGGTATCTCATGCCGCTCATGAATGTGATCAATAACCTCCTGTATGTGGTGATGTCGGTTTTATGTGGGGTTTTGTTCGTTAATGGCAGGATTACCGATATCGGGCTGGTTACAAGTTTTCTGCTCTACGTGCGTCAGTTTACCCGTCCTTTCGTGGAGATCGCCAATATTTACAATAATTTCCAGACAGCCGTCGCCGGGGCGGAGCGGGTGTTTGAGATACTGGATGAACAGCCGGAACCCCCGGACCGGGAAGATACCGTAGGCTTAGAAAATCCCCGCGGTGACATTGAATTTCGGCATGTGGAGTTCGGTTATCAGCCAGAGCAGCCTGTACTGAAGGATATTTCCATAAAGATCCCTGCGGGAACGCAGGCTGCTATCGTGGGAGCTACCGGTTCCGGCAAAACTACGATCATCAATCTTCTGACAAGATTTTATGACGTTTCTTCAGGCAGCATTCTGTTAGATGGACATGATCTGCGGGATTACCGGATGGAGGACCTGCGGCGGGCATTTGGCGTGGTGCTTCAGGATACGTCTCTGTTTGCCGCCACGGTCCGGGACAATATCTGCTATGGACATCCGGAAGCCTCTTTGGAACAGGTGCAGGAGGCGGCGCGGACCGCTGGAGCGGACAGCTTTATCGAGAGACTGCCGAAAGGGTATGATACAGTCTTAGAGCATGGGGGCATGGAGCTGTCCCAAGGGGAACGGCAGCTTTTGACCATAGCCAGAGCGGTGCTTGCCAATGCTCCGATCCTGATTCTTGATGAAGCCACAAGTTCGGTAGATACCGTGACGGAGCAGAAGATACGGCGCGCTATGCTCAGACTCTGTGCGGACCGAACCTCCGTTATCATTGCCCACCGTCTTTCTACGATCCGGGATTCTGATCTGATCATTCTGCTGGAAGATGGGAAAATAGCCGAGCAGGGAAATCATGAAGAGCTGATGGCGCTGAACGGGCGATATGCCCGGATGTACAGGACCCAGACAGAATGGAATGGCTGATATTTTAGTAAAAATAGTATTTGCAATAGGAAGACTTTGTTGTATAATATTGTCATGTGATGGAGATCAAGTACGGAACCGCACAAATATTGAAACGAGGTATGGCATCTATGAAAGAAATCAGAAAGAAAAACACAAGGAAAAAAAAGGCGGCAGTGATGATTTCGCTGGCAGCAGTCAGTATGGCACTGTTATTTCAATGGGTGAATGGGGATCAGGCGAGGGCAACGGAACCGGACCGGACCGTGAGCCTGGGAGCTGCCCAGATTGCCTCTCCGTCGCTTCCCGGGGAAGGAAAAGAGTGGAGTGGTGATCATGTCTATTATGGAAATTATGAGGGCAGACCGATCCGGTGGCGGGTGCTGGATACAACGGGAGACGGTGGAAACAGTTCCATGGCAGGTGGTTTCTTATTACAGTCGGACCAGATTTTGAAAACGATGCCATTTAAAGATGAAACAAAGGCTGGTGACCAGCATGCGGACAACTCTTTGCCAGATAATCAATGGAGCGCCAGCGATATCCGCAGCTGGCTGCAGAGAGCGGATGGATTTTTAAGCGATACAAATTTTTCTGAATTGGAAAAAAAGAGGATTCTGCGGACGACGAGAGAAGCCGGGGATTTGTCGGTTGCGGGGCTGGAGAGTACAGCTTTGAACAAAGATACGATGTTTCTTCTGGATGTCTCTGATCTGGTAAACGGCGGGTATGGGTATTCTTATGACACGGCGGGAGGAGATTTAAAGGATTCCTGGTGGCTCCGGAGCGCCTATGGAAAGTCAAGTTCAGGTGCAGGCTGTGTACTTTCTGGCGGAAAAGTATTCCGTGATTTTGTGTTTGAGGAAAATGGAGTGGTGCCGGCATTTAACTTAGATCCTGCTGGTATTTTGTTTATGACAGCGGCGGATACAGCGAAAAATGCTGAGATAAATCCGGTGGAAACGGCGGAGATCAATGAATGGAAACTGACGCTGTCAGAGGGAGAGACCTTGGAAGCGGGTGCAGCAGAGCGGCAGTCGGATGAGATTACAGTTCCTTATACCTATTTAGGAAATAGTGCTAACCAGATTTCGGTCATGATCACAGACGGTGATCCGAAAGACAGCGACACAGTTGTTAACTTTTATGGAAAAGTGTCGGAGGATACTTTTGAGGACGAGGGAAGCGTAACCTTTACACTGCCAGAAGATTTTGACGAGGAAAGTGAAACCGTATATCTTTTGGCAGAACAGGTGAATGACGGAAATCAGACAGACTATGCCAGCGAGCCGGTAGAGATCGAGCTTCCACCTGCCCATGAACATCAATGGGAATGGCGGTTTGATGAGGATGGACACTGGGAGGTATGTGTAGCGCCGGGTTGTGACCTTGACGAAGAGGATGTGATGGAGAATTACGAAGAACATGATTTTGGGGAAAATGAAGGTGTGGTGATCAAAGAGCCCACCGAAGAAGAAGATGGAATCGAGGAGATCCTTTGCGATATCTGCGGAAACCGGATCCGTGTTCCGCTTCCATTTGAAGATCCTGATGAGCCGGATGATCCAGAAGGACCAGAGGAGCCCGATGAACCCCATGAGCATGAATATGAAGCTGTGATTGTCAAGCCGGCAACCTGTACGGAAACGGGGATCCGCAGATACACTTGTGAGGACGAGGATTGTGGCCAAAGCTATGATGAAACGATTCCTGCTCTGAGCGCTGCCCTCAGCCACACTTTTGGACCGTGGAAACAGGAAACAGCGCCGACCACGGCACGGGAAGGAGTGTCCAGACGTACCTGTACGGTGTGCGGGGTGTCCGAGACAAGGAAAATCCCCAAACTGGTGCCGGCCCATGAGCACTCCTATGCGGAAGGTGATTGGAAGATGAATGATAAATATCACTGGGTTCAGTGCGAATGCGGTGAGGTGGAAGATATGGAATCCCATGAGTGGAACAAGGGGAAA
>CAMTDY010000174.1 GCA_947070915.1 uncultured Roseburia sp.
GAGATGTAGCTCCGTCTCGTGGGCTCGGAGATGTGTATAAGAGACAGAGTATAAAGAACGACTCATTATCAATTGATACCCTGAGATTGAAAGGATATATAGAAAAAATAGATATTATGTTGAGACATACTTATAACAGTATATGATAACTATACAAAAAATTCTAGTTTCATGATTCTTGGGATGGAGAAGAGGTGCAATATGAGTAGTGATAAAGAATTATTAGAGTTTCTTTTAGAAAGATTCAAAATAGAAAGAGAAAAATTTGACAGATCTGGTGTGTATGCATATACACAGCGTTTACTTGCTTATAACTCAAATAAGATTGAGGGAAGTACACTTACTGAGGAACAGACAGCTTCATTGTTTGACAATGGTACATTGCCAAAATCGGACGATTATTATAGAGCAAAAGATGTTGAGGAAATGAATGGTCATTTCCTGATGTTCAATAAAATGTTGGATACTTTGGATGAACCATTGACACAAGAACGGATAAAGCAATTTCATTATGAGTTGAAATCTGGAGTGTTTGAGGACCGTGCCAATGGATATGCAATCGGTGATTATAAACATCGTCCTAATATGATTGGAATGTATCAAACAGTAAGACCAGAAAATGTTGTTCAGGAAATGTGTTTACTTATGGATTGGTATAGTAGCCAGAAAACAAGTATTTCTGTATTGGCTGAGTTCCATGCTAGATACGAAAGTATTCATCCATTTCAGGATGGAAACGGTAGAACAGGCAGGCTGATACTTTTTAGAGAGTGTCTGAAGAATGGGATTGTGCCAATTGTGATCGAAGATGCGAATAGAAATGAATATCTGGAAGCATTGAAGGGATATAGAGAAGAAAAGAGTTTGGACAAACTGATTGCGCTTTTTGAAAAGGAACAGCAATTCTATTTGGAAAAGTGTAAATTTTTTATGTAGGATATGAATGTTCAGATTTAAGGAAATATAATATATGAAGGTGGACCAAATAGCTATTGCTATAAAAAACGCAATTGAAAAAAGGTGTTTTTTACCAGCTTTGGCACTATCTTTAGTTATACCTGATATTTGTGCTCAATATGACTATCCTGAGATCTACAACAAAAAAAGTGAGTATAATGGACATAAAGGACAAGGAGCGCCTGGATTGCCAGCAGATCGGTGCCATTTTCGTAAAAGTGTGTGCCTAGGGCATGCCGGAAGGAATGACAGGTAATACGTTTTGGCCATCCGAGTCTGTCCTCATGTTCATGGATATGCCAGACAAATTGAAAAGGAATAGTCATATTATGATGGAGTCATACAGTTGCTTACCCAATGATTGATGTGATCCAGCGATTATGAAAAACGGAAGACAGGTCCTGGCAGCGGGCTTTTTTTCTTGGAAAAATCCGGCTGTGGCGGGTTGACAAACAACATAAGATACTGTAAAATACTGAATAACTCAAATAGTTGAGGGAATTTGAAAATAATATTTAGTCTGCCAGGACCTACATAATGCCGAGAAAGCTGGTTCATGGATCTGGCGGGCTGGGAAAAAGGAGAAATAATCATGTTAGAAAAAATGCAGGAACTTATCGCAGACCAGTTGAGCGTGGATGCAGACAGCATCACTGAGGCTTCTTCTTTCAAAGACGATTTGGGAGCAGATTCTCTGGATCTTTATGAATTGATCATGGCTCTTGAAGAAGAGTATGATGTTGAGATCCCTACAGATGATCTTGAAAGCATCAATACTGTAGGTGATGTAATTAATTTCTTAAAGGAGAAGGGTGTAGAATAATCGCTACATCTTTTGTCCGATCCACCCGTTTGAGCGAGCTGGGACGGGTGTGGCGGGCTGCTTGCATCTTAATGTGATTTACAAAATGTGAGAAATGGTGTGGTTGTTGATAAATTTTTATCGGCAGCCACCATTTCAAAATATGGGGATTTTGTAACACCATCAGCCAAAGGAGCGCTGCATGGTGTTGATGCTTATTAGCGCCATAGAGTAACAAATAAGAGATAAAAAATGGTTTTATGGAGGTAAGTTATGAGTAAGATTGCATTCGTATTTCCCGGACAGGGTGCACAAAAGGTAGGAATGGGAAAAGAATTTTATGAATATTCTCCGATTGCAAAAGAAATATTTGATCAGGCAGGGGAAGCGGTGGGACTGGATCTGAAAGCCCTCTGTTTTGAGGAAAATGATGATATTAATATAACAGAGTTCACTCAGGTGGCGCTACTGACTACCAGTGTGGCGATCATGGAAGTTCTGAGAGACAAAGGTCTCAAGCCGGATGTGGCAGCGGGGCTTAGTCTCGGTGAGTACTGTGCCCTCGTGGCGGCGGATTCCATGAATTATATTGATGCGGCAAAAGCTGTCCGCAAACGCGGTATCTATATGCAGGAAGAAGTTCCTGCCGGTGTGGGCGGCATGGCTGCGGTTATGGGACTGGATGCGCTGCAGATCGAGAAAGCCATCGAGGGCATTGACCAGGTTCAGGTGGCAAATTATAATTGCCCGGGGCAGATCGTTATTTCCGGAAAGAAAGAAGCGGTGGAAGCCGGTGCTGCCAAATGTAAGGAAGCCGGCGCTAAGAGAACGGTTATGCTCAATGTCAGCGGACCGTTCCACTCAGATCTTCTGAAAGGGGCAGGTACTAAGCTGGAGGCTGTTCTGAATGAGATCGAGATTGGCGCACCGAAGATCCCATACGTGGCAAATGTGACAGCGGATTATGTGACGGAGCAGGCGGATATCCAGCCTCTGCTGGTAAAACAGGTGTCCTCATCTGTGCGCTGGCAGCAGTCGGTAGAGACCATGTCGGCAGACGGTGTGGATACATTTATTGAGATCGGGCCGGGACGTACCCTGGCGGGCTTTAATAAAAAGATCGGGAAAGCCATCGGCAAAGAACTGACTACATATAGTGTGGGAACGATCGCAGAGATGGATGCACTGCTTGAGGCTCTGGCATAAATGGATGGCTAAGGGTAGCAGTGAAGAAATGGAGGAAATATGTTATTAGAAGATAAGATTGCAGTAGTGACCGGGGCGGGGAGAGGCATCGGCAGAGGCATTGCCCTGGCTCTGGCCAGAGAAGGAGCCATGGTGGTTGTTAATTACAACGGCTCGGCGGACCGTGCCGCAGAGGTGGTGGATACCATCACGGCGGCCGGAGGAAAAGCGGTGTCGATCCAGTGTAACGTCAGTGATTTCGAGGCGGCGAAGGAGTTCTATGCCGGCATCGTCAAAGAGTATGGCAGAATTGACATTCTTGTAAACAATGCAGGAATTACTAAAGATAATCTGATCATGAAAATGTCAGAACAGGAGTTCCAGAGTGTGATTCAGACCAATCTGGCGGGAACGTTCCACGGTGTTAAATTTGTAACCCGCCCGATGATGAAGCAGAGAAGCGGGCGGATCATAAATATTGCTTCTGTCTCCGGCGTGACAGGAAATATGGGACAGGCAAATTATTCGGCGTCGAAAGCTGGGGTGATCGGTCTGACCAAGGCGACAGCGAAGGAGCTGGCTTCGAGAAATATCACGGTAAATGCAGTTGCACCGGGATTTGTGGATACGGAAATGACAGAGGTATTGTCAGATTCGGTGAAGGAGGCAGCGGTAGCCACCATTCCTCTTGGAAAGTTTGGACAGGTAGAAGATATTGCAGAGGCAGTGGTATTTCTTGCTTCGGATAAGGCAAAATACATAACCGGCCAGGTACTTTGTGTAGATGGCGGTATTGCGATGTGAAAAGATGGAAGCATAATGATTTAGGAGGATTTAATTCAATGAGCAGACGAGTAGTCATAACTGGAATGGGAGCGATCACACCGATTGGAAATACAGTCGATGAGTTCTGGGACAATGTAAAGAAGGGCGTGGTAGGCATCGGTCCGATAACTCAGATCGACACCACCGATTATAAGGCAAAACTGGCAGCTGAGGTAAAGGACTTTGACCCTAAGGAATATATGGATCCCAAATCAGCGAGACGTATGGAGCGCTTTGCCCAGTTTGCAGTGGCAGCGGCAAAACAGGCTCTGGAAGACAGCGGGCTGGATATGGAAAAAGAAGATCCTTTTCTGGTTGGAACCAGTGTGGGCTGCGGGATCGGAAGTCTCCAGTGTACCCAGAGAGAGTATAAGAAGTTGTTGGACAAAGGGCCAAACAGGGTATCTCCGCTGATGATCCCGATGCTGATCTCCAACATTGCCGCAGGAAATGTTGCGATCCAGTTTGGTTTAAAAGGAAAGAATATCAATATCGTGACAGCCTGCGCCACAGGAACTCATTGTATCGGTGAAGGATTCCGTTCGATCCAGTACGGTGAGGCGGATGTGATGGTTGCCGGAGGTTCTGAGGCGGCGATCACGGAGCTTGGGGTTGCTGGATTTACCAGTATGACAGCCCTGTCCCTTTCGACAGATCCAGCAAAGGCATCGATTCCTTTTGATGTGGACCGCAGCGGCTTTGTGATGGGAGAAGGAGCCGGCATCGTTGTTCTGGAGGAACTGGAACATGCGAAAAAGCGCGGCGCTAAGATTTATGCAGAGGTGACTGGATATGGCGCCACCAATGACGCCTATCATATTACTTCCCCGGCGGAAGATGGAAGCGGTGCGGCGAAGGCCATGGAATTTGCCATCAAAGACGCAGGGATCAAGCCGGAAGATGTGGACTATATCAATGCTCATGGAACCAGCACCCATATGAACGATCTCTTTGAGACAAGAGCGATCAAGCTGGCTATGGGTGAGGCGGCTTATCAGTGTAAAGTCAGCTCCACCAAATCCATGGTAGGCCATCTTTTGGGTGCGGCAGGCGGCGTCGAGACCATTGCCTGCGTGAAATCCATCATGGAAAATTATGTACATGTGAATGCAGGGCTGGTTAACCAGGATCCGGAATGTGATCTGGACTGTGTGAAGGGAGAAGGCATCGAGACAGAGGTGAAGATTGCGATGTCCAATTCCCTCGGTTTTGGCGGTCATAATGCGACACTTATTTTCAAAGCTTATGAAGATTAACTCTTTATAAAATAATATTTTGCCCGGTGGCAACATTGGGCGGAAGAAAAGGGAAGAGGCACGTTTTGTGCCTTTTGCCATTTTGTGACAGTTATATATTACTTGTATTTGATAAAAAATTATGATATATATTGAAGGAGGCAGACATGTTATTAGATGTAAATGGTATCAAAGAAATAATTCCACACCGTTATCCCTTTTTGCTGGTGGACTGTATTGAGGAAATGGAGCCGGGCGTAAAGGCAGTAGGCTACAAAAATGTGACTGCGAACGAGCCATTTTTTCAGGGACATTTTCCACAGAAACCAGTGATGCCGGGAGTCCTGATCGTTGAAGCGCTGGCGCAGGTGGGGGCAGTTGCTGTCCTAAGCCTGGAGGAGAATAAAGGAAAGCTGGCGTTTTTCGGTGGAATTGACAAAGCGAAATTCAGAAGGCAGGTGGTACCGGGAGACAGGCTGCGGCTGGAGACGGA
This sequence comes from uncultured Roseburia sp., assembly GCA_947070915.1. Lineage (GTDB taxonomy): Bacteria > Bacillota > Clostridia > Lachnospirales > Lachnospiraceae > Eubacterium_F. The sequence continues at coordinate 5,498 of CAMTDY010000174.1, forward strand.
GATCATCAAATGCAAAGGGCCGATGGGAGTCGGCAGGGCTGTGGCTACGGTAGATGGAAAGACAGCATGTGAGGCCGAGATAAAATTTATGATAGGTTAACGAATGGAGGAAAAGATGAGAGACTTTAAGCAGTGGGAAGGATTTTCGGGAAGACTTTGGAAAGAAGGCATTGATGTGCGTGACTTCATCCAGAATAACTATAAACCCTATGACGGCGACGAATTGTTTTTGGAGGGACCGACAGAGGCCACAGATCAACTGTGGGGCAGGCTGCAGGAACTTCAGAAGGAGGAGCGCCAGAAGGGCGGTGTGCTGGATATGGACACAGAAGTGGTATCCTCACTGACTTCCCATGGTCCCGGATATATCAGCGAGGAGCTGAAAGACCTGGAGAAGATCGTGGGCCTGCAGACAGATAAGCCGCTCAAACGGGCTTTTATGCCCTATGGCGGGATCCGTATGGCAGAGCAGTCCTGTAC
>CAMTDY010000175.1 GCA_947070915.1 uncultured Roseburia sp.
CAGCCTTTGAAAAACTGGCGGAAGTTTACCGATAGGAGGAAGAGAGTGTGAATACTACAAAAAAATGGGCCGCCAATGTCCGGAAAGTGACACCCTATGTTCCGGGTGAGCAGCCCCAGCAAAAAAATATCATTAAGCTGAATACCAATGAGAATCCTTACCCGCCCTCGCCAAGAGTATTTGAGGCGCACCGGAAGATGGATGTAAGCCGTTTTACCCTGTACCCGGAGCTTTCTGCTGCATCCCTCACCGCTGCGCTGGCGGAGTATCATGGTATATCAAATAAAGAAGTTTTTGTGGGTGTCGGTTCGGATGACGTGCTGTCCCTGGCATTTCTCACCTTCTTTAATTCCAGGAAGCCGGTACTGTTTCCCGATATCACCTATTCTTTTTATCCTGTGTGGGCAGAGGTCTACCGGATCCCTTACGAGTGCCCGGCTCTCCGAGAGGATTTTACTATTGATCCGGAAGATTACAAAGGAGAAAACGGCGGTGTGGTCATCGCCAATCCCAATGCCCCCACATCAATTTCCATGGCAGCTTCCCAGGTGGAGGAGATCCTTCAGGCAAATCCGGAAGTTGTGGTGATCATCGATGAGGCATATGTGGATTTTGGCGGTGAGACGGTACTTCCCCTGATCCGGAAATACGATAATCTGCTGGTGGTACGCACCTACTCCAAGTCCCGTTCCATGGCGGGCATGCGCATCGGCTATGCCATGGGAAATGAAGCGCTGATCCAGGTGATGAATGACGTGAAGGAATCCATCAATTCCTACACCATGAATACGGAGTCCATTTGTCTCGGAGCTGCCTCCCTGGAAGATGAGGAATATTTCCAGGAAAATCTGAAAAAGGTCGTGGCGACCAGGGAGCGGACGAAAAAAGCAATGGAAGAGATGGGATTTGACGTAAAAGAATCCTGCACTAATTTTTTGTTTGCCGCCCATAAATCGGTTCCAGCAAAGGAGATCTTTGAGGCGCTGAAAGGCCGGGGGATCTATGTGCGGTATTTTAATAAAGAAAGAATCAACAATTACCTCCGCATCACCGTTGGGACAGAGGAGCAGATGGAATTGTTTCTGCGGGCAGTGGAGGAGATCTTACTTTAACCAGGTGCCGTCGGGCTAAGAGATCGGGAGCGTTTTTCGGAACGCTCTTTTTTCTTTTCCATATAATAGTGTTAAAATAAAACGGCGGGGTAAAACTGCGATGCGTGAGAGAAGAGAGATCGAGGGAATAGATGTGAGCCATTGGGAGGGAGATATTGACTTTCGGGAGGTAAAGCGGGACGGCATACGATTTGTCTATATAAAGTCCAGTGAGGGAGACACCTATATCGATCCGGATTTTGAGCGCAACTACCGGGAGGCGAGAAAGGCGAGGCTGAAAATCGGATTTTATCACTATGTGACGGCGCGGACGGTAGAGGCGGCGAGAAACGAGGCGAGACATTTTGCGGACGTGATCCAGGGGAAAAGATACCAGGGAAGGCCGGTCATGGATTTTGAATCCTTTGGCAGTCTCTCCAAAGAGCAGATCAATGAGATCTCTCTTGCCTTTCTGCAGGAGGTGAGGGAGGCCACAGGTAAACCAGTAGCGGTCTACAGCGATGCGAATAATGCCAAGAATACCTTTGATGTAAGATTGTCAGTGTATCCGCTCTGGATCGCCCAGTATGGAACTTCCCGCCCCGAGATGCAGAATCACTGGAGACAGTGGAGCGGCTGGCAGTATACGGACCGGGGGCGTGTCCGGGGTATCAGCGGTACCGTGGACCGGGATGTCTTCACCGAGGAGATGCTGGTGTTCCGGGGAGCTGTGATGAGAGATAAGAATGAGGAAGACTGCGATTAGAATGTTCTGGCTGGGAGAGCGGGACAGACATGAAAAAGAGCAGGAATATCTGTTGTGTATCCACAAAGATATTCTTGCTCTTCTTCTGTAATAAGCCATACTGGGCTAGCTGGATTTGAACCAGCGAATGTAGGAGTCAAAGTCCTATGCCTTACCCCTTGGCGATAGCCCAACATCCTACATTAATGATAGGAAAGGGTGGGTAATGGGATTCGAACCCACGGCCTTCAGAGCCACAATCTGACGCGCTAACCAACTGCGCTATACCCACCATATGAGATGAATCGTGTCAGGAGGGATTCGAACCCCCGACCCACGGCTTAGAAGGCCGTTGCTCTATCCAGCTGAGCTACTGACACACAATCTATCTGTTTAAGTTCTGACCAATCAAATCAGTACCCTAAAAATACTATCATAAAAAAATGGACATGTCAAGAAAAAAATTAAGGATTTCCACAGCCTTCCACAGTCTGCTCCGGCAATCCAGGCATAGAAAAAGCGGGTGATGGGAATCGAACCCACGTATCCAGCTTGGAAGGCTGGTGTTCTACCATTGAACTACACCCGCATGTACTGCTGCGCGAAACCCACAGCTTATATATAATTGAATAAAGGCTGATGCCTTATGAATCGGGGTGACAGGATTTGAACCTGCGGCCTCCTGAACCCAAATCAGGCGCTCTAGCCAAGCTGAGCCACACCCCGATGAGTGTTGCTCGTCACAACGCAAGATTTATTATATTATAGCATAGAACAAATGTCAACAACTTTTTTCAAAAAAATTAAAAAATCTGAAGAAGTTTCTTTTAAAAGAGATTGACTTGTGAACACATTTATAAGAAAATAGGTATAAATACAATTTAGCCCGACGGTACTGGTCCGGCAGCACTGCCAGGAGGGTGAAATGGGAACAGGAAGGTGAAAGAAGAATAGTATGTTGAAAACAGGTATAAGAGGAAAAGAGACAACGGCCGTTGACCAGAGCAATACGGCGAAGGCCATGGGCAGCGGTACACTGGATGTATTTGCCACGCCATCGATGACGGCACTGATGGAGAAGACGGCATGGAAGAGTGTTGCCGGGGAGCTGGAGGAGGGATGCGGTACCGTAGGCATCCGTCTGGACATCACCCACGATGCCCCCACGCCCCTGGGGATGAAAGTGACCTGTGAGAGCGTGCTTACCGGCATTGATGGCAGAAAGCTTACTTTTGAGGTTGAGGTGCGGGATGAGCGTGGAAAGATTGGAAGCGGAGTGCACGAAAGATTTATTATCGATAATAAAAAGTTCCAGGAAAAGGCAGACCGGAAATAGTCTGGTGGAGCCGTCCGGATCACGGCGTGCCTTGTGAAAAACTGATACGGAGAAGGAGAAACGTGAAAAAATGAAACAGAGCAGAAAGTATATGCGTGTTCTGATTTTTGGCCTGCTGGCATTAGCGGTTGTGATGACAGGCTGCAGCAGTAAAAAAGAAGCAGGCACCGAAGAGCAGGCGATCCAGAAGGTGGATGACCTTGAAGGAAAGAAGATTGGGGTACAGCTGGGAACTACGGGAGATATCTATGCCTCGGATTACGAAAAGAAAGGTAGTACCGTAGAGCGTTATAACAAGGCAGCAGATGCCGTGCAGGCGCTGAAGCTGGGGAAGATCGACTGCATTATCCTGGATGAGAACCCGGCAAAGAAGTTTGTGGAGACCAGCGGGGACCTGCGGATACTGGAAGAAGAGTTTGCGGTGGAGGAATACGCTATCTGTATTTCCAAAGAAAATGCGGAATTGAAAGAAAAGATCAATGGGGCGATTTCCCAGATCAAAGAGGATGGGACGCTGGATCAGATCGTAAAAAATTACATAGGCGATGAAACCAGGGGAAAGTTCCAATATGAGCCGGATAAGAGCCTGGAGCGTGCCAATGGCACCCTGACCATGGCGACCAATGCCGCCTTTGAACCCTATGAGTTTATGCAGAACGGGGAGATCACAGGCATCGATGTGGACATGGCGTGGGCGGTCTGCGACCTTCTGGATATGGAGCTTAAGATTGAAAATATTGAGTTCGATGCCATCATCAACGCGGTACAGTCAGGAAAAGCGGATGTGGGCATCGCGGGAATGACCGTGACGGAGGACCGCCTGAAAAGTATTGATTTTACCCAGACCTATACCACGGCTACCCAGGTGATCATTTTGAGAGCTGGAAACACTTCCAGGACGGCAGGTTTCCTGGAAAAGCTGAACAACAATTTTGTCAAAGAGAACCGCTGGAAATACATAATCCAGGGACTTCGGACAACGCTCTGTATTAGTTTCTTTGCGGTGCTGATCGGTATAGTCCTTGGATTCCTGATCGCGATTCTCCGCAGTACCTGCGACAAGACCGGAAAGGCAAGACTGCTGAACTGGATTCTGAGGGCATATCTGACGGTGATTCGTGGAACGCCGGCGATGATACAGCTTTTGATCATATATTATGTTATATTTGCCTCCTCGGACATCAATAAAGTCGTGGTGGCGGTGATCGCTTTCGGCGTGAACTCTTCTGCCTATATTGCAGAGATCGTCCGCTCTGGTATCATGTCTATTGATGCGGGACAGCTGGAAGCGGGGCGGAGCCTGGGCTTTACCTATGCCCAGTCCATGTGGTATTTCATTCTGCCCCAGGCGTTTAAGAATGTACTGCCGCCGCTGGCTAATGAGTTTATTGTGCTGATCAAAGAGACATCCATATCCGGTTATATCGGGATTGTGGATCTCACCAGGGGCGGTGATTATATCCGCAGCCGGACTTATGAGGCGTTTCTGCCGCTGATCGCCGTGGCGCTGGTATATCTTATCATCGTTATGATACTGACGTGGCTGGTAGGAAGAATGGAGAGGAGGCTGAAGAGAAATGAGCGCTGAGACACAGGAAATGATCAAGGTCAACAACCTCAAGAAAGAATTTAAGGACAATAAAGTACTGCAGGGGATTACAACGGAGATCCGCCGGGGAGAGGTAGTGGTTATCATTGGTCCCTCCGGCTGTGGCAAATCCACCTTTCTGCGCTGCCTGAATCTTCTGGAGCAGCCGACGGAAGGCGAAGTTTTTCTGGATGGGACGGAGCTGACGGCAGCCGGCACCGATATCAATAAGGAGCGTCAGAAGATGATGATGGTCTTCCAGCACTTCAACCTGTTTCCCCACATGACCATTCTTGAAAACATCTGTGTCGGTCCGGTCCGGCTTTTGAAAAAGAGCCGGGAGGAGGCAAAAAAGAAAGCGGAGGAACTGCTGCGTCGGACAGGACTGCTGGATAAAGCGGAAGCTTATCCCAACCAGCTTTCCGGCGGGCAGAAGCAGAGAGTGGCGATCTGCCGGGCGCTGGCGATGGATCCGGAGGTCATCCTGTTTGATGAACCCACCTCTGCGCTGGACCCGGAGATGGTGGGAGAGGTTCTGGATGTGATGAAGGAGCTTGCCACCAGCGGAATTACGATGATCTGCGTAACCCATGAGATGGGGTTCGCCAGAGAAGTGGCCAGCCGGGTGCTGTTTATGGATGGCGGTGTCATCGCAGAGGACGGGACGCCGGAAGAAGTGTTTGACCATCCGAAGAACGGGCGGCTGAAGGAATTTTTATCCAAAATACTTTGATCAGGGGACGTGTATGCGCTATTATATATCCGATCTGCATTTTTTTCATGAAAATCTGAACCAGCGCCTGGACTGCCGGGGATTTGAGTCAGCAGAGGCCATGAATGAGTATATACTGGGGCAGTGGAACCGGAAAGTCGGCGACGGGGACGAGGTGGTGATCCTGGGAGACGTGTCCGCGGGAAATGCAGAGCAGACCAATGACATATTGAGGCGTCTGAGGGGACGGCTTATGCTGATCGAGGGGAATCATGACCATTTCCTGCGCCACCGCAAATTTGACTCCAGTCGGTTTGAATGGGTAAAACCCTATGAAGAGCTGCGGGATAACAAACGGAAGGTGGTGCTCTGCCACTATCCTGTCTTCTGCT
>CAMTDY010000176.1 GCA_947070915.1 uncultured Roseburia sp.
TTAACTTAGACCACACCCTACCATTTCACAATAATGTGACCTACTGTGTGGGGACAGGGCGTATGGGGCTGGCACTTCACAGGGAATACTGGGATCAGCTGGCATTTGTCCAGAAAAGAATAGGATTTTCTTACATACGGGGACATGGTCTTTTCTGTGATGACATGGCGATTTATCAGGAGTATAAGGATTCCGAGGGGAATATTAAATCAGAATATAATTTCACATATCTGGACAGAGTTATTGACAGTTACCTGGAACTCCAGATCCGGCCCTTCCTGGAACTTGGCTTTATGCCTGAGAAACTTGCCTCCGGCACTCAGACACAGTTTTACTGGAAAGGAAATGTGACGCCGCCCAAAGACTACGACCGGTGGTGTGCGCTGGTTCAGGCGACACTCAAGCATCTGCTCTCCCGCTACGGTGAAACGGAGGTGCTCAGCTGGCCGGTGGAAGTGTGGAATGAACCAAACCTGAAAGGTTTCTGGGAACATGCAGATATGCCAGAATACTTTAAACTATACACCCGGACGGCGTATGCTGTCAAAGAAGTACATCCGGATTTTCAGGTGGGTGGTCCAGCGATCTGCGGAGGAAATGACGAGGTATGGATGCGGGGATTCTTAACTTACTGCAGAGAAAATAAAGTTCCCCTGGATTTTATTTCCAGGCACCACTATACCATTCATTTTCCAGAACGGGACGGACACTATGACTACGCGGACCTTCAATCCAGCGAATACTCTTTTAGTACGCTGAAGCGGTGTCGTGAAATTATTGGTGAGTTTAAAGAATACGAAAATCTTCCTTTTTACATCACGGAATTTAATACTGCCTACGTGCCCAATGCACCACTCCATGATACAAACCAGAACGCGGCAAGCCTCGCCCGGATCTTATCGGAGATCGGTGATTACTGTACTGGTTACTCTTATTGGACTTTTGGGGATGTATTTGAAGAACAAGGCGTGCCATTCACTCCATTTTATGGGGGATTTGGACTTCTGGCGAACAACAGTATTCCCAAGCCCACTTTCTGGACCTTTGAGTTTTTCAAGGAATTAACAGGAAAATGTGTCTTCCGCAGTGAACACGGTGTTGTCTGCGAAAAAGAGGGAACCCTACGCGGTGTGTTGTGGAACCTTTCCTGTGAAACAGGCACGGACTCCCTTACAATTGAACTCAATCTTCCGGTTCCATCTGGCGGGTACTGCTGTCTGCAAAAGATCGTAGATGAGACTACCTGCAATCCGCAGAAGGTGTGGCACGATCTCGGTGAGCCAGCAAATCTCACCAGCAGTCAGACACAGCTGCTTCAGGAAGCGGCAAACCCACTGATCCTGACAGAGCGGAAGACCGTCTCAGAAGATAACTTAAATATAGAATTAACATTATCCCATGACGCCGTTGTTTATTTTGAAATCTTTCCTTCCGAGCTGACCACAGACCGGGGATTCCGGTACGGCTGGAGCCCTTCTGTGACAGAAAGTAAAGATTGAACCGCCTGGCAGCCACAGACTTAATGATGGATTTAATTTATAAAGGAGGGGCGTCGGTTTGAATAAAATCAGCGCAGCCCGGTGTTTATGGGGCTGCGCTGATTATTCTTATTCAAACATCGACAGATCAATGGCATCCGCCATCGCACTGTAACCATCGTAGGGATGTAGTCCATCTTCATGCGTATATTTTTCCAATATATTTTTAGGATTCTTAGGATCTGCCACCGCACTCTCAAAATCAATAATACCATCCACTCCGGATTCTTCCGAACGCATCCATTCATTGATCATAGTCCGTACCTGTTCCGAAGATTCTGTATAACTATCACTTGTTCCGAAGGGGAGGATCGGCGCTCCATAGACCTTAATTCCATTTGCATGACACAACTGGATCATCTTCTTGTATTCCGGAATCAGCAGATTATATTTACTGGTTTCCTGAAGTTTAGTTATGTCATTTACACCGAATAAGATAATACAGTATTTTACGCCATCATGCTCCAGAAGATCCCTGGCAAATCTGTCCTTGCCTGCATCCGTCGGATAAGAACCAAGAATAGAGTTTGCGCCTATTCCTTCATTAATAAGTGAGACATGTTCCGTTCCCTCATTTTCCTGAAGTCTTTTCGCAAAATAATCGATCCATCTCGTATAACTGTCCGGCTTTTTGCCAAGATACGTAGCATCTGTTCCATAACCATCTGTAATGGAATCACCAAAACATACTACTGCCCTGCTGTCCTCTGGTGACCATATGGATGCATCTGCAAGGAAAAACCAGCTCGTAGTCGTTTTAGCTGAAGAAAATCTCTCCTCTGAAACCTGATTGCCGGAAACCTGGTAGGTAGTCGCCCTTGCACCTCTGTGCCCGGTTATATTATCTCCTGGCGCCTCGCCAAAATATGTAGAAACGGCAATATTTTCAAGAGCCTCTACCGGAAATTCAACTTCATCGGTCAGAATAACCTTTCCTTTCGGGATTATAAATTCTTCTTCTCCGTTTACTGTCACCGGCGTATCGGTGGATACATCGATAGTAGAGGCATCCGCTTTGATCTGTTTGGCGAGATGAAGGGATTGGATCTCCACATCACTATTCCCATATTGATTCGACAACCGGAAACGAAGTTTATTTCCACCTGTGGTAACCCGGATAATCTGACGAACCGTAGTATCCGTGAGCGCCATTTTAGGCATGGCAGAATCTGTGGTATCACATCTTTCTTCTGCAGTTCCCCAGGTTGTCACCCATTTACACGCCTGATCTGGCAGGTCGGGCGAAGGAGATACATCCGGTGCCTTGGAAGGAACTGCCGTACCTGGCACCCCGGTGGCCGTAGGCGAGGGAACCGGAGAAGCCGTCACTTTAGGAATACTTTTTCCCTTCACGGTGATCTTGCAGGACAGCGTCCTGGACTTCTTCCCCAATTTGTAGGTTGCTTTAATCGTGGTTTTCCCGGCTTTTACGCCTCTGATCTTAGCCGATTTTCTTGTTGATTTTATAATTTTCGCAACCTTTTTCGACTTGGAACTCCACTTTACCTTAGCCTTCTTAGAGACATTTTTTAATTTCAGAGTAACCGTTTTTCCAACGCGTACATTCACTTGGCTACTGCCCAATTTTGGCGATTTTGCCGCCTCCACACCAGATGGCGCTGTTAATGATAACACCATCGCCAGACTAAGTGTTAAAACTCCAATATTTTTTTTCATTTTAACTCCTCCTATCATTGAAAGATCTGAAGAGCGAAGTTATAAAGTCCGTGTTTCCACACTTTAAAGTCATGTCCACCCTCTGTCACATAGAACAGATGAGGTATCTCATTCTTTTCCAGCACTTTATGGCACTGGCCGCCCAGCGCATCTTCTCCACCCTCGCTAATTCCATTGTTAAGCATAAGCAGCGTATGATTTTTATACTCATCCGGCAGGAGGAATGTCTCCTCGGTAAAGAGTCCGTCCTCTTTTACGCCGTTGGCCTCATAAGCAAACACTCCAAATCCCGGACTGAAGGCTGCGATATAGCCAAATGTCTCCGGCATATGAAGCCCGATGTTCAGCGATTCCCTGCCGCCCATGGAAAGTCCTGCGATCGCCGTATTCTTTCTTCCCGTCGCTATGGAATAATTTTCCTCTATATAAGGCATAAGATCGTCACGGAGATCGTTGATAAAATTATCAAATGCCGCATAATGTTCTAAAGAAAACTCCGTTACCGCCTTATCATTCGCACGGGCGCGGCAGTTTGGTATGACAATGATCATCTCTTTGGCGAGCCCCTCTGCCACCAGGTTTCCTACCACATAAGCAGGATTTCCCTGCAGCCACTCGTCCTCATCTCCTCCGATTCCGTGAAACAGATATAACACCGGATACTCTTTTTCCGTGGTATAATCCGGGGGAACAATGACATTTACATTCCGTTTCTTACCTGTCGTGGTTGAATGATACTGTTTCTTTACAACTTTTCCATAGGCTACGCCGTCCTGCTTTTTATCAAAATCCGCAGGCACATCATAGGTAATAGGTTTAAGCTCCAATGGCGGTTCCGTCGTCGCTGCCGGAGTCTCGGTAACCGTCGCCGGCGGCTGTGATACACTGGCTGGCGGCGTCTGGGTCGGTGCTGCTGTCGCCTGAACCGTTGGTACCGCCGTCTTAGGCGGTGGCAGTATACATTTTTCACGGGAAATCACCGTTACCGTCCCCACCTTCTTTGTTTTCTTTTTATAGGTTTCTTTTACTGTGATCTTTACAGTTCCCGGTTTCAATGCTTTTACAACACCTTTGGAAGAAACTTTCGCGATCTTTTTGTTTGAAGATTTGAAAGTATATTTTGCCTTTTTATTCTTCCTGGTTATCTTAATCTTCTTCGATTTTTTGACCTGCAATATTATTTTCTTAGTGGAAAGCTTTGCTTTCGCCTTGGCCTTTGCCCCTGCGGGAATCCCGCCCTGGCAGACCATCGCCGCCATCAGCAGAAAGCTGATCCCCCGAAATACTTTCTTTTTCATTTCCTTCCTCCATTTCTTTAAAATAAATATCTGGCAAAGTTATAAAAACCATTTTTCCAGACAACCCAGTCATGACCGCCGTCTAACGTATAAAAGGTATGATGTACTCCGTTTGCCTCCAATGCGTTATGGTAACGCTGCGGCTCTTCTTTCACCATGCCATCCTGGTTTCCATTATTTATGAGCAGATATGTACTGTTCTTATAATGATCCGGCAGGGTAAAGGTCTCTTCTGTAAACAGCCCCTCTTCCGTCAGTCCATTATTGGTATAAGGAAAAATTCCGTAAGCCGGGCTGAAAGCGCCGATATATCCAACCTGGTCCGGCAGGGAAATACCGATGTTCAGCGCCACGCGTCCGCCCATGGAAAGCCCTGCAATGGCAGTATTATCCCGTCCTGTAGCCACGGAATAGGTGCTCTCTATAAATGGCATCAGATTGTCCCTGAAATCATCGAGAAACTTGTCAAAAGAATGAACATGTTCCGGTGCAAATCCGTCTGTTGGGTTGGCAGCATCATTCTCACGGCAGCGGCAGTTTGGCATGACAACAATCATTTCCTTTGCCTCGCCTGAGGCGATCATATTACCGATCATGTTCTGTACCTTTCCATCGATCCAGTCATTCTCATTTCCCATTCCGCCATGGAACAGATAGATCACCGGATATTTCTTTTCCTCCGTATAGCCCTCTGGAAGGATAACATTCACATTACGATTCTTTCCTGTTATCGGAGAATAGTACTGTCTCTTAACCACTTTTCCATACTGGACACCGCTCTGGCTGCTGTCAAGCTTTGCCGGCGTATCCTTGATCTCAGGGTTTACCGGAGGCTTTGGCGTCGGCGTTTCTGGTGTCTCCGTCTGTCCGGGATCTGGTGTAGGAGCCAGCGGGGAAACCGTGGGTTTTCCATTAACCGGCGTCGCAGCCGGTGTATTTACAGGCATTGGCGTCACCTTCTGCTCCGGTGTGGGCGAAGGCTTCGCTGCTTTCTTCACAGTAACTGAGACGGTTCCGATCTTTTTGGTCTTTTTACCCAGCTTTTCTTTCACTGTGATCTTCGCCTTTCCTGCCTTCTCTGCTGTCATGACACCTTTTTTTGAAACTTTTACGATCTTCGTTTTGGACGACTGAAATAAATATTTTGCCTTTTTCTTTTTATTCTTAAGCTTAATACTTTTCTTCTGTCCGGTATTCATCGTCACCCTTTTGGTTTTGATCCCTGTCTTTTTTTCTGTTTTTGCAGTGATCAGGGAGTTTCCGCTGAACAAAACGGAAACCACCAGAGTAACGGCGATAACCCCCTTCATTTTCTTCATTGTACCTACCTCCAGCATCATTATAT
>CAMTDY010000177.1 GCA_947070915.1 uncultured Roseburia sp.
ATGATGAAGAGGAGCTGGAGGAGTGGGCGGCAATACATACAAAAGATGGGACGATTGGGCCGGAGCTTTACAGAAAGATATATGAGCTGATCCTGCGGTTAAAGGGGAATTATATCTGGCCGGCGATGCATGTGAACTATTTTCAGGAAAATCCAGAAAATGCGAGACTTGCCAATGAAATGGGAATCATTGTGGGGACATCCCACTGCGATATGCTGATGAGAAGCAATCAGAATGAATGGAATCCCTGGCTTAGAGAAAAGGGATATGTCAGTGATTACAATGCCGTTCATTCAAACAAATTAGCGGCAGATGGCGCTGCCGAAGAAAATAAGGAAGTCATTTACTATGATTATTCGATTCCAGGGAAAAACAGAGATGTGATACAGCAATACTGGCGAGAGAGCATACAGATGAACAGGGATTATGAGGTTTGCTATACCATCGGTATGAGGGGTGTCCACGACTACGGTTTTTCCACAAAAGCGATCGATAATGACAAAACTGCCACCGATCAGGAAAAGGAGCAGTCCAGGGTGCGGCTGCTGGAAAAGATCATGGCGGACCAGAGGGAGATGCTGAGGGAAGAGCTGGGGCTGGATTCACCGATGGAGGCGCTTCAGTCATTTATCCCATATAAAGAAGTTCTTGATCTGTACGATAAGGGACTCCAGGTGCCGGATGATGTGACGCTTATATGGGTAAATGATAATTTTGGAAATGTGAGGAGATATCCGAACGCCGCGGAGAGAGAACGAAGTGGGGGGCATGGCTTATATTATCACGTATCATACTGGGGGACGCCGGATATGAGCTACCTGTTTTTTAACTCGATTCCCCTGGCCCATATGACGAATGAACTGTATAAAGCGTATCATGAGGGCATCCAAAAGATGTGGGTTCTCAATGTGGGAGCGCTGAAACCGCTGGAGATGGAAATGGAGACGTTTTTGGACTACGCCTGGGATGCAGGGAGAGATGCCCCGGTCACAAAGGATATTCATGCATATACAGTGGCATGGTTTGACCGGCATTTCTCCGGTGGATATGGGGAGGAGCTTGCTGGTTTGTATGAGGAGTTTGCCCAGCTTACGAATGCAAGGAAGATTGAGCACATGGACTCCCTATTGTTTGCCCAGTCCGGCTATGGTGATGAGGCGGGGGAGAGAGTCTGCAGGCTGGAGTCTGTCTTTGAGCGCGCCAATGCCATATATGACCGGCTGCCGGATCGCGAGAGGGAGGCCTTTTTCCAGCTGTTCTTATTCAAGGTACATGCGTCCTATTATGTAAATCATGGGTTCTATTATGCGGACAGAAGTATTCTCTCGTATGAGAGGGGCAATGACCGGGCGGCAGACTGTTATACGGAGTATTCACATGCAATGATGCAGTATCTGCGAAATATGCTCAGATATTATAACCGCTATATGTGTGATGGGAAATGGGACAGGATCCTGACGCCGGATTCTTTTCCACCTCCGGGAATACGTTTTTATCCGGTCTGCAAGCCCTCGGTCAGGAGGAAAAAGGGAGGACTTAAGATCACTTTGTGGGATGGGAGCGAGTCCCAGGATGGCGGCTGTATCACATTTTCCCAGGGCGGAGTTGACAAGAAGTGGATCGAGCTCGGGAACCAGGGATGTGAAGACATATCCTATGGGATAAGCGGGATGCCAGAGTGGCTGGAAGTATCGGAGACCTCTGGCGTCATAACAACGGAAAAAAGGATCTATGTGACAGTAACGGATATGGAGACCTATGCTGGATCATCCGCTATTTTAAACATATGGGACAAAAACCACAACCAAACATTGAGAGTAGATGTTTATGTGGAGGAAAGGCTGCCAGTGGCGAAGGGATGTGAGAGGGCAGATCACGGTGTATTGGAATCCGACGGCGGGGTGTGCCTGTATGCAGACAATTACAATGCCATTGTAAAGGAGTCGGGTGGTGGCAAATGGCTTCAGATCCGGGGAATCGGGCGGGGGTATGGCAATGTTATGATGGCTTATGACCAGGAAAATGAAGTATCAGATTTTGAGGATACCAGTGAAATTATGAAAAATCCATGTCTTGAATATTTCTTTACATTAAAAAGTGAGGGCGAATTCGAGCTTGTTATAACCAGATTTCTAACTCTTAACTCACGGGGCAGGATTCGGTTTGCCATAGGTATTGATCGAAAAGAACCTGTCGTGGTGGAATCCCAGGTTACCGATGAATGGAGAGGAAGCTGGAAGGAGAGTGTGCTGAATAATGGGGAGGATATCAGCCTGTTACTGCCGCGGCTGAGCCAGGGAGAGCATACACTACAGTTATATAGGATTGACAATTATGTTTCGATCCACAAACTTGTGATCTATACGGAGAAGAGAAGGAAGACATATTTTGGGTTTTCCGACGTGCACAATCCCTTCGATGAACCAAAGGTTTCCTGGGAGGCGTTGGATACTCTCCAAAAGGAAATGTATATGGCGGGGGATGACCGGATTATTCCAGATGTGGTGTATGCCGACAGAGAGTTTTGGAAATACAACCGGATCTATATGAAAAATGACAGGGTTCAAAAGAACGCTCTGGGCAGCAGAACATACGAGGTGTACTACTCAGAGAACCAGATAACAGATATCACCAGACTGTTCAGAACAGGCATGTTTCATGAAAAGGATGGGCGGCTTGCCCTGGAAGCGGAGTATGCCCTTGAAAATTCAGAGGATGCCTATCTCACGCCGGATAAGACCGGCAGGATATACTGGACCCATGTGCGCGCGGAAACCGATGGGGGGACTGGGCTGGCCATGCAGGTGTTTGAAAGGGGCACTGCCTGGGATCATGCGGCGGAGGCACCGGGAATGCACTATCGCATCCATATTTCAGATAAAGGGAATTATCATATCTGGCTGCTTATGCTGTATGAGGATCATATGTCTGATACGTGTTATTTTGCAGTGGACGGTAAGGTGCAGCCGCTGAGTGCGCAATTCCGGGATGGACAGCTGTACAATTATTCTACCGCACATATATATTTCTGGTGTCTTACGGGAGATATCACATTTGAGGAGGGGGAGCATATTTTCTCTATCTTTGCGGGAGATCCCCGTATGCAGATCGACCGGATCTATCTCAGTAAAGGTGAGGAAGTTCCGCCAGTGGACGCCAGGTGGAAAGGTTCAGAAAGAGATTGAAAGTTTTATGGGTTGTCCCTTTATTATTGGGGCAGCTCATTCTTTAACTGGGCAAGAAACTGTTCCGGGGAACAGCCTTCTAATTTTTTAAACGCGCGGAAAAAAGTGGAGTAGTTTGAATAGCCCACTTCCAGATGAACCTTTGAGGGAGGGGTTCCTTCTTTGATCAGAAGTTTCGATGTGCTGATCCGTTTCAACGTGATATATTCGTGGACCGTCAGCTGTAGCTGTTCCTTGAACAGCTTTGACAGCGTATATTTATTCAAGAAAAAGCGCTTTGCCAGAAAATCCAGTGAAAGGGGTTCCTGATAATGGTGATTGATATAAGTAAACACATCATCGACCGCTGGCGCGATGTGCGTCATATCATGGGATTCTGTGTTCATCTGGATATTTTTATTCAACAGGGTGATGATCTGAATGATCCGAGACCGGTTCAGCATCTCTTTTCCATAATAATCTGTTTTTTTGCTCCGGAACAGGAGATACATCGCCTGATAGATCTGTTCAAAATCTTCTTTTGGTATATGGAATAAATAGCGTTTATCCTGCGCCGCCTGCTGGATGGGTGGGAGAAGTGACTGACCGTTGAAATCAAAAGAGGAGAGACATGGCTCGGTAATGTACATATAAATACGCCGGTATTCAAATCTGGTATTATCAGAGGCAGGAAGCAGCTGGTGGATCCTGTAGGGTGGGATCAGCATGATATCACCGTATTTTACCTTATAGATCTGATCCTCCACTGCAATCTTTACAAAACCATTAAGAAAGATATAAACTTCATAATAGTTGTGGGTGTGGGCGGGAATCCTTGGAAAATGGTCCTGGGTTGTCTGCGTCGCCTCGCAGTAATAGTCTATGGCTGTCGGGTGTTCCGCTTCCCTGAAAATATATTTCATACGAATCCCCCTCCCTATTTTCAAAATGAATTGATTATATTGTTTATAACATATAGTTACATAAAAAGCAAATAAAATATACGGTAAACAAAATATTCTATTAATAGCTGGTGCTGCCAGGCGGCCAACTAATGAATCTGCGCCGTCGAGCTACGGTACTGACCGGGGCTGACACCATAAAATTTCTTAAAGGCATTTGAAAAGTGCTCTATGGAAGAATATCCGGTCCGGTTGCTGATCTCAGTTATTTTCAGTGAGCTGTTGCGGAGCAGTGTCTCAGCGGCGGCCATACGGGCTTCCAGTTTCATGGCAGAAAAGGACTTATTGTAATTCTTTTTCAACAGTCTCTGCGCCTGGCGTGTGCTTAGGCCGATGCAGTCGGCAAGCTGCTCCAGTGTGATATCCGCATACCGGCAGAGAAAGATTTCATCAATTACCAGCAGAGTATTTTCTTCCTGCAGCAGATCAACGGTAAGTTTCTTTGATGGAGCTGGCAGCTTATTATCATAAATTTTTCCGTCAGAAATGAAACTCCGTACACACTCAATCATAAGCTCTGCCAGCAGCAGTGGTATTTTCTGCCTATAGCCTGGCATTTGGTTCGTTTTTTCCCAAAGAATTGCCCGAACTAAAGTGTCGACTTCCGTTCTGGCATCACCCAGCCAAAGGTTATGTTTCATAAACAGATCAACCAGAGAGCTTTTTGACCCGGATTCAGATATGAGGAAAAAAAGACCAAACTCAGTCAAGGATTCGGATTCGTCAGGAATCTGTTCATGGGCGATGTTAGGTCCTGTTATATAGAGGATTCCCGGGGAAAGAGGATATGTTTCGTTTTCTAAGACCACGTATCCTTTCCCAGCGGTCACATAGTGGAGTTCAAAAGCGTTTTTGCTGTGGGAGTGGCGGGGGAGTGGTTCTGCAAAATGCCGGTAGCTGATCATGGGTACATGGATCAATACGCCTTCCAATGTAAAGCTGTAATTTTCCATTTTCATAGTAAATACCTCCCTGGGATCAAATCTGCGTTTATGTGACAAAAACAGGGATAACATGTCTCATTATACTATAAAAAAATGAAAATACAACAGGTAAAATGAAAATAAACAGACACGGTTATAGTACCGGCATGAGGAGGAAGAGGCTTATGAAAAGCAACGGAAACAAAGGTAACAGAAACTATGCCAGAAGGATCGGAAGCTGTTTTCTTCTGGGTGCATTAGCACTGACAAGCATATCATTTTCAGGAATAACTGAAGGAGGAGATCACTTGAAGAAATCCTATGCAAAAAGCCAGGCGGCGCCGGCATTGCAGCTTCGATACGACGAGCCGGCTGAAGACTGGGAATCCCAGGCGCTGCCCATGGGAAATGGCCGAATCGGGGCAATGGTATTCGGCGGTGTGGGAAAAGAAAAGATCCAGGTCAATGAGGAGACACTCTGGTCCGGGGGACCGGGAGCGAATGCCTCTTACAAGGGAGGGGATAACGCTCATTCTTCTGAAAAAGTACATTCCGCACTTGAAAGCGTCCGACAGTCAATACAGGATATGGTAAATGATTTTTCCCAAAATAATGCAGCCTTTTTTGACGAAAACGGAAAACTTGTGACACATAATTATAAAGATCTGCTGAATGATTCTACATTTTCCAAAAATCTGAATTTGTTAAAAGGGGTTAAGAACAATTTTGGAACTTATCAGACCCTTGGAAACATTATCATAAATGACCCGGTTTCGGATTCAGACGATGGACACAG
>CAMTDY010000178.1 GCA_947070915.1 uncultured Roseburia sp.
TGTAGCTCCGTCTCGTGGGCTCGGAGATGTGTATAAGAGACAGGTGCAGGACCGCCCATTTTTAAGACATTATGAAAAGAAAAGGGAAGAATTATGAAAAACCAATTTCTATTTGTAATAAACGACATACGAAAAAACAAGGTTTATTTTTCGTGGAATATTATACAGATCAGCATTGTCTGTGTGCTGCTTTCTATTATTTTGCAAAGTGCTTTTGAATATAGAGATGTGAAAGACAAGTTTGATAAAATTACGGAGCAGTCAGAGATTTATATGTTTCGGGATGAAACAACAGATGAAAAGTTTGACGAGTTATTGAATGATGAAAACAAACTTCAAGAATTAGCTGAATTATATGATTCCGTTCAGAAGAGAGTGGAAGATCCCCGTGGAGATATTTTAAGTTTCACGGCAAACTCAAATAAGAGATTTTATATGTCAGAGGAATTAGCAAAAGATATCGCGCAGATATGGAAAGTTCCAGAAGAGACCAGGGACTCTCTGGAGATGATATCGGTATCAGAAAACTTTTTTCAGATATTTCAGTTAAAGCCAGAAGGGGATCTGGAGCAATTTAAAAAGAAATCAGAAGGGAAGATTCCTGTTGTCCTTGGCAGCAGCTTTCAGAAAATCTACCAATTACATGATATTATCTATGATTCAAATCATCAGGCATATGAGATAGGGGGTTTTCTGGAAGAAGGCTCCTATTATATTGCGCCAGGGGAAAGAAGGGAGCCTGTTTATCTGGATCAGGTGATCCTGAAATTATCTGAGATTGACCCGGAGGATTCTGTTGATCTGCTGGATTATTTTGTTACGACCTACTACATCATAAAAGACAAGGATTTTATGGAAAATGTGGTTGAGCAGTCAAGAGACAAGGATCTGATGGATCTTAGTATTAATAATTTTTCATTCCAGATGGATGCCATTACTGGGGATATAAAAGATGAAATGATCCTGAACGGCAGTATAATGGTAATTCTATTTATATTTTGTCTTATTGCAATGACGGGCAATGTTCTTCAATTTATCTCTGATGCGAAAAGAGAATTTGCTGTCCATATGATGTGCGGGGCAGACAAAGGGGCTATTATTTTCCGGATCATAATGCAGATGTGGTGCATATATATATCATCTGCTGTTTTTGTGATTCTGATAAAAAAAGCATCCAAAACGGCGTTTATGTCCTTGGCTTTTTCGGGATTATATATTCTATTGTTGTGTCTGCTTCCCATATGGATATTAAAACGACAGACAATACAGACATTGTATAAAAAAAGTTATGAATAAATTGAAAACAAGTGAAAGATAGAAAGGTAGAGCATTGAGACAGTTTTTTTATAAATCCGGATTAATCGTTGTGATCCTGACTATGGTATCTGTATTGTTTGGTTTATGTGGGATCGCAGTAGTAAGACAAAAAAATATTTATAAGCCAATACCAGGGATGTCATCGGACTATGTTATCCTATATCCTAAGAGTGGACAGCCTTCTGATTGCAGATATTATTCTGGGATTTTAAGAGAGATCGGTGAATATCAGGTTAAAGGAATAAAGCTGCAGGGCGGGTGCGCCGTTGATCTGGGGAAATCAGAAAATAATGACATAAGGCTGTTGCGGGGAAGAGTTTTCTCGGCAGAAGAGTATGCCTCTGGAACAAACGTAGTTTTAGTGCGGGAAGATATGCTGAAGCTGTGCCGTCAGGAGAATAACCAGACATGGTTTCACATTTATAATGCGGATTTTCTGGTAGTGGGGGTATATTCCAAAGGAAATATAAATGACAGAAGATCAAATAAATATCTGGTGAATTTATATGCAGAGGGGATCATGGATCAAGTAGAAGGAAGTTATGGGTTCTGTGACAATGGGACGGAAAGTATCGCTGCTTTTTATACAGTATCTGAAAATGATAAAATGATCTATAATAAGGCAGAAAATGAAACAGTTAAATTAAACCAGAACATGCAGAGCAGTATAAATGGGGCGATAGTGATGTATCTATCTGTCAGCTTTGTTGTCCTGCTAAATATATTTTCAGCTATTTATATCTGGCTGCGGGGAAGACGCAAAGAAATTGTTCTTCGCAAATTGGCCGGGGCGGAAACCTGGCAGATCTTTTGGTGGATTGTCAGGGAATTTATGATATTTGTGTTAGGAACCTTTGCCCTGGGAACGGCGGTTATAAAGCTGTTTCTAGTCTTTCTTGGGCGTTGGGAATTTTCAGCCTCCATGATTGCCATATTTGGTACAGAAATGGAGTGGATGGGAATTCTGTTAGCATTGATAACAATTCTTTTCATCGGTTTTGCGATCATAAGTGTTGTTGTAGGAAAATATTTACGCAAAGAGATTATTCAATTAGTAAGGCAGGAATAGAAAGAGAGAGGTACGGAGTATGTTGCTAAGATTAGAAGATATATCCAAGGTATACCGGAATAACGGAATACAGGTAGAGGCGCTGAAACATGTGGACCTGGAAATAGATGAGGGGGAGAGTGTTGCCATAATGGGGGCCTCCGGCTCAGGAAAGTCTACCCTGTTGAATGTAATGGGCTGTATGGACAAAGCAACAGGAGGAGAATATTACATAAATGATATAAATATCCGTAATTATTCTGACAAAAAAATGGCGGGTTTGAGGAATGAGGTTTTCGGCTTTGTTATGCAGGATTTTGGACTGATTGAACGATGTACGGTGGAAAAGAATGTAATGCTGCCATTATATTATTCCAAAAAGCATAAAAAAGAAAAGAAAAAAAGAGTAGAAGAAATGCTGGACAAAGTGGGGCTTTTGGAGAAAAAACAGCAGCTGGCGATGCGGCTCTCCGGGGGTCAGAGGCAGAGGGTGGCGATCGCAAGGGCGTTAGTAAATGACGCCAGCATTTTATTGTGCGATGAGCCGACAGGAGCCCTGGATCAAAAAACGGGAAAAGAGATCATTGATATTTTTTCCGACATCAATCGTCAGGGGAAGACTGTTATTCTTGTGACACATGACCCAAATGTGGCAAAAAGCTGTCACCGGGTTTTAACTATATCGGATGGAGAGATTGTTACAGAACACATAGAACAATAGAATGCAAGAAGCTTTTCTTATCCCGCTATTGTAAAAAGGAGAAAAAAATGTTAAAATAAAAATCCTAATATGCGTTATTCAGTGAAAAGGATAGAAAGGACTGGTATTTGTTATGAGTATCATGTATAAAAGTACAAGAAGCAATGGAGATAAAGTGACAGCTTCCCAGGCGATCTTAAAGGGGCTGGCGGAGGATGGCGGACTGTTTGTGCCGGATGGGATCCCGGGGCTGGAGACAGGTCTTGAAACACTGGCGGATCTTTCCTATAAGGAGACAGCCTATGAAGTTATGAAGCTGTTTTTGTCCGATTTTACAAAAGAAGAGCTGATGTACTGTATCGATGGTGCTTATGACGGTAAATTTGATACAGAGCAGATCGCTCCCCTGGTGAAAAAAGACGGTGCTTATTATCTGGAGCTTTTCCACGGAAAAACCATTGCCTTCAAGGATATGGCGCTCTCCATTCTGCCCTATCTGATGACGACTTCGGCGAAGAAAAATGGAGTAAAAAATGAGATCGTCATTCTGACAGCTACCTCCGGAGATACCGGAAAGGCAGCGCTGGCAGGATTTGCGGATGTGCCGGGTACGAGCATCATTGTATTTTATCCGAAAAATGGTGTCAGCCCGATCCAGGAGAGGCAGATGCTGACACAGACGGGAGAAAATACCCATGTGGTAGGTATCGTGGGAAATTTTGATGACGCCCAGACTGGCGTTAAGAAAATGTTCGGTTCTAAAGAACTGGCGGCGCAGATGGATGAGGCGGGATACCAGTTTTCATCGGCAAACTCCATCAATATCGGCCGGCTCGTTCCCCAGATCGTTTATTATGTGTACGCATATGGACAGCTGTTAAAGCAGGGAGAGATCTCCTGCGGTGAGAAGATCAATGTGGTGGTTCCCACGGGGAACTTTGGAAATATACTGGCGGCATATTATGCCAAAAACATGGGCATTCCCATCAACACACTGTATTGTGCGTCCAATGAAAATAAAGTATTATTTGACTTTTTCAATACCGGAAAATATGACAGAAAAAGAGAGTTTATCCTTACGTCGTCTCCCTCCATGGACATTCTTATTTCCAGTAATTTAGAGAGGCTTATCTACCGCATAGCCGGTGAGGATGCGGCAAAGACGAAAGAGCTTATGGATGCTCTGGCCAGTGACGGAGAGTACAGCATTACGCCGGAGATGCGCGAAAGAATAGAAGACTTTACAGGGGGCTATGCTTCCGAAGAAGAGACCCATGCCGCCATCAAACGATTGTACGATAAGACCGGGTATATCATGGATACCCATACTGCGGTGGCAAGTGAAGTATATTATAAGAAAGCAGCGCAGACAGGAGTTAAGACCGTGATCGCTTCTACGGCGAGTCCATATAAATTCACGAGAAGCGTTATGAATGCCATTGACAGCAAGTATGACAGCATGTCAGACTTTGAGCTGGTGGATCAGCTGAAGGAAATTTCCGGTGTGGCTGTGCCAAAGGCCATCGAAGAAATCCGTTTTGCCAATATTCTTCATGATACCGTCTGCGACAGATCAGAAATGGAGCAGACCGTAAAGAACATACTTGGAATTTAAGCTGACGCAGGTCAGGCTGGATCGGAAGGGAAAGGCGGATGAATTTCAGACCATGTATCGATATTCATAACGGCAGGGTGAAGCAGATTGTCGGTGGAAGCCTGAAAGATGCCGGGGATCAGGCGGATGAAAACTTTGTATCCCGGCTCTCGGCGGCGGATTATGCCAGGCTGTACAGGGAAAAAGGGCTTTCTGGCGGTCATGTTATTCTTCTTAACCCGGTGGGAAGTGAATACTATGAGGAGGACGTCAGACAGGCGGAATCCGCCCTCAGGGAATATCCCGGCGGACTGCAGGTGGGAGGCGGAATTACCTGTGACAATGCCAGACATTTTCTGGAAGCAGGAGCCAGCCATGTGATCGTGACCTCCTATGTGTTTTCCGGCGGAGAGATCCATTTTGCGAGACTGGAAAAGCTTTCGCAGCTGGTGGGAAAAGAACATCTGGTTCTGGATCTGAGCTGTCGGGAAAGAGATGGGATTTACTATATTGTTACGGACCGATGGCAGAATTTTACAAAGCAGCCGCTGGATGAGGTGCTTATGGGCCGGCTCAGTGGATATTGTGATGAATTTCTTGTTCACGGTGTCAATGTAGAGGGAACCGGCGGCGGGATTGACCGGGGGCTAGTGGAAATTATTTCCAGAAATACAGGGATTCCTATTACCTATGCCGGCGGCATCGGCAGGATGGAGGATCTGGAACTGTTGGAAGAGATGTCTCAGGGGCGGATGGATTTTACTGTGGGAAGCGCCTTGGATCTTTTTGGTGGAACGCTAAAATTTGATGAAATTATTACAAAGTATAACAAATTATAAAGAAAAAATATAGTGGTAAAAACAACGAAAACTGTCTCTTATACACATCTGACGCTGCCGACGATAAGGCTCGGGGGGGG
>CAMTDY010000179.1 GCA_947070915.1 uncultured Roseburia sp.
AGATGTAGCTCCGTCTCGTGGGCTCGGAGATGTGTATAAGAGACAGATATGTACATATCTTCGCCAATATACTCGTCATCTTCTAAATCCAAATCCTCCTGGGCCCTTCCTTCTGCCACTTTCGATGGAAAGTTGTCATCCCTCATTTTCACAAAACATACGCCGTGAAGGTCATGCTTTGTATCATACTTGTGGCCATCTACTCTGGCTAAAAAATTGTATAACTCTATCGTTTTTAAAATATTGTTTTCTTTTTCAAATCCAGTGATCCACTCCGCAAAATTGAAAGGTTCTTTTTTTCCTTTCCCATCGAACAGATACGGTCTAAAATAATAAAAATTTATAATCCTTTTATCCTTCATATTGCAGTGCCTCCTAAATAAAATTATTGCATAAATCATATCACTCTTATGAGGCACCTGCAATCAATTTTCTTCGACAAAATTCGACAAAACCCGACAAATAGGGCTGTTTTCCCCCGATTTGCCGGGCTTTTCCTGGATGGACTTTTCGACAGTATTTTACAAAATATTGAAATCAGCTTCCGATTTCCCTCTGAAACCTCTCCCACATCTTATTGTCCTTTCCCACCATCGGCGCCGGGCAGTTTTTCCCGTTGACGTCCCAGTGACGGATGATCGTCTTTGCATTTGGGCAGTATTTACGAATGTACCGCACCAGCTCTTTTACTGCCTCCGCCTGTTTGTCCGTATAGTCTTTGGTGGCGCTGCAGAGCTCGATGCTGACACTGTTTTGGTTGGTACACTTATTATAATATGCCCCAGCTCCGTTTTTATTGGTGACAAAGCCACCTACAGACCAGGCGACCCGGTTCATAGGGATGGACCGCACGATCACGCCCTTTTTGCCAACAAAAAAGTGGGCACCGACACCCCGTCTGCTCCCAAACTGCTCCCGCTGAAAAAACTTTCCATTATTGGCGGCGGTATCGTTTGTATTCCCGGTGTAGTGGATTACGATGTATTTTATGGTTTTCCGGTTTCTTTTCCCATGGAAACAACTCTTGTGAGCCGGTATCTTCTTGATCTTCATATCATCACGCCTCCTCCCCACTGAAATAACTCGTTACCATGTTCCATGTTGCTGATACCCCCGCCGCTACGCAGGAGATCAGCATAGGGTAGAGTACCGCTCTGGCTGTCTCCAGATCTGTGATCTCTGTCAGCCTGTCGATACCAAACGACGCTATAAACGCCTGTACAAAGGTTTTTCCTGCTCTCTTTACAATGTCTTTCCAATCGATTCTTTTCATTTTTCTTCATCCTTCCTTTCCAAATCCGTGAGCCTGTGGTTTGCAACTTTGATCTGTTCCTGGATGACGCTGCTCTCTTCTTCCAGCTTGTACATCCGTTCCACTAGGCTGTTATGTTCGCTTACTCTTTTTTCCAACTGCTCAATCCTGTATGCAATCAACGTTGTTGCTTTTCGTCCTGCGATAAAGGATCCCGCAAGGGTCCCAATCATGGACAGCGCACCAACAATGATCATAGCCCATGCCTGCGTCACTCTTTTCCCTCCTTCCCGTTTGCGCCGGCGCAACTAAAAAAGAGCCCTCCGGCTCATTTGCTGTTTTTATCATCCGCCTTTAAGGCTTGATAACTACTTTTATAATGTTGTCACTGATCCGCTGGATCACCCGGTAGGTGTCAAAGGCTCTTGTTTCCGCTAAAGTGGCAATTCCACCGTCTCCGCACCTGCAGTATCCGTTTACCAGGCATGACCCGTCGTCATAGACAGAGAGGACCCCCACCATCCCGATGGCAGACCATTCCGGCCGTTCCTCTCTTGGGATGTACAATTCATCCGGGTTATAATCTGGATTTTCCTTATATCGTATCCCTTCTTTGATTTCTGTGTGTTTTATGCCATCCTTATCCTGCCACATTTCTTCGTACTCATAGTTCTCTTCGATATATCTCCCAAAATCATCTAACTCATACCGACCACGCCAGTCCTCGTCTCCGTTCCCGATGGTGTTTGGGTGTCCGCTGACAATGCCAAGGATGTAGTCTCCAGCGGAGGCAATCTTTATCTTTTCCGGGTCCTGCTCGTCAAAGGTGACAAAGAGACCAACCCGGTCCTCCCCGTCGGAGTTGCCATCAGACCACTCAAAATATTCCGCGTAGTCGGCTCCGGTGGCAATGGTGGAATTTGTAGCGTATATGGTACCGTTGTAATTTACCCGAAAAGCATTGGACCGGGAAGAATCAGAGCCGTTTCCGATCATGAACGCCGTCCTGCTCTCACTGCCTGATTCGCTGCTCTGTATGGTTGACAGCTTGCAAAAATGCCCAATAGCAGTCTGATTTGAGTGTGCCTGATTATTATTTCCTGCGATCAGTACATTTGACCCAGACACATAATTTCCATGACCGTTAACAACTGCCGAACTTCTGTGGTATGCACTGCCGGATGTAGGCGTCGGTATAGTATTCCCCCATCCGGCGATAATGGCACTCTGGGTAGCATTTCCGATCGTGTTTCCGTAACCTGCCGCAATGATATTTTCGTCTCCACTGTCCTTGTTTTCGGTGCCAAACAGGGTGCTTCTTGTGGACGCACCTTTTGTACAGTTTCCGCTGTGTATAAGCCCCAGCTTTTTCTTGTCAGTTGCAGATAACAGTCCATTTGTGCTTTCCGTAGCTGTCCCATAGGTTGTATCTGTAAAAACAGCATTGCTTGGGACTGATTTACCAAGTGTATATGTACACTCCGCTGGCTTTCCGTCGGAAAAATAGACAGGTTTTGTTGCCGAACCAGCGGAGGTACTTAACTTTGTGGCAGAAGAGGCATTGCCGGATAAATCGGCAACGATAGTGGCTTTTGATATGCCATCTTGCTTTTTAAAATTAAAGCTACCATCTGAAAATAAGGCAATTGAGGCTGCTATTCTGTTTGCCCAGTGGAAGGATATGGTTGGAGCCTGCGATTTATATCCTTCTCCAGCACCGGCTAGATGTGCTTCCCTAATTTCTATTGCTGCTTTGTTAAAATCTACGGCATTGTTTCCTGATCCGCCAGTTGCTCCAAAAAATTGGCCCTTTCCTGTTACATTTTCTAAGCCGTCAAAGGATCTCCCAAAAATAGTGCGGGGAGTAGCTAATTTTGTGGACGTCCCCGCATTTCCCGTTATGTCTATCCCCCATGTCCCGCTGGCGCCTTCTCCTGTTTTGGACGGGACATGGGCTTTGTCTGCTTTTTTTGTATCTATATCATGCAGTGCTTGATCAATCTTTTCAGCATTAAAATCTTCCGGATCAAAAAAATCATTATCCTCCGGAATGTTTAGTCCAAAATGTTCTGACTGTCTCATTTCATCACTTCCTCTCGTAATTTTTTGTATGTATATGCCTTTAATTCCTTATATGTATACGGCCTTAAAAGCCCGTATACGTTATACATCAGATCAGCATCGACCACCAGATTAGCTGGTATCATCCTGTCCAACAATGCCTTTACATCGTTTAACATATTCTTGCTCGTAAGCATAACTTTGATTCTGATGGTGTAAATCTCGGGGAAAAGTTCGATCGTGTAACCATCTTTTCCGCACAAAACATCTAATATCATACACAATTTTTTAAAGGTATATGGTCTTTGTTCCGCCAAACGACCTGCAATATTCTTCCTCCTATCCTGCAACGTGTACATGCCCTTATTTTTAAGATTTAATATCTTTTCCCAGCGTTCACATCCATGCTCGTCCAGCGAAAGAATAAAATTATTATTCCATAATGATTCAACCGCGTTCCAAAGTTTATCCATCTGAGGCTGATATTTTTCACAAAGGATTTTTATCTCTCTAAATTCTCGTAGCCATTCCGGAAGATAGTCAATCACCTGTCTGTCCAACCACTTCACCTACTTCCGGTATTTTATATGTATCGATTATTACGTTTCCCTTATCATTATTTAGTTTTATTTCAGTCACATCTGTTATTCCATCCAGATTCAGCAGGATACTTTCAATCTGTCCAGCTCTCACCACTATATTTTCAGTATCCTCCCATGTTTTTCTGAGGGACAGAAAATATTCATTTATGGCAGCAATAATTCTTTCCTGTATATCATCCCACACATACCCATTTTGAAAAATTAATGAGCACGCTATATCTACCATCTGTTCCTCCGCTGATTCAACAGTGACTATATGCCCTATTGGCGCTATCCCCACACCTGTTCCATCCATTAATGGATCGAATGCTTCTTGGATGTTTTGCACTATTTCTTGTTTTGCCGCGCCGAAATCCGCTCCCAGAATGACAAGTTTCACGGTGCCTCCGCCATTCCATACCGGAATTACTTTGCAGGCTCCAACAGTATCAAACTGGTCTGCCTTCTCCTTGTATTCAGCTTTATTCCCGCCGAAAGCTGCTTCGGTAAAAGAATCGAAATAGCGTTCCCTCAATGACTCTTCGTCCTCGTCGTCCGTCCCATAAGCCATTATTTCCACAACTACAATACTTTCAAGTCCTTCCACATCTTCAATAGGTATTACATCCTCTGAAATATTGTTGCCTGCTTTTCCTGTCTCTGCACAGGTCAATGAATAGTATCCTCCGCCCAGATTCTCAGTGATCTCATAGTTCAGCTCGCCGATGTTGAATCCAGTACCTGGCAGAATCTCTTTGTCCGAAGGAGTGATCTTGATCTTGAGTACTGCAGGTTTTCCTTGTTTCACAAAAATCCCCCGTTCTGCTGCCCTCTTTATCAGATAATAATAAGAAGCAGTGTCGGCAAAGCATTCATCTTCAATAAGACCTATATCTGAATAGGCTTGTTCGAGTTCCGCTGCCACCGGGGCAATTGCATCATATATCACCGATCCTTGGCGAGTATCGATTGACGGGTCTATCTTATCCAGCATTTCATCCATTATATCCTCATATGACTTATTTTCAAACATCAACTTCAACCCCCTCTATTTTGACTTCGTCGCCGTCAGTGCAGGTGATAAAAAGCGAAAGTGTAATCTTTCTTTTTTCTATTTTCTGATCAATAAATGATACAGAAGCAAAACGGTCGTCTTGTATAACGGATTCTTTTATTCTGTCTTTTGCTTCCGAAAGTGCGTAAGACATTGGCTTACCGACCAGGTCATCAAACATCCGGCCATATCCAGCATCATATACTGGATATGTTTCCGATTCTGTCATAAGAATCTTATTCACGGCCTGTTCTTTTGCTTCTCTGTCATCAATAAACCCAGAAATTGTCATAGTTCTAAAGTTTAAATGATATGTTTTGTCCGGAATAACCTTCTCCGCCAGGTCCTCCTGAAATTCATCTTCCTCATAGTTGTCAATATTAGGTAACATCGTTCTCACACCACCTTGTCCATAACAAGATATTTCTGCCCGCCACTGGCGCGGATCAGAGCAGCTTTATCACCTTTTTCCAAACCCGCTTCAGAAGCAGTTTTGGTTATTATAAGAAAATCGTCATCCAGGATAGCCTTGTTAGAAATTTTTATCCTAAGCGGTTTAGCTTCCGCCACA
>CAMTDY010000180.1 GCA_947070915.1 uncultured Roseburia sp.
ATTAAGAACTGTATAATATGTGCTTTGAACTGTACAGAAATATCTATGGAAATCCCAGATTTTTCGGAATCTGGGATTTTTTTGGTGCCGCAGGATAAAATTTTTGGGAGGTCTTAGTATGGCAGCAATATGTATGTTAGAAGACTTGTATTCCAGAGGCAAAGGAAATATAATATGAATATATACTTTATGAAAGGTGATTAAAAATGACATACGATTGTTTGATCATAGATGATGAAAAGCTGCTTGCGGACAGTACAGCGGAATATTTTAACCTTTTTGGTGTGAAAACTGCGATTGCATACAGTGCATCAGACTGTAGGGATTTTTTAAAAGAAAATAGGGCGGAGTTGCTTCTGCTGGATATAAATCTTGGTGATGGCAGCGGCTTTGAGCTGTGCAAAGAGCTTCGGGAAACGACAGATATTCCTATCCTGTTTATTTCAGCGCGGACAAGTGATGATGATAAGATTATTGCCTTAAGCATTGGTGGCGATGATTATATTCAAAAACCCTGCTCTCTCAGTGTTTTGCTGGCAAAGGTTAAAGCAGTACTCAAACGCTATGGGAGCAGGGAGACAGTAAAATATGACAACGGACGTTTGGTAGTGGATTTTAACGCGAGGCAGGTTTTAGTGGATGGAACTCCAGTAAAACTGACCTCTCTTGAATTTAAGCTGCTGGCTTATCTGGTACAAAACGAAGGCCGGATGATCCCGAAACAGGAGCTTTTTGAAAAAGTCTGGGAGGATAAGTATACAGGCGATGGTACGCTGAATGTGCATATCCGCAAATTACGCAAAGCAATTGAACGGGAACCGGGGAAACCTGAGTATATTATTACAGTCTGGGGTGACGGCTACCAGTTTATGGGAGGGAATCAATGAAAACTCGTGTTTTTTTCTGTGGAATGCTGACTGTTTTTATCATTGAGCTCGCTGTACTCATACTTTTTGCCTTTTCCAAAACAGGGGATCGGCAGGATACAGTGACGGTTAACGAAATAGTACAGACAGTGCAGAACAGTTGGAATGCTCTTGAGGATCATGTTAATCCCACAGCTATGGATTACGTTGTGATTGATTTGGATGGCGCCGTTTTATATAAAACAAGATCGGGATTGAGTGAAAGCCTGAATACGGCAGTCAGACATAAAGATACTATTCTTGATATCGAAATAAAGGGATCAATAGTTGGAAAACTTATCCTTTATAATAACGACGCGCTGATTTTTCAGTCTGAAAAGCAGAGTGTCATTTTTGCTGTTATAGCAGCATTGTTTTTGCAGTGTGGAATTTGTGCCGGATATTTTTTCTATATACATCATGTGGTAATCCGGCCTTTTCGGAAATTGAAAAAATTTGCGGAGCGCGTTGCAGACGGAAATCTGGATATTCCGCTGGAAATGGACCGGCAAAATCTGTTTGGCGCATTTACCGAAAGTTTTGATATTATGCGCTCAGAACTGAAAAAAGCGCGAATCGCCGAGGCGCGGGCAAGCGCGGGTAAAAAGGAGCTGGTGGCGAAACTGTCCCATGATATCAAAACACCAGTTGCAAGTATCAAGGCTGCCTCGGAGGTGGGATCAGCGCTGGCGGAGGATGAAAAAAGCAGGGGCAATTATGAGCAGATCATCCAAAAGGCAGATCAGATCAACACGTTGGTTACCAATCTGTTCTCGGCTACATTAGAAGAACTTCAGGAACTTTCCGTGATGCCGATTGATTTGAAAAGCGCAGAGCTGTGGGAATTGTTGGAAAATGCCGATTATCTCCACAGAGCCAGGCATCCTGATATCCCCGGCTGCATGCTTTTTGCGGACAGGCTTCGTCTGCAGCAGGTGTTTGATAATATCTTTGCCAATTCTTATAAATATGCTGACACAAATATCAATGTATCGGTAAGCGCGGAGGACTGCTTTCTTGTGGTTTCAATAGAGGACTGTGGTGGGGGCGTCGAGGGATCAGAACTGCCGCTTCTAAAAGAGAAATTTAAGCGCGGAAGTAACACAAAGGATATCGAAGGCGCAGGATTGGGACTATATATTTCTGATTATTGTATGAAAAAGATGAATGGACGGCTGGATATTGAAAACGGAACATCTGGACTGCGGGTATCAGTCTGGATCCCGATGAGGGATTGAATTTTCGTGATGCCCATGGTTTAAGAAATATTTAAGGATTGCCTAAAGACCGTTAAGATTTAAAAATGTAAAATAGAACGTGTAAAAAGGAGGGCTGTCCAATGAATGATATTTTGTTAAAAACTGAGAAATTAAGCAAATCCTTTTCAAACAGCGGCACCCTGCAGCATGTTTTGAGGAATATTGACTTACAGCTGTATAAAGGTGATTTTACTGTTATCATGGGGGCAAGTGGTGCAGGGAAATCTACGCTTCTGTATGCCTTGTCGGGAATGGATACCCCCACCCTCGGCAGGATTACTTTTGGAGAAAAAGTTATTTCTGACTTTGATTCCGATGAGCTTGCTGTGTTCCGCCGTGACCATTGTGGTTTTGTGTTCCAGCAGATTTATCTGATCGACAGCATGAGCGTTATGGACAATGTGCTTGCCGCGGGGCTTCTCGTAAGTAAAGAAAAAAATGAACTTGTTGCCAGGGCAAAAGAATTGTTTGGGGCAGTAGGTATTTCCGAAGAAACACAAAAGAAATTCCCGACACAGATTTCGGGGGGCGAGGCCCAGCGGGTGGGAATTGTCCGGGCTCTGATCAACAGCCCTGAAATTCTCTTTGCCGATGAACCCACCGGTGCCCTGAATTCTCAGACGGGACTAGATGTTTTAGATACTCTTACCAGCTTTAATGAGCAGGGGCAGAGCGTAGTCATGGTAACACATGATATGCGTTCTGCACGCCGCGGTAACCGTATTCTATACTTGAAGGATGGTGTTATTTTAGGTGAATGTAATCTGGGAAGATATGCCCGCGGCGACAGTCAGAGGCATGATAAGCTTTCCGCATTTTTGAAAGATATGGGGTGGTAGTATGAGAAAAAATGTTTTGATTGCCCGATCTAATATCCGCAGATCCAAAGGCCAGACCGCTTCGATCATCGTTCTGATCATAATCGCCTCTTTGATGCTCAATCTCTGGCTGATGCTTTTTATGGATTATAAGAAAAACTTTGAAAGGTATCATGAGAAATTTAACGCGGAACACGTCACTTTAGCAGTAGACGGCGATGGGGTTGAATTTCAAAGGTTTTTGTCACAGACGCTTGAAGATGATGGCCGGACCGCAGAATATAGCCTGGATCACTGCAGGCAAAGGGAGGGAATGTTTTCTTACAACGGCGGGGAGGTCACCAGCTGGTTTGTTTTCTTAGAAAAACAGGCAGCTTTAACGCGTTCTATTGGGAAAACCGAGATTGTTGAAGAAGGAACATATACAAGTGGCGTCTATCTTCCCATGCTCTATAAAACAGAGGATATCGCGGTAGGGAAGACAATTGATATTTCCATTGGAAGCCATAAAGAGACATATACTGTGTGCGGTTTTTTCAACAGTATTATGATGGGGTCCCATAATTGCACGCTGACAGAAATCGTACTTACGGAAGATAAATATGCGGAGCTTGAAAGCAGCGAATGGGCGCCACGGGCAACACTGTGCTCAGTGCGGTTGAAAGATCTATCGGAAAATCTGAATTATGAAGCTTCGCTGAAAGCTGCGGTTTCAGAACAGCAGCCAAATATAAATATGGTGAGCAACTGTTATGATATCGTTTGGCAGTCCCGCTATATTTCCCAGATGATATGTTCGGGAATCATGAGTGCCATGGCTTTTTTCGTGTTGCTGATCGCTCTTGTGGTGATCGTATCGAATATCGTAAATTATATTCAGGTTAATATGAAAAATCTTGGTGTGCTGAAAGCCACAGGTTATACATCAGGACAGTTAATTTGTTCACTATTATTACAGTTTTTAAGTCTGACTTTCTTGTCGGCTCTAGTCGGCATTGGACTGTCGTACCTTCTGTTTCCCTCTGTCAACGCAATGATGATCGCACAGACGGGAATCCCCTATGCCATGCACTTCCTGCCGCTGCCCTTTGTGATTTCACTTACCATTCTGGGTGGTGCTGTCACCTCTTCTGTATGGTTTGCGTCACGCAGGATCAGAAAAATTGAACCGATCGTTGCTCTTCGCTCGGGTATTCAAACCCACAATTTTAAAAGCAATCGTGTTCCTCTTGAAAAGACAAGAGCACCCCTTAACCTTGCCCTTGCTTTAAAAACTGCACTTTCAGGAGTAAAACTTAATGTGACAGTCTGTATCACAATGCTTGTGCTATCCCTAATTGTAGTTTTTTCCGGTTTGATGACAAAAAATGTGATCCTGGACAGGCAGCCATTTGTTAATTTGATCGTAGGTGAAACCGCGGACAGCTGTATCAGCATACAGGCAGATGCGGAAGATAAGTTTTTGCGCGCAAGGAACGCGGACAGCCGTGTGGAAAAACTCTATCTTTATACTTCTTTAAAGGTATCCCATGTGGGAGGTGCAGAGCTTATGGCGACGCTTTGCGACGACTTTTCAAAAGCAAACAATCAGAGTGTCGTATTTGAGGGAAGATTTCCCAAATACGATAACGAAATCGCGGTTGCTGCAAAATATGCAATAGAAAACGGGCTCAAAGTCGGAGATGAGATTGAAATAACAGCAAATGGAAAACAGGAAAAGTATTTGATCTGCGGTTTTACACAGATCAGTAACAATCTAGGAAGAGATTGTTTATTTACCCGGAGCGGTTATGAACGGTTAGGAACACTCATATATACAAGTTATTATCTTAATCTTTTGGAGGGAACGGATATCGATGCGTTTAATTCTGAAATGAAGGAAATGTATGAGGGAAAAGTGAACTCGGCTATTAATATTCAGGCAATCTTGGATGGCACAGGAGGTGTCTATGTTTCGCTCATGTCAATTATTGTGATCGTTATCCTTATACTATCTGCGATTATTATCGTTTTTGTATTATATCTGCTTGTGCGCACAATGCTCAATAACAAACAGATGGATTACGGTATTTTGAAATCTCTTGGATTTACGACGGGCCAACTGATCCTGCAGACGGCTATGTCATTTATGCCTGCTGTTATGTTATCTGCCATAGCCGGACTGATACTGAGCAGTCTGATCATCAACCCATTGACTGCATTGTTTTTAAGTGGTATCGGAATTGTAAAATGTACATTTTCAGTGCCAGTCGGATTGACCGCGGCTGCCGGCGGCGGGCTTGTGATGTTTGCCTTTGTGACGGTCTGCCTGTTGTCTTTAAAAATAAGGAAAATTGCACCGAGAACATTGCTTTCAGGAGAATAAAAAGAGGAATAGGCACCGACAAGCTAGCCCGGATTCTCAAGTTCTTTCAATAATTTTATTCCAAGCACTGTAGCAGGGATCCGATAATTTGGTGCAAGGTTTGAAAGCACTACAACCGCTGCTCCTGTTTCAAGGTTAAAGCCAATATAACTGTTATAATC
>CAMTDY010000181.1 GCA_947070915.1 uncultured Roseburia sp.
CTACTCCCGTGGAAGCCAAAAGCAGTTGAGGAATTCCGGGGCGACAGTCCAGGTGTACAGGGGGAATTCTGCCCTTCCGTGGAAAACTTATTATGTACCTCAGGAGGATGGATATTACTGGAATGTTTTCTGCTATAACGCGCAGACCGGGGAGATCATCCCCCACAATTATAATTCTGTAAACTGTGAATCCTATTAGGCAGAGGAGGGAGAGAGATCATGAGATTCAAAAACAGACGGGGAATCCCGGTAAGATTTATCCTGGCACTGTGCCTGCTGCTGTCCGGGCTGCTGCTGGCGGGCAGCGGTCCGGCCTGTGCAAAGAAAAAGCCGGTGCGGGGAGTGGATGACAACGGAAATACCTGGCGGTATGATAGAAAGACAAAGACGCTTACTTTCAGCGGGAAAGGGGTTGTGACAAAGGACTCTAGAAAAGGAAATGAGATCATATGCGAGTATGAGTGCTGGGGAAAAGAGATCAGGAAGGTGGTCTTTAAAAAGGGGATCAAGGGGATAGAGAATTTAGAAACAGATACTTATAAGGTTGAAGAAATTGTTATGGCAGACAGCATTACAAAGATAGCAGATGATGCAATTGGATTTAGTCCCAATTGCCGGAGGATAAGGTTTTCCAGAAACTTAAGAGAGGTAGGAACTTCTTCGATAGACTGCCAGGGGTGCCGGGAACTGATCCTGCCAGATTCCCTGGTAAAAATGGACAACGATCCCTTCCGGTTTTTTTCCCATAACTTAAAAAAGATCCATGTGCCCAGCCGCCTTGAGATCGTTCCGATTGGTTTTGTCTATGCCGCCTACGGCCTGTCCCAGATCAAACTTCCCTCCAGCGTGAGAATTATCCGGGATGCAGCATTCGCAAAGACTTCCATCGAGAAGATCACGCTGCCGGAAAATGTGGAGGAACTGGGAGGCAGCTATCCTGGGGATGAGGACGACGTATACTTTGAAGGCATATTTAATAAGTGCAAAAAGCTGCGGGAGATCACGATAAAATCCCGGAAGATCACCAAAGTGAAAGAAAATGCCTTCCGGGGGATCGGAAAAAAGGTAGTGATCTATGTGCCGAAAGGAAAGGGGAAGGAGTACAGGACACTGTTCCGGAAAAAGGGGGCGCTGTCCAAAAAGGTAAGAGTGGTGGAAAAGGAATAGGCTGCTTGTCCGGAGAGGAAGGAGAAGATTCCAAAAACAGACCTGAAATCATTAAGATAGATGGTCTGTTTTTTTAGTGCCTGCAAATACAAAAGCCAACTGTGTATTTTATTCCGTTTTTTGCAAATATTAACTAACATACGACTCGGACAAATAACGATAGAAGGGAAGTGTTACATCAATGATGCAAAAAATTCAAAAGTTCGGCGGCGCCATGTTTACCCCGGTGCTGTTGTTCTCCTTTGCAGGTGTTATGGTTGGTATTGGTACGCTTTGCACGACAGAGGCCGTTCTGGGACCGCTGGCTGCCCCTGGCAGCATGTGGTATCTGGTATGGAATGTCATTCTGCAGGGAGCGTGGTGTGTGTTTAACCAGCTGCCTCTGCTGTTTGTCGTCGGCCTGCCCATCGGATTGGCCAACAAACAGGCGGCGCGGTGCTGTATGGAAGCATTGGTATTGTATCTTACCTTTCATTATTTTGTGAATACGATACTTTCCCAGTGGGGAGGGGTATTTGGCGTTGATTTTTCCGTAGATATCGGCGGCTCCAGCGGGCTGACGATGATCGCCAACATCAAAACGATGGATATGGGTATGTTTGGCGCGCTGCTGGTCTCTGGTATTGTGATCTTTCTTCATAATAAATTTTTTGACACGGATCTTCCGGAATGGCTTGGTTCCTTTAACGGTTCCACGTTTATTTTTATGATCGGATTTTTTGTGATGCTGCCGGTGGCACTGCTGTCTGTGGTCATCTGGCCCAATATCCAGCATGGAATGCAGATCTTCCAGAATTTTGTTATGACCAGCGGATCCTTTGGCGTATGGGTTTTCATTTTCCTGGAGCGTCTGCTCATTCCCTTCGGTCTGCACCACCTTATGTACAGCCCCTTTTACTATGACAATCTGGTCTGCCCCGGCGGCATCTATTCTTACTGGGCGACACAGCTGCCTGCCCTGGCTTCCTCGACGGCTTCTCTGAAGTCCCTGTGTCCCCAGGCATCATTTACAGCGACAGGATTCTCCAAGCTGTTTGGATGCCCGGGTATCGCCCTGGCATTTTATGTCACAGCGAAGCCGGAGAAGAAGACGCAGCTCAAGGGACTGCTGATCCCCATCACTCTGACAGCCATCGTCTGTGGTGTGACGGAGCCCATCGAGTTTACGTTTCTCTTTATCGCACCGATCCTGTTTGTAGTCCATGCATTTTTGGCG
Source organism: uncultured Roseburia sp. (assembly GCA_947070915.1). Classification (GTDB taxonomy): domain Bacteria; phylum Bacillota; class Clostridia; order Lachnospirales; family Lachnospiraceae; genus Eubacterium_F. Next base: position 2,384 of record CAMTDY010000181.1, read on the forward strand.
GCATGTCTGTCCACGACCATGAATCTGTTTGGTATCGTTGGTGTGTTTTCCGGCGGTCTGATCGAGATGAGCTCCCTGAATTTTATTCCGCTGATGAGTTCACACTGGAAGCAGTATCTGTTGCTGCTGGTCATTGGACTGGTCTATACAGCCATCTATTTTGTCGTATTCCGGTTTTTGATCCTCAAGTTTGATTTTAAGACACCGGGACGGGAGGAAAGCGACGAAACGAAGTTTTATTCTAAAGCAGAGTTCCGTGCCAGACAGGCGGGAAATGTGGAGATGGACAAAAAGACCATGCTGGCCGCCATGATCATGGAAGGACTGGGGGGTGCGGATAATATCGTGGATGTGACCAACTGTGCCACCCGTCTGAGGATCAATGTGAAGGATGAAACGGTGGTAAAGGACGACGCTTATTTTAAAGGTGTGGGCTCCCATGGCATTTCTAAAAATGGAAAGGCGATGCAGGTTATCGTTGGTATGAGCGTGCCCAGCGTCCGGGAGAAATTTGAAAATATCATGGCAGATCCATCTGCCTATGCGCTGAATACAGAAAATAGTGAAGCGCAGAAAGAACAGGCTGCTGATACGGGAAAGAATACGGAAGAAAATATAGGATCTGATGATTCCAGTTTGCAGCAGTATGAGATCAAAGCGGCGGCAAACGGGGAGGTGATCCCGGTGAGCGATGTACCGGACGAGGTATTTGCCGGAGGGGCTCTCGGTGAGGGTGTGGCAGTCATTGTGACGGATGGTAAAGTATATGCTCCGGTGGATGGGGAGATTTCCATGATCGCGGATACATTGCACGCCTTTGGTATTTCCACAGAGGATGGTCTGGAACTTCTCGTCCATATCGGGATCAACACGGTAGAGCTGGAAGGAAAAGGATTTACGGCAAAAGTCCGGGAAGGTGACAAAGTCAGTGCAGGGCAGCTGCTCTGTGAGGTGGATATGAAGCTGATGAAGGCAAAGGGCTATAAGATGCATACACCGATGCTGATGACAAATGCAGATGAGTGCAGGGATATCCAGCTGATTCCGGATAAATTTGCCAAAGCAGGGAAGACTACCGTTATCACGTATCGAAAATAATAAAAGAAAATCAGGAGGTTTTATTTATGTCGAAACAATCATATGCTGTAACCGTTGCTGGAGGCGGCAGCACCTTCACTCCGGGGATTGCCTTAATGCTTCTGGAGGAGCGGGAGCGTTTTCCGATTCATAAGATCATGTTTTATGACAACGATGCAGAGCGCCAGGAGACGGTGGCGAAGGCCTGCGAAATCTATCTTAAGGAAAATGCACCGGATATAGAATTTGGCTACACCACAGATCCGGAGACGGCATTTACCGGGATTGATTTTGTTCTTGCCCATATCCGTGTCGGCAAATATGCCATGCGTGAGCTGGATGAAAAGATTCCCCTCAAGTACGGTGTCGTGGGACAGGAGACCTGCGGACCCGGCGGCATTGCCTATGGAATGCGCTCCATCGGCGGCGTTTTGGAGATCCTGGATTATATGGAAAAATATTCCCCCGAGGCTTGGATGCTGAATTATTCCAATCCTGCGGCGATCGTTGCGGAGGCAACCCGACGTCTACGTCCTAATTCCAGGATACTGAATATTTGTGATATGCCCATAGACTTAGAGGAAAAAATGGCAAATATGGTAGGGCTGAAATCCCGGAAAGAAATGCAGGTGGGATATTATGGTCTGAATCATTTCGGGTGGTGGTACAAAATCTACGACAGTGAAGGAAATGACTTGATGCCGGAGATTAAAAAGCACGTGGCGGCAAATGGGTTTGCCGATGGGATCGCAGAAACAAACCAGCATATTGATGACAGCTGGAAGGAGACCTTTGTAAAAGCAAAGGACGTCTATGCCATCGATCCTGATACCATTCCCAATACCTATCTCAAATATTATCTGTACCCGGACTATGTGGTGGAACACTCCAACCCGGAACATACCCGTGCCAACGAGGTGATGGAAGGCCGTGAAAAGACGGTATTTGGGGCATGCCGGGAAATCATTGAAAAAGGAACCGCAAAGGACTGCGGCTTTGAGGCGGACGCTCACGCCACCTATATCGTGGATCTGGCATGCGCCATCGCAGAAAACACAAAGGAGAGATTTCTTCTCATCGTTCCCAACGAGGGGGCGGTGGAGAATTTTGACCGGACGGCAATGGTTGAGATCCCCTGTATCGTCGGATCAAATGGATATGAACGCATCTGCCAGGGGGCGATACCACAGTTCCAGAAGGGACTTTTAGAGCAGCAGGTCAGTGTGGAGAAGCTGGTAGTGGAGGCATGGATCGAGGGAAGTTATCAGAAGATGTGGCAGGCCCTTACCCTGTCTAAAATCGTGCCCAGTGCCCGGGTGGCAAAACTGATCCTGGATGACATGATCGAGGCAAATAAGGATTATTGGCCGGAACTGAAGTAAGATCGGAGGCATGTCTATGGGAAAGAAAAGGAAGCAGGTAAAAATCCTGGCAGATTATCACGAAAAAGACAGGTGGTTTACCATTGCCAAGACTCTTCTGACACTGGCACCGCTGGTAGCAGTGGGATATCTGCAGATGTTTGCGGGAGGCGGTAATATTTCTTCTCTCCTGCAGAAGAATCCGCAGATCACAGTTACTTTTCTGTCCGCGATGACCGGCCCCTTTACCGCATATCTGCTGGGACTGGCACAAAAACATCTTTATGAGGGAAATGCAGCGTATCTTATGGCACATCTGGTGCTGATTTTTGTGGCAGAAGCGCTGCTGCGGAATATGGTCTATATGGTTATCATAACCTTTTTGATGTATCTGGTGTACCAGATGACGGGAATCTCACCGTTAGCTTCCCTGCGCAGTAAGCTGAGGGACCATTTTTTCCGGGATCTCTCTGGATGTTTTGTGCTGATTTTCTTCTGTTCCTTCTGCCTGTTTGCCTCACTGCGGCTTGGAATGTGAAGGGGCATTTAGGGGACCATGAGTCTGAAAAAGGCTTGTGGTTCCTTTTTTTAGGGTGGTGTAAAGGGAGTATGATCGGTTTGTAATCCTTTAAAAATATAACCTAAAATTG
>CAMTDY010000182.1 GCA_947070915.1 uncultured Roseburia sp.
GGTAAGAGTAGTGTTTTACAGGCAATTGATTTCTTGTGCAGTTCAGTAAAGGAAGACTTTGGGATTATGCTGGAACGCCGGAATTGGACAGCAGAAAATATAAAGTCTAAATTAATAAATTCAAACAAAATTCATTTTGATAGTAATGTTTTACTTCATTCGGATGAAGGAGACTTAAGTTATGACTGGAAAATGGTTTTGTCGATTTATACTGGCAAAAATGAAGTGAGTCTGCTCTCTGAAAGTCTTGTGTGCAATGGAGAAGAATTGTTAGTGTATCAAAAGGGGAAAGATGGACGGATTAAAGATGAATATAAGGATATTAATATCTTACCCGGAGCGCTGGCGATTCATTCCTCTGTATTACGAATGTTGAACCGAGATGAGAAGTTGGATTTTCGGATTAAACTTTTTGTTGATTTTTTAGCAAAGTCTGCTTCTTTTGAGATGCTTTCGCCAAATGAAATGAGACTTAGCAGCCGTGGTGTGAAAAAAAGTATTGGAATGTCTGGGAAAAATTTACCATCATTTATAAAGCAGATGACATCAGGGCAGAAAAAAAGTTTTATGAATAAGCTGACGTTTCTGTTGGGGGATAGAATTTCTGGAGTAGATGCTAAGACGCAGGGTAAACCCGGCTGGACCCAGATCGATAGCGTGGAAAAATATAAAAATAAGGAGATCCATGTATCTTCAAAAGAGATGAGCGATGGTATGTTACGCTTGTTAGCCTTTGTTGCTATCAGTGAAATAAAAGAGTCCAATGCAACAATGCTTTTAGATGAGGTAGAGAATGGCGTAAATACGAATTATGCGGAGCAGTTGATCGAACTTCTTGGGAAAATGTACGAAGAGAGAGGACATCAGTTGATTTTGACAACTCATAGCACAGTATTTATGGATTATATTCCACCAGAGAATATTATTTATCTGTATCGGGATGATGACGGATACACAAAGTCGGTGCAGCTTTTTGAAAGTGAACAGATGAAAGAACAACTGGACTATATGTATCCAGGAGAGATATTGCTTAATATGTCACAAATGGAGTTGTTAGATAAATTACTTGCATATCGTGAGGAAGGTTGATATGATGAAAATTGCTATAACCGGTGAGGGAAACACGGATTATGGGAAAAAAGAGTATGGTACAGGAGAGTGGTTGCCAGGACCAGCAATCATTTATGCTGAAAAAATAGCAAAAGAGCAAGGAATGAATGTAGAACTGTTGCCAATTGAAAAACAAGACGTCATGAAAGTAAGAGTGCAAGGACGTTCTACAAAGGGACTGTCTGGAAGAGGCATTCCGGCTAAGAAATTCATGATATTGAAGAATAAGAATAATTGTGATGCCGGAATATTTTACTGTGATGCTGATAAGGGAACAGGAACCAAAAGCAGCAATTGCTCAGCGGTCGCTAAACATTATGAAGAAGTGTATGAAGAAGTAAAAAATGGATTGAGTTCAGATCAAGCCATTCCAATGATACCCTTAAGTATGATAGAGTGTTGGATGTTAGGAGATAAAGCAGCTTTGGAACAAATATTTCATCTTTCTATATCTGAAAGTAAACTGCCGGATAAGCCAGAGTATGTCTGGGGGGCAAAAACGGATCCTGATAGTAATTATCCGAAAAATTATTTTGTACGACTAATTCGAAGCTTGGATCGTCGGTATGGTACATATCAATCTTGTCAAGAAGATTTTAATAAAATTGCAGATCACTCAACAATTTCAACATTACGAAAAACCTGTCCGCTTAGTTATGAACGTTTTTACACAGATTTTATTAACTTGCTTAAAAATGTAGAGGCATGAAAATATTCTGAGGAAGATGGTGCGTTAATTTACAACCCCGGTGTGCCAATTACGGCATACCGGGGTTTTGGCTTAACATATTAAGCTTTCACCTGCCGCCCCTCATGATTGATCGTATATCCATCTTTCATGATGAGTTCTGAGATCGGTACAAAGGAAAACCCTTTTTCTTTCAGTGTTTTGATCATGGTATCCAATGCCTCTGCTGTGTGTTTGGCGCCGTTGTGGCAGAGAATGATGGTGCCATTGCCCAGATGTTTATGTTCTGTTACTTTTTTGATAATGGTACTTGCGTCATAGTCTTTCCAATCCAGGGAATCCACATCCCATTGGATGGGATAATATCCGATTTCCCGGCAGACATTGATCAGGTTGTCATTGTAATCTCCATAGGGCGGCCGGAACAGACACATGTCCTTGCCTGTCAGCTGTTTTACTTTTTCATGGGGTTTCATGATTTCTTCCTTACATTGTTCGGCGGAGAGCTGGGACATCTGCTTGTGATTTTCGCTGTGGTTACCGAGATCATGTCCCCCGGCAGCGATGGCTTTGACGTCATCGGGATATTTTTCGATCCATCCTCCTGTCATGAAAAATGTGGCGCGGACATCGTTTTGTTTTAAGATCTCCAATAGTTTAGGTGTGTCCTCATTTCCCCAGGCAGCATCAAACGAAATCGATATTTTTGCCTCGTCTCCTTTGTCGACACAATAGATGGGAAGCTCTTTCTGGCTTGTATTGATATGAGAGCTGATGGTGGCGGCGGTTTGTGGGTAAAAATAAATACTTGTTACAAGAAGAAGAAGTGAGGTGAGTACGATGGCTCCTACCTTTGTAAAAATGATGAGATTCTCTTTTTCTTTTTCGATATCATTCATAGAATTATTCCCGGCGGATTTTTTATCATTTTATTTTTGAATTGCTGTTTTTATACCCGGCTGGGTGAAAAATAGATAAAATTGTAAAAAATTTCATTTGACAAAAGCAACTGTTTTTGTTATTGTATAATCACAGTACGAAAACTTCGGGCTTGTACTGGTTTCGACAGGCCGGCTGAAGATGGAGAAGCTATCCGTGGGCTGTGACCACGTTAAAACGCAGAAAAAATTAAACGCTGACGATAATAGATTAGCATACGCAGCCTAAGTGCTGCTGTCTGACCTGGAGCACCTACACTCTGGGAGCCAGGCATCAATGATGTAGGAAACGACGTATATTAAGCTTTGCGTATACGGGCGTATTATGAAGCTACTAAAGCCTGAAGGATGTTCATTTCCGTCAGGTGGAGGGAATGTAAAAGAATGAACTATGATAGTAGAAGTACATGGGATTCCGGTTTGGACGCGGGTTCGATTCCCGCCAGGTCCATTTTGTTTAAAAGAGATGAACAGCTGCTTTGTTGAGCGGACAGCTGTTCATTTTTTATCTGATAGATACGTTGCTATTCCAGCATCCGTCCCATCTTTTCTCCCCATTTCTGGCGTTCTAAAAATCCGTCATATTCTTCGTCATAGTCCAATCCATCGGGATCGAACCAGAGGGAATATATTTCGTAGTAGGACAGCCACCGGGTGCCGGCGGCTTTTTTCAATAAGTTCTTATTTACGGTAAATTCTTTTTCCTTTACTGACGTATCAGAATCATACGTATTCTGTATCTTTGCCCGTGTCAGATATGTTTTTCCCAGCGGGTGGATCCCCTCCGGGCAGGATACCTTTACCTGAAAGGTGGTAAAGGAAAAAGGGGAGATCCATTTATCCGGATCCTCTGCCCGGATATGATATACATTTCCTTCATGGGAGACGATTTCGGCGCCGGTTATGCTCTCGATGCTGTCCTCGCATTCAAGATAGATCTCCCAGTCAGCGATGGCATCGCCTTCGTCAAATTCTTCATCATTATCATCTTCTGATTCTTCAGAGTGTATGTAACCACAGGGAACGACATTGGTAAGTTCGGCAGTCGCTGTGTAGCTGTCCTTTTCTTTCTTATCAAAGACAAAGAAAAGGTCCATGCCGAAAACAGTATCCGCAAGGAGATATTGATCCATTTTCCCATAACTACCGCCGTATATATCTTCTAACTCGTACCAGGTTTCATCGTCATCTGCTTCGCATTGTTCGTATAGTATACTTTCTTCCAGCGCCGGTTTTTTTGTGTGGCAGATTCCAGTGAAAGCAATCTCCTTTGTTTCACCTGCTTCCAGATCCAGATTTCCCGTTGTGGAACAAATTTGCTGCTTCCATGCTTTCTTGTGGTCATCGTCCATGCAGTATTGCATTTTACTATATGTATGGCTGTCATCAAGAGCGGTTATCTCAAAGTTGGAATCTATGCTGAGTTCCCACCCGGGTATTTTCTCACCGGAACGGTTTACGAGACGGATCCTGCCGGTCATGGCGTCGCCCTTTGTTTCCAGATCCATCAGCTGGCAGTCGTATTTTTTGTCAGACAAAGGATATAGTTTCTTTGAAAAAAAACATAATTTTGGTTTATGGATACTGCCCTGGTAAGCCACTGTTATCTCAAAACTGGCTTTGAATTCAACCCATTCTTCATCCAGCCCGTCATCGGGAGAATGATGTGGGATCTCGCCGCGGATGATATAGCGGGTTCCTTCGTGGGAGAGGATGGTGGCGCCGGATATTTCCTTGATCTCATCTGCCAGATCCAGATAAAGCTCCCAGTGGAACTGAGGGATCTCGCCGGTATCTTCTACCTCTGTGCGGACGCTGACTTCGGCACGGTATTCCTGGGACGTGCTTTCTTTGACCGTAAATACGGCAGCGTTTTGATCTTCATAATCGTAGGGGGTTTTTGCTGTCATTTTCCTGGGGACAACAGATTCCGATATGGACTGGCCGGATACGGCGCTGCCCGAGACCGCACCTTCGGATGCTGTGTTGTTATTTTGAGTAAGATTGCCGCCACAGGCGGTCAGGAACATGCATGCAGATAAAAACAGGGCAGTGAAGGATTTAAATGGTTTCATTGGTATCAGCCTCCTTAATCATATATTCATTGTATTCATAGTTTCTCCAGCTCTGCCATGAGGACATCCCTGGAAGTGACCGTCACCGCCTGGATGCCTAATTTTCTTGCGGCTTCCGTGTTGGCGGGACGGTCGTCAAAAAAGATACATTCTGAGGGAGTCAGCCCATAGGTTTCCAACAGGTGAAGATAAATATCAGGGGAGGGTTTGGCCTTATGGATCTGCCAGGATACGACCATTCCGTCAATATCTTTCATAAAATCGGCATCGTCGGTATGCTTGTGGAACAGATCTTCGGAATAGTTGGACAGCAGATAGATGTGATATCCCTTTTCTTTCAGCTGGTGGACTTTTTTCCACACGTCTTTTCTCGGTACGTGCATGAACTCTCCGTGGTTCAGGAACCAGGAAATCTCCTCTTTGTATTGTGGATATTTTTGTTCATAATCCTGGATGATCTCTGTCCGGGACCGGATTCCCAGATCCAGTTCATCCCAGAGCGGGTCAGTAAACATCGTTTCCCCGATGACAGATGCTTCTTTCTCAGGTAATCCATGGTCTGTCAGCATTTCCAGCCAACGGTATTCCAGGAGAACGTCTCCCACATCAAAAATAATTGTCTGGATCATTGATCT